>CANPMT010000090.1 GCA_947575235.1 uncultured Porphyromonadaceae bacterium
AAGAGGCAATTTTGACCAACGCGGAGCACGGAGGCCTGGCTCCCAGCCTGTCGGTAGCGAAGGAGGTGACTGACAGGCTGGAAGCCTGTCCTCCTTGCTCCGAGGTTTTAGTAATTGAGGGATACTTCCCTTGATTCGCGATGTAAGATAGATATTCACGATTTAAAGATTAGAGCTTATGAAGAAATTTTTACTTAGCGTGATGATGCTTGGCGGGATATTAAGCATATCCGCTATGCCGATAGCATTGAGTTCAATAATTTCTGAGAATGATGGTGTAGAGGAGGTGACTACCTTTATCTATGAGAATTCAGACAAAGACCTGTGCGATGAGTGGACAATGGGAGAACTGTTGAAAGTAAACGATGGTTACAGCGAATTCACTTTTGATTACTCCCAACTTTCATCCAACCTCTTAACGATGATACGTGAGGACAAGGATGGTGAAATTACCAAGTATGAGTTGATTCTTAATGATGAAGGATACGTAGTGAAAGCTCTTGAGTATAATAATGGTATCCTTGACGAGGATTACTGTACTTTCGAGTATACCGATGGGTGTCTTACCCTCTACAGACAGATCAGCCAGGATGGCATTGAAGAGTCATCGATAACCTATGATGAATCCGGCCAAGTAATCAAGGTCGAGAATACTGACTCCTCAGATGAATCAGCTACCGAGATTTCCTATTTTGAATATGAACATCCCTTAGGTACTGATGCCTTTGGCTCATTCTGGGACTGGTTTTACAATGTGGACATAGATGATCTTGAGTGGGTTGCATTCGCAGGGTATCTTGGAAAAAATGCCAATACCCTTCCGAGCAAGATTACAAGAAATCGCCAATCTGGTGAGGAGGTAAAACTTGTGGACTGGAATACGAATGTTTATGGATATCCCACTTGGATTACTGTCACTGAAAATAACAATGCCGACAAATTTATTATTGAGTGGTATAATAATGCGGCATGTGACCTGAAGCCAATTACGGGAGACAAGAAATCTTCATCTCGATTCTACAACATAAATGGTGTTGAGGTGAGTGGTGATACCAAGGGTATTGTCATTGAGAGGAAGGGTGACGGCAGCACAGTTAAACGTCTCAACCGTTAAAAGGCAATGTTGACCAAAGCGGAGCAAGGAGGACAGGCTTCCAGCCTGTCGGTAGCGAATAAGGTAACTTTATTGCAAAAGTAATGACTTTAGTTGTAAAAGCATATGGTATTGCTTTTGTATGTGACAGGCTTCCAGCCTGTCGGTAGCGAATAAGGTAACTTTATCGCAAAAGTATTATCATTTATTGCATAAGTAGATGGTTTTGCTTTTGTATGTGACAGGCTGGAAGCCTGTCCTCCTTGCTCCGAGGTTTCGTAATTAAGGGATGCTTCCCTTAATTCGCGATGTAAGATAGATATTCACTATAAAAAGATTAGAGCTTATGAAGAAATTTTTACTTGGCATGATTTGTATGGTATTTGCCATAAGTGTGTCGGCAAAGCCATATCTCATCAATACTATTACAATAGAGCGTAATGGCTCAGAAGAGTTGATAACCTTCATCTATTCAGATGAATGGGAGGAGGAAGAAATGACATTGGTCGGAGGTAAGCTGATGAAAGTGACTGACGGATATAGTGAGTTCACTCTCGATTACGCTAATCTTTCTTCCAACATCCTTACAATGACACGTGTGGATAAAGATGGAGACACCACTCTTTATGAAATGACTCTCAACGAGGAAGGAAATGTTGTCAAGGTTCTTGAATATAAAAATGGTGTGCTTGATGAGGATTACTGTACTTTTGAGTATACCGAGGGGCGTTTGACCAACTACAAGCAGATAAATTCTGAGGATATAGAAGAGTCAGTCATATCCTATGATGAATGGGGCCGACTCTCGAAAGTTGAGGTTACAGATAATTACAACGAAACAGATAAGGATGTTATCAGCTATGCATATCAGAAGAGTGTCGACTATACACAAGTCGGTTATCTCTGGGATACGTTCTATGGTGTTGACTTGGATGATATGGAATGGGTTGCAGTGGCCGGTTATCTCGGAGATAGAATCAATGGTATACCGACCAATATAACGACAACAAGTAAAGAAGGTGTTGAAAGTAAGCATCAGGATTGGGACACTGATGGTTATGGATACCCCATTTGGATAACAGTTTCAGAAGATAATGAAAGTGAAAGATATATAATCAATTGGTATTCTGGTCCTACAATAAATGTTGAAACTATATCTGCTGAGAAGGCTGAATCTGCGCGATTCTTCAGTGGAGATGGTGTTGAGGTGTCGGGTGATGCCAAGGGTCTTGTCATCGAGCGCAAGGGAGATGGCAGCACAGTTAAACGTCTCAACCGTTAAAAGTCAATGTTGACCAAAGCGGAGCAAGGAGGACAGGCTTCCAGCCTGTCGGTAGCGAATAAGGTAACTTTATTGTAAAAGTATTTTTATTGCAAAAGTATTGCCTTGGTTGCAAAAGTATTATCATTTATTGCATAAGTAGATGGTTTTGCTTTTGTATATGACAGGCTGGAAGCCTGTCCTCCTTGCTCCCAGGTTTCGTATCCGTGTATCGAATTGAACGGATATTGAATTAAATTTGCGATATAGATAATAATCACAACTTAAAAATGTATAGTATGAAGAAATTTTTACTTTATGTAGTGGTATTGCTGGCTTCTATGGGAGCGTATGCTAAGCCAATAACGATAGCATCCATAATAAAAGAAAGTTATGGAGATAAGGAGCAGGTAAATTTCATCTACGAGAAGAGCGGTGAGGATCTCTTTGATGAATGGAGTATGGGAAAACTGCTCAAAGTGACTGTGGGCGAAAGTGAGATAACTTTCGACTATTCTCAACTTTCTTCAGACATTCTCACGATGACACGGGTTGAACAGGATGGTGATACGTTTCTCTATGAGATGACTCTGAATGAGGATGGTAACGTTGTGAAGGTGATTCAGTATGAGAATGGTGTGCGTGACGAGGATTATGTTACCTTCGAATATGCTGATGAACGGCTTATAAACTATAAGCAGATACGTGGCAATGAAATTGAGGAGTCAATCATAACTTATGATGAGAGTGGCCATGTGAATAAAGTGGAGATTATTGATTCCGGGTATGATTCGGAGAATGAAACAATCTTGTATGAATATGAATTGCACATAGGTACGAATCAGTTTGGTTACTTATGGGATATGTTCTACAATGTAGATCTGGATGATTTTGAATGGGTGGCATTTTCCGGCTATCTTGGCAAACCAGCTAAAGGTCTGCCGAGCAAGATAACGGTGAGTGAGGATTCCGGAGAATCCGTAAAAATCTTGGACTGGAATACCTGTGTGTATGGTACGCCAGGTTGGATAACTGTTGCGGAAGGTGATTCTGTAGAAACGTTCACGATTGAATGGTATGAAAATGCAGCTTGTGGTGTGGAATCAATAGATGTGGAGGGGATTCCTTCAATCAGATTCTATGATGTGAATGGTGTTGAGGTGTCGGGTGATGCCAAGGGTCTTGTGATCGAGCGCAAGGGAGATGGCAGCACAGTTAAACGTCTCAACCGTTAAGAGGTAATGTTGACCAAAGCGGAGCAAGGAGGACAGGCTTCCTTGCTCTCTCTCTTGAGATGGATAAATATTTTGCCTCAGAGATCAAAACAAGATTATTACATGACTGCCCATATGCTTCAGGGAGACTGCGTGTCGCGGTTCGGGGGTGAAATGTTAAATTTTTATTTTAACACTTTTTAGATGATAACTTTTTTCTTGGGGGTGTTATAGTTATATAGACAACAAAAAACGGGCAGCCGGGGGCTCCGGTCCTCACTGCCGATCACCACATAAAACTATACAACTATGGCAGATTCAGCAACATTTAAGCAAAGGCTTCTTGGATTACAAGGTAATCTTCTTAATTTCGCTTATCAGTTGACCACAAGCAAAGAAACCGCACAGGACTTAGTTCAGGACACAACACTGAAGGTGCTTGACAATGAATCTAAGTATGTTGACAACGTAAACTTTAAGGGCTGGGTCTTCACCATAATGCGTAATATCTTTATCAACAACTATCGCCGCCAGGTAAGAAGCGCGACAGTCATTGATACCACCGAAGACCTTTACCATCTCAACCTGTCGCAGGAGTCGGGCATCTCCACTCCCGAGGGTAGTTTCGCTGCCAAGGAGATTTCAGTGGCTATCCAGAATTTCTCCGATGATTACAGGATTCCTTTCTCAATGTATGTGGCAGGTTACAAATACAGCGAGATCGCCGAGAAGATGAACCTCCCGCTCGGCACCGTAAAGAGCCGTATCTTCTTCGCCCGCAAGCGTCTTCAGGAACTGCTCAAAGATTACAGATAATAACGTATATAACCCTGAATATCCAAAGGCTCCTTCTCCAAGGAGCCTTTTTTGACGTTAAAATATTAAAAAATAAACCCCGGATAGCGGTTGAATGCCATATATTGACTAATTTTGTGGCGTTTACCAAAAGAAGTAACGTGAGCAAGACAGTTAAGAAAGCAAGTTTCTGGATTCGTCGGCGGTCGCATCTCCCTGTGCTGGTGATCGGTTCGCTGACGGTGATGTTGTTGTTTTTCAACGACGACACCTCTATTTCGCAGAATATGGAATATGAGCGCCAGATTAACGCGCTTTCGGAGGAGATTGCCGAATGTCTCGACTCGGCGGCATATTACCGCCGGCAGCGCGAGGCCATAACACATGGCACTGCGCGCCTGGAGTATATGGCCCGCGAGAAATTCCATATGCAACGCCCCTCTGAGGATGTCTTCATACTGAAATGAGAGTGAGAAAATGACAATTACATCTAACCTCTCCAATCCGGAGAAACGGCGTAAATTAGTGGAGGGTACGGCTACTTTCGGCCTGCTCCTGATTTGTGTGGCCCTCGTGGTGCCATTTGTCAACCCCTCCGACATCGAGGCGCTCAAACCTTACAAATGGGTCTACAGCGCCGGAGCGCTCATATATCTTGTGGCGCGTATCGTGGGTGTGCGCGACCCCCGCGACACCTTGCGCGTGCGCCGTCTGCGGCGCATGGAGTTCTGGGGGGGCGTGGCCTTCGGCATGGGCGCGTTTTTCTGGTTTTACCAGGAAGCCCATCTCGGCCCCTTCGCCGGGATGCTCGCCCTGATGCGCAACACCATAATGTTCACCCTCGTGGGCGCGCTCATACAGGTGATTGCCTCCTGGATGATCGCCTCGCGCAAGCTTGCCGAGAGCAAGGAGCAGGGCGGCAAGAATAAAAAGAGATGATGACAGAGCGCGGAATGGCACGTATATTGACTATCGACCAGGGAAATTCCTCAGCCAAGGCTGTCGTATGGCACGACGGGGTGGTTGAGGATTCGGCGCGATGCTTCGACATGAACATCGAGAACCTTCTCCCTCTCCTGGAGAGGGGAGAGCTCGACGGCTGCGCGTATTGCAGCGTGGGGCACAAGGATGCAAAGTTTCTCGAGACGCTCCGGCGTCTTATAGAGGGTGACCTCCTTGTGCTCACCCCCGCGACGCCCCTCCCGATTGAGGTGCGCTACGCCTCGCGCGCAACCCTCGGCAATGACCGTGTGGCCGCCGCCGCAGGCGCCGCCTCCCTGTATCCGGGTGAGGGCGCGCTGGTGGTAGACGCCGGCACTGCCGTGACAATCGACGTGATCGACGAGAAAGGGTGTTTCCACGGCGGCAACATAGCCCCGGGTCTGCGCCTGCGCCTCTCCTCGCTGCATGAGGCCACGTCGCAGCTCCCGCTTGTCGACCCCTCGGGGGAGGTGCCCGGATTCGGGCATGACACCGTCACTGCCATACGTTCAGGTGTGGTAGGGGGGATGGTGAGCGAGATTGCCGACGCCTTCAGCCGCGCCGCCTCACTCTATGGCTGCCGCAGGATAGTGCTGGCCGGAAATGACGGCCCGGTCCTCCTCCCACTCCTTGAGCAGCGCGGCCTCCCGGCCGTGATGCAGCCGAATCTTGTGGGAATCGGCCTCCTCTCGGTGTTCAGATTTAATACGTCACAACAGAATAGATAAAAAACGGACTAACCCAACGATATGAATAAGATAAAGTTACTGTTACTGATGATGTTTGTGGCCACAGCCGCCACACAGGCCCAGAATGTTACCACCCCATATTCGATGTATGGCTACGGCGTGCTGAGCGACCGCGCCACCTCGATGCAGAGACAGATGGGCTCGGTAGGTTATGCGATGAACTCCGGACGTCAGATCAATGTGATGAACCCCGCATCGTATGCCGCGATCGACTCGCTGACTTTCCTCTTCGACATAGGCGCCGACATCTCCTTCCTTTGGCAGAAGGAGGGGACGGCCAAGGATAAGTCGACCGGCGGTGGCCTCGATTACATCACCATGCAGTTTCCGATTACGAAATATTTAGGCGGCTCAATCGGTATGCTCCCCTACAGCTCGGTGGGCTACAGCTTCGGAAAGAGCGTAGAGAACGGTCTGGGTACACTCCAGAACCAGGGCTCGGGAGGTATCAACCAGGCTTATATCGGTCTGGCCGGAAAAATCGGGGGCTTCTCGATCGGCGCCAATGTGGCATACAGCTTCGGCAACGTGCAGAACGATTATTACGCCAACGCCACTTCGACATCCGACCAGAACCTCGTGGAGCATATCATGCAGATCCGCGACTGGGACATCGTGCTCGGCGCGCAGTATACCGCCAAGCTGAGCCGTACGGACCGTCTTAACGTAGGCCTCACCTTCACCCCGAAGAAGAGCCTGCACGGCAAGACGTGGGTCACCACACAGGCCATCTCGGCCGGAAGCGTGGCCGACACGGTGGCTTACATGAACATGAAGAACAACTATTACACCCCGATGACTATAGGCGGAGGCGTATCCTACAGCCATGAGCGCGCGTCGCGCTGGATGGTGGAGGCCGACGTCACTTTCCAGGAATGGTCGAAGGCCAAATACTCGCCGCTTTATTCCACCTCGAATCCTGAGAACATGGTGTTCCAGGGCATGAATTTCGACAACCGCGTGCGCTATGCCGTGGGTGGCGAGTATGTGCCCAAGATAAGGGGCAATTACCTGCAGAGGATGGTATACCGTTTAGGCGCGTACTACAGCAACGGCTATCTCAATATCGACGGAAACACGCTGCGCGAGTATGGCCTCACCTGCGGATTCGGTTTCAACACTCCCGAGGGTAAGACAATGATCAATCTCGGTGTGGAGTGGAAACACCGCGCCGCGCATCCCCAGACACTCATCTCCGAAAATTACCTCAACGTGACTCTTGGCATAAACGTCAACGAACTCTGGTTCTGGCAGCGCCGTATCAAATAACGGTGTGTGACTTTCGGCTTTAGGAAAGATGAGGAAAACCGGACTGACATTGGCTTTGGGTGTGGCGGCCGCCGTCACCATAGGGAGCTGCACGGAGGAGGGTAAGGTGGATATCTCGGGTAACATACGTCCCGACAAGATGCCGTCGATGACCACCTACAAGGTGTCGACGCTCATATCCGATTCCGGAGTGACCCAATATAAGATTGTGGCCCCGGTATGGTATGTGTATGATGAGGTCGACACCCCTTACTGGTCGTTCCCCCAGGGGCTCTACCTGCAGAAATTCGACCCCTCGTTCAAGGTGATAGCCACCGTGGCGGCCGATTCGGCCTACTTCTACCGTGTGCAGAAGCTCTGGCGCCTGGAGGGGAACGTGGAGATGACGAAGGCACCGACCGACCTCTTCCTCTCACCCCGAGTATTCTGGGACCAGCGGCGGCAGCGGCTCTATTCCGACACCTTCATCCACATCGAGAATGCCACGCATGTGCTCGAGGGAACCGGATTCGAGTCGAACGAACGTCTCACCGAATACCGCATACTGCATCCCACCGGCATATTCCCGGTTGACCGCGACAAGCTGCGGGCTGCGGAATAGCAGCCGGATCGTAAACTGATAAACCATAGAAAAATATGACCATAGCAACAGCCATAGTGGCGACCGTGATCGCCCTGATATTCTCAGCCCTCTTCTCCGGCACAGAGATTGCCTTCGTGCAGTCGAGCAAAGTAAGGATGGAGATCGATGCCGCGCGAGGCGGCATAATCGACAGGATTATCCGCGGATTCTCCCGTCATGAGGATATGTTCATATCCACTCTCCTTGTGGGTAACAATGTCGTGCTCGTAATCTATGGTATAACTTTCTCGGTAATCATCAACCCTATCCTTGAGGGTTGGTTCCACTCGGAGGCGCTGGTGCTTATAGCCAATACCCTCCTCTCGACGGGTGTGGTGCTCTTCGCCGGTGAGTTTATCCCCAAGACAGCTTTCCGCATCAATCCCAATTTCATGATGCGGCTCTTCGCTTTGCCCCTATATCTGGTGTATCTGCTCCTTTACCCCGTGGCGCTCCTCGTGTCAGGGATTTCCAAAGGACTCATGAAGATATTCGGTATAAAGGGTGAGGAGGATACCTCCGAGAAACTGAGCATCGATGAGCTGGAGGATTATCTCCAGAAACAGTTTCAGGAGAGCCCCGACCGCACAGCCGTGGAGAATGAGGTGAAGATATTCCGCAATGCCATCGACTTCAAAGACACCCAGATGGGGGAGTGCATGATACCCCGCAACGAGATTGTGGCTGTGGGCATAGATGCCATCACCCGCGAGGAGCTTATAAGGAAATTCATCGCCACGGGTCTGTCGAAGATTGTGGTGTATCGTGAGGATATCGACGATGTGTTGGGCTACATCCACGTATCGGAGCTCTTCAATGTGACGGAAGACTGGCGCCGTCACTTAAAGCCGGTAATCTTCACCCCCGAGACCATGCTGGCCAACAAGATGATGCGCCGCATGCTGGCCGAGAAACGCTCCATGGCGATTGTCGTGGATGAATTCGGTGGCACCGCCGGACTGGCCACCCTCGAAGACCTCGTGGAGGAGATATTCGGCGAGATAGAGGATGAGCATGACCGCAAGCGTATGCTCGCGCGGGAGGTGGCCCCAGGCGAATATGAGTTCTCAGGCCGCGCCGAGATAGAGCGCATCAACGAGGAATTCGGACTCGACCTCAAGGAGAGCGACACCTACCATACCCTCGGAGGGTATATCCTCGAGAATCTCGGTGCCCTTCCGCAGCAGGGGGATACGTTCGAAATCGGAGGCCTTCAGTTCACCATCCTGCGCATGGCCACCACCCGCATAGAGCTTGTGAAGGTTGTAAAACTTGAAAAGTGAAATGAGTTTTCAAAACTAACTCATTGATAATCAAAACAAAATTTAACGACCCTTAAAATCGGCAAAAAAGAGCAGAAAAAGATAGAAAAATGTAAAAAATAATTCCTGAAAAGTTTGGAATTTGTGAATAAATTTTTCTACCTTTGCACACGAGATAACAATCAACTTTAGAAATCACCTAATTGTTCACATCAATGAGCAGCAAGCCCACATTTAAAACATCGGTACTTGGGATGCAGTCCAATCTTCTTTCTTTCGCGATGAAGCTCACATTGAATAAGGATGAAGCTCACGATTTGGTGCAGGACACTACCTTGAAGGCTCTGAATAACGAAGAGAAATTTGTTGACAACGCCAATTTCAAGGGATGGATGCTCACCATAATGCGCAACATCTTTATCAACAATTACAGAAGAACAGCGCGTGAGAACACGATGATCGACACTTCGGAAGATCTCTATCACCTGAACCTCAAGCAGGATTCAGGAATCGAGACCCCAGACGGTGCGTATGCCATGAACGAGATTTCCGCGATACTCGCCAATTTCCCGGCTGACTATCGCGAGCCTTTCTCGCTCCATGTTGCAGGCTACAAGTATGAGGAGATTTCTGACAAACTCTCCATGCCCCTCGGCACGGTGAAGAGCAGAATTTTCTTTACTCGTAAGCGCCTTCGTGAAATTCTTAAGGATTATCGTTGAAGCAGTGTCCGGAAGTACCGCCTGACTGACGCATTCAGCAGATACGCTTAGTATCAGTATCTCAAATCAAGCCGACACTTTTCATTGAGGGTGTCGGCTTTTTTTTCAAGCCCGGTTGAAATTTTATGGGTGGAGTGAACCTTTCCGGGGGTGAGGCGTTATTATGGATAAAGCAAAATCAGCCCCGCTCCTCCGGGGCATAAACATGAAAGTTATGAAAAAGCTTCTTACTCTCCTTATCGTGATGTTGGGCGCGATTGGCATGGCAAACGCACGCGACTACGTCACAACAGATGTGGCCCAGCTCCCCGCTGCGGCTCAGAAAATTCTGAAGACCCACTTCCCCAAGACCGGGGTCAACCATATAAAGATTGACTCCAACATAATAGGAAGCAAGGATTATGACGTGATCCTCGATAACGGCACGGAGCTCGACTTCGACAACTCCGGCAACCTTAAAGAGATTGATTGCGGTCATAACGCAGTGCCGGCGGCGCTGGTGCTGAAACCTATCCGCGACTATGTGGCCAATAACTTCAAAGGCCGCAAGATTGTCGGACTCGAGATAAACTCCCGCAGTTACGATGTGGAGCTCTCGGATGGTCTTGACCTGAAGTTCGACCGCTCGGGCAACTTCCTCAAGATTGATGACTGAAGACAATTATTCTCGAGATTGATGACTTAAGACAATTATTCTCGAGATTGATGACTTAAGACAATTATTCGTATCCAAGTTTTATTTATACACTTGATTATTCTAATGACAAGCCTGGGACGTGAGTCCCGGGCTGCGTTATTTTTATGATTTTGCATGTCGGCGCGTCCCCACGTTATTTGTTTGTTCCCGGTGGGATAAATACCATGCCGGAGGTATGTCCATTACTTTTTTTGAAAAATTTGGGTTACTATAACGCCCTCTTTCGGGTATTTGTTCTATGGATTAACACTACTAAATATATATTAACATTTATTGATTCAATTGAACGATAAATAAATACAATAAATATTTCGCAGAATAATGTTGTAGAACATAAAATTATTTGGAAACGGGGGTGAAAAGGTTGTAACTTTGCAACCGCAAACGGGAAACAACGCAGCAATGCCGAGTGAACCG
>CANPMT010000091.1 GCA_947575235.1 uncultured Porphyromonadaceae bacterium
GACGAACGTCGATCTGTGATCCGGGGAGGAACGCCTCGATGCCGAACACGTCGACGATCATGCCGCCTTTGGTGCGTGATTTAACGTAACCTTTGATGATCTCGTCGTTTTCGAGGGCCTGGTTGACACGATCCCAGCTGCGGGTCTGGCAAGCCTTCTTGTGAGAGAGGCGGAGCTGACCGTTCTTGTCCTCGAGAGTCTCGATGAATACCTCTACCTCATCGCCAACCTTGAGGTCGGGATTGTAGCGGAATTCAGAAACGGGGATGATGGCGTCTGATTTCATGCCTATGTCGACACGAACTTCACGTTTTGAGATGGATTTAACCACGCCGGTCACCACTTCATTGTCTTTAGCTGTCTTAAGAGACTCGTCGTAGGTGCTGATGAGCTCCTCGCGGCTCTTCGAACCAGCTGTTTCGCCGTTTGCATAGGCGTCCCAATCGAAATCCTCAATCGGGGTTTGAACTTTAGATTCAGTCATTAAAAGTTAATAAATAGGTTGATAATTCTCTACCTTGCGGCGATAACACACCGCAAGCGCGGCAAAGGTAGTGAATTTTTTCATAATGGGCAAATAAAAAACGTTTTATCGAAAAATTTAACTGATTTTTTTCGATAAAACGTTGTGTGGGTCACCTTATGCGGCTCCGGTGGCTCAGAGGGCGAGCATCCTTGTCTCGCGTGCCAGGGAGTCGAGGTAGTCGGTGCGGTCCTCCTCGACGAGGTCGTCAAACTCGGCGGCTCCGGCCGCTATGCGGTCGTGGCGTGAGCGCCACCATTCGCCGAAGCGGCGTCCTATCCATTGCAGCTGGTCGGCCTCGTAGCTCTCGAAGGCGGCGTCGAAGAGACGGTCGGCTTCGGAGGGTGTCTCCTGGCGCAGCGCCTCATCAAGCACATCGCGGAGCATCACCTGTCCACCTACGTCGACCCATTCCCCGAGCGGGCCGTTGTCGTTGGCCGGGAACTCTCCATCCGGAAGGGTCATGGAGAGATACTTGTATATGGCCAGCGTGTAGAGGTATTTGGCTCGCTCCAGGGCGGCGCGGGTGAATTTCATACCCTTATGGCGCAGGTAGAGGTCGTCGTCGGCCGGATGCGACAGCAGTTCGGTGATGGTGTCGATGGCCGTGAGCATCTTGTCGACTGTGAAGGGGTTGAGCACATTGAATGTGATACGGTCGTGCATGGGTAGCTTCCTCTTCAGACGACGGTCGCGTGTGGGCCATTTCTTCTCGTCGCGGAGCAGACCGCAGGAGCGGAGCATAGCGCCCGGCACCACCACAGTGGCGCCCCTCTCGTCGCCGAATAGGTAGGAGAAGGGGAAAGCCGAGGAATCGGGATGAGTCTTGTGCAGCCCCATCACCATCGAGAAAGCTCCGATCTTTGCCCCCAGCATCAGATAGGCACCCGAGGCTGTCTTCACACCGCGTTCAAGCACACCCCAGTGCACCGGACCGAGCTTATACATATGGTTGCTCTGGTTGGTGGCCGAGCCGGCGTTCATGAACGCTGTCTGGCAGCCGATCATAAGCGACGCCTTGTGCATGCTCACGGTGTAAGGTCCGGCAAGCAC
This sequence comes from uncultured Porphyromonadaceae bacterium, assembly GCA_947575235.1. GTDB lineage: Bacteria > Bacteroidota > Bacteroidia > Bacteroidales > Muribaculaceae > Lepagella. The sequence goes on from CANPMT010000091.1 coordinate 1,577, forward strand.
GGCACAGGCCTCGCCGTTCTCAAACGAGCAGTTGGCGAAGAAGAGGGAGTCGTGGGCTGTGAAACCCTTCTCAAGTTCGGCTCCCTGGCCTACATAGCAATTGCGCACTATGCAGCCCGAAGCCACCTTTCCATCCTCGATGATGAAATTCTCGGCATCGACGCCGCTGCCGACGTAAGCCATGGGGCGACCCGGGGCCGCATTGTTGATAATGCAGCCGTTTACGAGAGAGCGGGCACCCTCGACTGTCACCTCACGCCCTACGCTGACATTCAGGAGGCGTCCGCAATCGCGCACCACGGCCCCCTCGCCTATGGCGTGGGGTGGCATGCGGAGGTCGAGAAACTCCTGCAAGCCCGGAAGGAGACGCTCCTCCAGCCAGTTGGGGCAGCGGGTCATGAGAGTGGCCACCTGTGCCGACAATCCCGGATAAGCGCGAACCGGGCGAGAGCCGGTCTCATCGAGACAGGCCACCGCTATACCCACGCCGCACGGGGCCTCGGTCTCAAACTCAATGCGCGCCACATTCTCGATACGTGCGTCGCGGCACACGGTGCAATTGAATATGCCACCCGGCACATTCCTTATCACCGCCCCCTCCCCGATTGAGACGCGTCCGCCGAAATGGGCGTTGCGTATGTTGGAGAGGTCGGTGAGGGGTGAGATTGTCACACTCTCCCAGTTGTCGGATGAGCATCCCTGCTGTTCAAGACGGCTCACCTCCTCAGGGGTGAGATGTCGTGAGGCCTGAGAGGCCGGGGAGTCATTATTCGGTTGCGTTGTCGGGTTCATAATCTTCGTCATATTTTTGGAAGAGGAAATCATTGTAAGGGAAGCGTTCGGTGTGTATCTCCTTCGCCTTCTGGTAAAGCATATCCTTCAGTTCGTCGATATTGATACGTTCCTTGGCCGAGATGAAGACGCAGTTGTTGTCCATCTTCGCCATCCAGGTGTTCTTGAATTCCTCGAGCGATATATTCTCGCGTGTGGCCGGGGTGAGGTCGTCAGGATCTTTCGGGGTGTAGGTGAAGGCGTCGATCTTGTTGAACACCATGATCACCGGTTTCTCGACACCGCCGCACACGTCGCGCAGCGTGTTGTTGACCACCTCGATCTGCTCCTCGAAACCAGGGTGAGAGATATCCACCACATGCACCAGCACGTCAGCCTCGCGCACCTCGTCGAGGGTCGATTTGAAGGAATCAACGAGATGGGTAGGGAGTTTGCGGATAAAACCTACCGTGTCGGTGAGGAGGAAGGGGAGATTATCGATAATCACCTTGCGCACAGTTGTGTCGAGAGTGGCGAAGAGCTTGTTCTCGGCAAACACGTCGCTCTTGCTGAGGAGGTTCATCAGAGTTGACTTACCCACGTTGGTGTAGCCCACCAGGGCTATACGCGTCATCTTGCCACGGTTCTTGCGCTGTATACTCTTCTGTCGGTCGATATGCTTCAGCTCCTCCTTGAGGCGCGATATCTTGTCAAGGATGATACGGCGGTCGGTCTCGATCTGGGTCTCGCCGGGGCCACGCATACCGATACCGCCACGCTGACGCTCGAGGTGGGTCCACATCCTTGTGAGTCGTGGCAGAAGGTATTGATACTGGGCAAGTTCAACCTGCGTGCGTGCGGTGGCGGTCTGAGCGCGTTTGGCGAATATGTCAAGGATAAGGCTTGTACGGTCAAGTATTTTCACCTTCAGTTCCTTCTCGATATTGGCCACCTGTTTGGGTGAGAGGTCGTCATCGAAGATAACGAGGCCTATTTCATTATCCTCGACATACTGGCGGATTTCCTCGAGTTTACCCGTGCCGACATACGTGCGCGGGTTAGGGTAATCGAGTTTCTGCACGAATCTTTTTTCCGGTTCAGCTCCGGCTGTGCGAGCCAGGAAATCGAGTTCGTCGAGATACTCGTTGACCTTTGCCTCATTCTGACGCAGCGTCACGAGGCCCACGAGCACTGTACGTTCGTTAGCCTCCTTATTAATTATATTATCTTCAATCATTGTAGAAAGGGTTATTATTATACTGCCGGAGGTTGCGGGTTGGCATCCGGAAAATAGAAATAGAAGAAGAGACTGGGAAAGAGCGATGCAAAGATAGTGATTACATCGTCAATCTGCAAAAATAATAACGCAATAGGTGAGGAAAGAGTTTGAAACGTTAACGCGCCGGGGCTGCGAGAGAGAAAAGATGAAGGAAGGCAAGATAAGAGCATAGCCTTACCTTGCCTTCCGTTCACATATCTTTCTTTCCGTGGGGCGCTGGACCCGGCGGAACCCGGTGAGCTTACTTCTTCACCTTGTTATAGCGGGCATTGAGGCCCTCCACAACTTCAGAGGTGATGTCAAGTTCGGGATTGATGTAAAGAGTGGCGGCTTTGAAGAAGATAGCGTCATAACCCTTCTTGGCGTTATACTCCTTGATGAACGCCTCGATAGAATCGTTGACAGTCTTCTGCGCGGTCATGGCGGCGTTCTCGAAATTGCTCTGGAGGTTGGCTACCGAACGCTGGGCAGTGGCCTGCATATTAGTAATCTTATCCTGGTCGGCCTTGTAAGACTCTTCCGAGAGATAGCCGTTGTTCTGAATCTTCTTCTGCATAGAATTTGCAAACGACTGGATAGAGGTCTCATGGCGTTTCACCTCGCTCTCCATGTTGGTCTGCATACGGAGCATCTCCTCGTTATAATCCTTAGCCAGGTTATACTTGCTGAGCACAGAGTCGAGGTCGACATAACGGTAATTGGGGAGATTCTCACTCTTGGCAGCTGTATTGGCAGCGGCCGCCGGTTTTGCCGTCTCCTGCTTGGAATCATTGGCGCAGGAGTTAAGACCGATGCAGAGCGAGAGGACACAAACAAAAGCCGAGGCTCTGAGTAGATTTCTTTTCATTATAAATATTAAAGATGTGTTATTGTTGTTCAGACTGTTTCTTCACTCCCCGGCAGGCATGCCCCTGCAGGAAAGTATGCGACTTAGAGAAAATCACTCTAACAGATAGCAAAAGTAATGCTAATCCGCAAAAGAACAGAACCAATAAGGTTAATTTCACTTTTTTAAAGATATTTTAAGAGAGTGTTTCCCGGCGGAACACAGGGTTAAAACAATCAAAGATAGGCGGTTTAAAAAAGTCGCCACACTCCGGGAGAGAGACGGCTCCACAGAGGGTAGAGCCGTAATCGGGGGCAAAATTAGAAAAAAAGCACTAAATAAAAAAGAAAAAACAGATAAAATGGCCACAATATTAGGGTGAAGGTTTTGTCAGGAGGAAAAAAATATGTACTTTTGGGAATTAAAACCATAAATGGGAACTGCCCATAACAAGGAATGAAACCATAAGTGGGAACTAAACCATAAAAAACATAATAGAAAAGAGCAATGGAAGTTAAAGACCTTAAGCCCGAACTTATCTGGCAATGCTTTGACGAGATCACCAAGGTGCCCCGTCCCTCAACACATGAAGAGCAGATCCGCGCATATCTGCTTGATTTCGCTCAGAAACATGGCATAGCCGCCAAGACCGACAAGGTAGGCAACGTGGTTATGACAAAAGAGGCCACTCCCGGCCATGAGAACGCACCCGTGGTAGTGCTTCAGGCACACATGGATATGGTGGCCGAGAAGAACAGCGGCATCGACCATGATTTCATGAAAGACCCCATCGACACATATATCGACGGCGACTGGGTGAAGGCACGCGGCACGACACTCGGCGCCGACAACGGCATAGGCATGGCCGCCGCTCTGGCAGTCATGGCCGACAAGAACCTTGAGCACGGTCCGGTGGAGGCTCTCTTCACAATCAACGAGGAGATCGGTCTTGAGGGTGCCCAGAACCTCGGCGAGGATATGATCCATGGCAAGATTCTGGTGAACCTTGACTCGGAGGATGACGGCGAGATCTTCGTGGGCTGCGCCGGCGGTATCGACACCACAGCCGTGTTCCACTACAACCGCAGCTTCTCACCCGAGAACTTCATATATTATAAGGTAAAAGTGAGCGGTCTGCTTGGCGGCCACAGCGGCGGCGACATCCATTTAGGACGTGCCAACGCCAACAAGGTGATAGCACGCTTCATCTGGAACTGCTCAAAGAAATGGGATATCGAGGTGAGCAGCTTCAACGGCGGCAATCTCCGCAACGCCATCCCGAGAGAGGCGGAGTCAGTCTTCGGCGTTCACAGCGACCACAAGGGTGAGGTAGAGAAATACCTTGAGCAGTATGCCGCAGCCATCGTCAACGAATACAAGGCTGTCGAGCCCTCTGTAAAACTTGTGATCGAATCTGTGGAGCGTCCCGAATACTGCATCGACTCACGCACATCACTCGCACTCGTTCGCGCCCTTTACTCAGCGCCTCACGGAGTTGTGTCGATGAGCAACGACCTCGAGGGTCTGGTAGAGACATCGACCAACCTCGCAGCCGTGAAGATGGAGGGTGACGACAAGATCAAGGTCACCACCTCACAGCGTTCATCGGTAGAGTCGCGCAAATTCGACATCGCCGGTCAGGTTGAGGCTCATTTCGAGCTCGCCGGAGCCGAGGTGACACATTCCGACGGTTATCCCGGATGGGCGCCCAACATGCAGTCGGCCATCATGCGCATAGCCGAGGAGTCATACGAGGAACTGTTTGGTGTGAAGCCCGCCATCAAGGCTATCCACGCCGGTCTGGAGTGCGGTCTCTTCCTTGCGAAGAATCCCGACCTCGACATGGTGAGCATAGGCCCCACAATGCGTGGAGTGCATTCACCCGACGAGCAGCTTCTCATACCCACAGTAGATAAATTCTGGAAGCATCTCACCCTGATGCTCAAAAAGGCCGCTTCATTATGAGACGACAGTTCGCGGCACCGGTGATTCTGACGGCATTCATGCTCGCCTGCGGCGCGGCATGGGCCGAGGAGCAGTCGGTGCTCGAGAACATCGTCGAAACTGAAGAGGTGCAGCTTGACGGCAACCGCAAGGTGAGGGTAGACTCCGTGCCCGACTCCGACAAAGAGACCCGCTACACCGGACTCACCGACGAAGACTTCCTGCTTGTGGCACAGGAACTCGATCTCGAACCCGCCGTGATAAAGGCCGTGGTGCTGATCGAGACCGGCAACCAGATGAAAGGTTTCTGGGCTCCAGGCATTCCGGTGGTCAACTTCGACAAGGCCATGTACGCGCGGTTCAGGTCGAAAGCCACCTCCAAGGCCGGTGCCAAAGGGGAGAAGGTTCCCTCCGGACTCAGCGGCTACGCCCTCAGGGAATGGACACAGCTCATCAACGCCCGCAGGCAGAATGCCGAAGGGGCCAACCTCGGGACATTCTGGGGAATGTTCCAGATAGGGGGCTTCAACTACCGCAAATGCGGATGCGAGACAGTCGACGAGTTTGTGAGGCTCATGTCGTATTCCGAACTTGAACAGCTCGAACTCTTCGCCGCATTCATCACCAACACAGGTATGGTGGATGACCTGCGGAAGAAAAACTGGGCCGGGTTCGCACGCAAATACAACGGGCCGAGCTATGCCAAGAGAGGCTACCACACCAAGATGGCCGCCGCCTACAAGCGACTCATCAAAGAGAAGTAAATCCATCTCACATAGGCAGACACACAAGGGTGAACCCGGGTGTGTCTGCTTTTTTAATGCCCAGTAATGAACAAATGAAAAATCGGGAGGGTTATAATTTAAGAAACTGTCTAAATAGGATTTAAACAGTTTCTTAACTGAAATTCCTATATGTAGACGTGCGGAAGGCACTTGCCATATATGAATAATAACTACACTAAAGACAACCATTCAATGTTAGGATATCTCTCGATAGGGGTGTTTATCGACGGAGGCTACTACGCCAAAGTCAACCGGGCCCTCAAAGCCATAGAAAGTTCAATAATAAAGGTGAGGTCGCTCTTCGACTTCATATGCACCAGACTTGCAGCCACCGAAGGGGTCGACCCAGCCAACTGCCAGATAACCGAAGCCCACTACTTCAGAGGACGCTTCCGCGTGAAAGAGGCCTACGACAAGCACCTTCTATATAATGAGCGGAAATTTGAGGACACCCTTATAGAAAACGACGTGATCTTTCACTACAAACATCTCCGCGAGATGGAGAAAGATGGAGTGGTGCAGGTAATAGAGAAGGGTGTCGACGTATGGTTCGCGCTCGAGGCCTACGAACTCGCCACATTCCGCAAATTCGACTACGTGGTGCTCATCACCGGCGACGCCGACCATGAGATGCTCGTGCGCAAGCTCAAGGCCCTCAAGATAAAGACCGTGCTTCTGACGTGGAACCTCGCCAACGTCGACGCCACCTCCCCCTTGCTCCGCGAAGAGGCCGGGCATCACTGGGAACTCTCCAACCTGCTCAAAGATGACCCCTCGCTCAAGCGCCAGCTCCTCTATAAACTGCGCGATTCCGCCCTCAACCCCTTAGGCGACGAATTCTGAAACGCGTGGACTTGGAAATACTCAGAAACTCAATTATAAAAAATATAGACGATATGAAGGTTATGAAATTATTCGCCATGCTGGCCATAGTGCTTCTCATGGCAGCATGCGGAGGCTCAGACACCGCCTCCAAGGTAGCATCAAAAATCAGATCGGGCGAAGCCCTCACCGAGGCCGACTACACCGAGATGATAGAATACTGCGGTAAATACGCCACCGAAGCCCAGAAGCTCCAGGACCGTATCAACGTGCTCTCCCCCACATCAGAAGAGGCCGGCAAACTCACCAACGAACTCGCCGACCTTACCCAGAAGACCGAATACGCCGGACTCTTCAACGACAAGATCTCAGCCTGCACAAAAGAGGAGATAGGGGAGAAGAACGTGGCCCTCGTCAACAAATACGCGCCACTGACATGGTTTGTGGCACCCGGATGGGCCGACCTTGCCCCCGCCTCAGACGTTGAAGGCTCGATTGTAGATATGCCCTCGACCGACACCACAGGCGTCATAGCCACAGGAGCCGGCGAGATGGTGGCCAAATGACGGAGTCACATCGCCGCGACACACAGGCCGGAGACATCGCAAGATGCCCCCGGCTTTTTTATGCCCCGTTATAAAACCGCAAGCCATGACAATAAATAAAAACCATATTCGTTACAACTATAGGTCAGGCATTCCCTGCCGTAAACAATCAAATTAACGTAAACAACAGAAAAAATCAAATCCGCTTTGACAGTGCCATAGATTTGGAGAAAGACGCGGATATCAAGACTATATCATTATATGTGTGGAATAGTAGGTTATGTTGGTGATGGTAATGTATATGACATCCTTATAAAAGGTCTCCATCGCCTTGAATACCGGGGATACGACAGCGCCGGTATCGCATTGGTGAATCCCGAAGGCAAACTCAATGTATATAAGACAATGGGAAAGGTCAGCAATCTCGAGACCTTCTGCCAGGATAAAGACCTGGCTGCGAAAGCCGGTATAGCCCATACCCGTTGGGCCACCCACGGCGAGCCGAGCGATTGCAACGCGCACCCCCATTACAGCGAGGATGGAAACCTTGCCCTCGTACACAACGGCACAATCGAGAACTACAAGGTGCTCAAGGACGCTCTCACGCAGCACGGCTGCACATTCCATTCCGAGACCGACACCGAGGTGCTCGTGCAGCTCATTGAATATATAAAGCTCCAGAACAATTGTTCGCTGCTCGACGCCGTGAGAGAGGCCCTCAAGCAGGTGGTGGGGGCTTACGCCATAGCCGTGGTTGAGAAGAACAATCCCAACCGCATCATAGCGGCACGCAAAAGCTCACCCCTCGTGATCGGCATAGGTGAGAACGATTACTTCCTCGCCTCCGACGCCACCCCCTTCGTGGAATACACCAAAGAATGCGTCTACCTCAAAGATGAGGAGGTGGCCGTGATAGAGAAAGGGGAGCCCCTCAAGATAATGAACCTTGAGAACAAAGAGAGCGAGATAGACGTCACGACACTTGAGATGAGCATCTCCCAGCTCGAGAAGGGTGGCTATCCCCACTTCATGCTCAAAGAGATTTTCGAGCAGCCCGCGACGCTTCAGGACTGTATCCGCGGCCGCGTGGTGTCAGGAGGGAAGAAATTCCTTCTCAACGGCGTTATGGACAACATGGAGAAATTCCTCAACGCCAAACGCATCGTCATCGTGGCCTGCGGCACTTCATGGCATGCCGCACTTCTGGGCAAATACCTGATCCAGGATATGTGCCGCATACCGGTAGAGGTGGAATACGCCAGCGAGTTCCGTTACTCCAATCCCGTGCTTGACGACCGCGACATAGTCGTGGCCATCTCACAGAGCGGCGAGACGGCCGACACCCTTGCCGCCATCAAGATTGCCAAGAACATGGGCGCCTTCGTCTACGGCATAAGCAACGTGGTGGGTAGCTCCATACCCCGCGAGACCGACAGCGGCACCTATATACATGTGGGTCCCGAGATCGGAGTGGCCTCCACCAAAGCCTTCACCGGCCAGGTGATGGTGCTCTCGATGCTTGCCATAACCATAGCGCAGGTAAAGAAGACCATCAGCCAGGAGAAGATCGAGGAGCTCGGCAAGCATATCCTCAGCATACCCAAGAAAGTAAAAGAGGTGTTGAAGCTCAACGACAAGATAGAGCGTCTCTCCCTTATATATACCTATGCGCGTAACTTCCTCTACTTAGGACGCGGCTACAGCTATCCTGTGGCGCTCGAGGGGGCGTTGAAGCTCAAGGAGATCTCATACATACATGCCGAGGGGTATCCTGCGGCCGAGATGAAGCATGGCCCCATCGCGCTTATCGATGCCGAGATGCCCAGTGTAATCATCGCGCCCAACGACCATCTCTACGACAAGATTGTAAGCAACGTGCAGCAGGTGAAATCGCGCGGCGGCTCCATCATAGCCATCGTGACCCAGGGCGACACCGTGATCCGCAACATAGCCGACCATGTGCTTGAGGTGCCCGCCATGCCCGAGTGTCTGACACCGATCATCACCAGCATCCCCCTGCAGCTGCTGAGCTACTACATAGCCATCAACAAGGGTAAAGACGTAGACATGCCCCGCAACCTTGCAAAATCGGTGACGGTGGAGTAAAGTGTGAAAATTTGTGATTTATAGCAAATTGAACGCATAGGGTGCGAGGAAAGTTCAAAATAAAGTAAATTTTTCGTGAAAAAAGTTGCTTGAAAATTTGGAGGGTATCAAAAAATGATATAACTTTGCACTCGATTTCGGGAACGAACTAATCAAGACGGCTGAGGCGGTCAAGATGTTTCCCGAAAAGGGCGAATACCAGAGTGGCCAAATGGGGCAGACTGTAAATCTGCTGGCTTAT
>CANPMT010000092.1 GCA_947575235.1 uncultured Porphyromonadaceae bacterium
GGTTTGACGCTGTTGACAGGCTGGAAGCCTGTCCTCCTTGCTCTGTCTTTGGGTTGGACGCTGTTGACAGGCTGGAAGCCTGTCCTCCTTGCTTTGTCTTTGGGTTTGACGGTTTTGACAGGCTGGAAGCCTGTCCTCCTTGCTCTGTCTTTGGGTTTGACGCTGTTGACAGGCTGGAAGCCTGTCCTCCTTGCTCCGTCTTTGGATTTGACGCTGTTGACAGGCTGGAAGCCTGTCCTCCTTGCTCCGTATTTAGGGTTGTTTGGTGATCTGGAGGTGGCGGTTTTTCAGGAGGTCGGAGTGCTGGATGCGGTAGCCGGTGCGCTTGTCGCCTAAACGGGCTGTCGATATCCTGCGGCTTTTGCTCTCCGGGTTCGTTACCTCGATTGTTATCTGGTTGTCAGACTTGTCGGACTTGTCAGACTTGTCGGACTTGTCGGAGTTGTCGGAGTTGGCGGACTTGTCGGACTTGTCGGACTTGTCGGACTTGTCGGACTTGTCGGACTGGTCGGACTGGTCGGAGTTGTCGGGGTTGGGCCAGTAGCGGGGGTCGAGCTGGATTGTCACTTTGTCGAAGACGGGGGTGGTGAGGGTGTAGCTCGGGTCGCCGGGGATGTCGGGGTAGAGTCCTATCATCGAGAAGATGGCCCAGGCTGACATGGTGCCGGTGTCGTCGTTGCCGGGGATGCCGTCGGGTTGCGTCGAGTAGTATTTGTCGAGAAGCTCCCCTATTAGTTCCTGGGTGCGCCATTCCTCGCCGGGGAACTGGCTGAAGAGGTAGGCGTAGGCTATGTCGGGCTCGTTGGCCGGATCATAGTTGCCGTTGTCGAAGACACTCTGTAGATTCTCGATGAATCGCTTCTTACCACCCATCAGTTTGGCGAGTCCCTTGATGTCGTGCGGCACGTAGAAGGTGTAGTTCCAGGCGTTACCTTCATGGAAACCTGGCGATGGCTCGAAGTTCTCACCCTGCTTGGGATCGAACGGCGTCAGGAAACTGCCGTCGGGTAGTTTCGGACGCAGTGTGCCGTATTCCTTGCTGTAGTAATTCTTATACCCTTCAGCCCTTTTCGCATACCGTCTGGCATCATCCTTATAGCCCAGCGAATCGGCCAAGAGAGAGAGAGCATGGTCGGCTATGTAATACTCCAGGGCATGGCTTACGGAATTGTCGAATTCCTCACGCAGCGGCACGTAGCCGAGCGAGAGATAGTCGTCGTTGTCAGGGCGGAGGAGGTTCTCACTTCCCGGAGTGTCGGCACCCTTCTTCATGGCCTCGTAGGCAAGGTTGATGTCGAACCCACGCAGACCACGGTTCCATGTGTCGGCAATCACCGGCACGGCGGGATCACCCTCCATTGTGAGGGTCTCGCGGCCATAGAGCTCCCATTTGGGGAGCCAGCCACTCTCGCGGTATATGTCGAGCATCGAATTCACCATAGCCTCCTGACGCTCAGGATAGACAAGGGTGAGAAGCTGGTGGAGGTTGCGGTAGGTATCCCAGAGGGAGAAGACCGTATAGCGCGGCTGTCCGGAGGGGGTGTCGGCTATATTGGCTATGGAGTCGCTCTCCATCACAGGATAGTCGCCGTTGACATCGTTAAGGATATTCGGGTGGATAAGGGTATGATAGAGCGCGGTGTAGAATATCTCGCGCTGCTCAGGTGTGCCACCCTCCACGAGTATGCGCGAGAGGTCGGCGTTCCACGCGTCGCGCGCCTCCGTGCGGATAGCCGCGAAATCCTTTCCGGCAGTCTCCTTATCCAGATTGAGACGTGCGTTCTCAATCGAGGTGAATGACACTCCCATCTCCACCTCAACCTGATAATCGGCCGGAACGGAATCCCACGACATCCACACGCCGATATCGTCGCCCGATATGGGGCGTCCGTAATTGGTGTAGAGTTTGTAGCGTCCGTTATCCTTGTCCCATTCCTTACGGGCCGGAACGTTGCGCTGTTTCTTCCAGTAGCCGGAGGCGTCAGGTGTCTTGTTGACCCTCATCACGAAATAGAGGGGGAACACCGCCTGCGAGTTATAGCAGAAGGTTCCCATCAGCTTGTACCCCTCGAACTCGGTTGGCGACACACGCTCGACAGATGCGCCCGACTCTGTGGTGAGACCCTCCCCGAGATTGAGGAGTATATTGGCCTCACCGGCCGGGAAGGTGAAACGGGTGACACCGGCGTGAGGTGCGGCGGTGCTTTCCGAGCGTATACCATACCGCTCAAGAGTGGCGGCATAATAACCCGGAGTTGCCTCCTGTGCAGAAAGGGTGGAGCCGTATGAATGGAAATCTACATCCAGTTTCCCCGATGTGGGCATCAGCAGGAGGGAGCCCAATTCAGGGCACCCCACACCGCTGAGGTTGACGTGCGCCAGACCGGTGAAGTAAGTGTTGGTGACATCAAACGGGGTAGACCACCACCGGGAGTCCTTGTCATAACGGTTGAGTTCAGAACCCATCACATTGAAGGGGGTCACCGACATCATGCCGTTGGGGGTGACGGCGCCGGGATTGGTGGTGCCGAAGTTGGTGGTGCCGATAAAGGGGTTAACCCAGTCTACCGGCTCCGGACCACCTTTGGCCGACCCGCCGAAAGCCACGCTCCCCAAAAGGAGCATGGCAGCTATATTCCTTCTCATGGCGCGTCAGAGTGAGTTTTCCTTGAGGTGAGCTATGATTTCAGAGATGCGTCCGAAAGCCAGGCAGACACAGGTATCGGCCGCTCCATAATAAATGGCCACACGGTCGCCATCCTGCAGGGCTGCGCAGGGGAACACCACGTCAGGCACATCGCCTGTAAGCTCATAGGGAGCCGCCGGGGCAAGGAGATAAGGCTGTGAACGGTAGAGCACCTTCTCAGGATTCTCGGCGTCGAGGAGCACCGCACCCATCGAATAGCGGTAGCCACGGCAGGTGTTGATGACACCATGATAGAACATCAGCCAACCCTCATCGGTGAGGATAGGCACAGATCCGGCACCGATCTTGGTGCATTGCCACGCGCTCTGCTCAAAGGGGGCCACCTTCATCAGGCAACGGTGCTCACCCCAGTATTTCATATCGGGGGAATAAGAGATAAAGATATCGCCGAAGGGTGTGTGGCCGTTGTCGGAGGGGCGGGAGAGGAGCGCGAAGCGGCCATTGATTTTCTTGGGGAAGAGAACGCCGTTGCGGTTGAAGGGGAGGAAAGCGTTCTCACACTGATAGAATTTCTTGAAATCGAAGGTATAACCTATGCCGATTGTGGGGCCGTCGCAGCCGTTGCACCATGTAATCCACCAGCGGTCGTCAATCCATGTGACACGCGGGTCATACTTATAGTCGCTGCGGATCATATCGGTGTTGCCGGGTTCAAATTCAATGGGTGTGTCAGAGATGCGCCAGTTAATGCCGTCGTCGGAGAAACCGACATATATATTCATCTGAACAGCCTTGTTGTCGCAACGGAACACCCCTGCGTAGCCATCGCCGAACGGCACTACCGCAGAGTTGAAAATAGAGTTTGAAACGGGTGTGGCGTAACGGTCAACCACAGGATTCTCGGAATAACGCCACACAACGTCGGTGCAGCCTGCAGGGCGCTCCTGCCAAGGGAAATTTCTCATTATTATCTTTTGAAGTGAGTTGAAGGGGAATTTTCAGTAAAAGGAGTTAAGAGATCAGTGAAAGCTCTTAACTCCTTTTTGAACGGTGGTGACGCGCGTCAGCGCGCCGCTACATCAGGATAGCCGGATGCTCAATAATCTTTCGGATACCAGCTGTTGTCGTAGAGAAGCTCATCGCCCCAGAAATCGTTGGCCGTAGTGCCCATATCGCGTACGATGTAGGGAGTCATCCAATAGTCGGGGTTGCAGGTGAAGTTGTAGATCATCATCGTGCCGAAGCCCTCCTCACGCATTCCGGTGAGCGAGAAACGCTCTGTCCAGCTTTTGTTGGCCGGGATGCACTGGCTCCAGTCGGAACAGTTCCATGAGCCGGTGCCGGCCTGGTCCTGACGCAGACCGGGATAAGTTGTGGTGGGGTCGCTGGTCACCCAGTAGTCGTTGACTACATAGTCCCAGATCTCGCCACAGTTCATGCCATCGATCTCAACGCCCTGGAAAAGAGCCTGGTAGCGGTAAGAGATGAGAAGACGCGAGGGCTGTGCCTTGCGGATCTCATAACCCAGACGCGAGGCTGCCTCGTAAGACTGCTCTACGAAACCGGGGTAAGAACCGGATGCGGCGGCGCCGTAATCGGTATACTCATCGTCGAGGAAGATACCGTCGAGTTCATACGTGTCGCAGATATTCTTCACCTCCTGAGCGAAAGCCTTGGCAGTGGCGTCGGAGAGTGTGGAGACGCCCGACTGGTCATGGTTGCCGAGTATGCCGAGCACCACTTTCATGCCACGGTCCTGGAGGGGACGGAGATACTTCTCGCGCTGGTCGAGGAGAGCCTGGACATTCTCGTTGCGGCTCACATAGACGCGTCCGGTCTGCTGGTTGAAGTTGATGTTGGCTGCGAAGAGCACCACGATGTCGAAGAACTGCTTTCCGCTGCGCTTCATTGTGAAGCCCATGGTGTTGAGGGGATTCACGTCGTTGACCTCAAGCACGCCGATAATCTTCATGCCGGGTTTGCCGTCGTAATATTTCTCAGCTCCCGGGAAGGAGGTGACGTCGCGCACCAGTATGATGTAGCCGTCGGAACCTCCGGCCATCTGCGCGTTCTCAGCGTTGACACGCAGGGGCACGGCATAGGTGGTCTCGGGGTCGAGCGAGGAGTCGGAAGTGAACGTCACGTTCAGCGGGGCCGAAGAGAGCGAACCCTCCGCAATGGCGGTTTTGCCGCCGTCGGCGAGGCTCACATACTTCTCAGGGAAGAGGGGAACCTCAGTGCCGCTCCCGGCATTGTAGGCGTCGAGCACAGCCTTGTCATAAGTGAAAGTGGCTGAGACAGTGCCGCTCACATCCTTTGACGAACGGAGATAGAGCGAGAGCACATAGGAATCGCTGAACTCCACGAAACCTGTCTCTCCGCGACCGCCACCGTCGGTGACGTAGACCACATTGCCGTCGGGGCTGTTCAGAATTCCGGTGTCAGCCCCGCCGAGATAAATCTCATTCTTATCGCAAGAGGCCATGCCTGCCACGAGACAGAGAGCCATCAGCGACTTAAACATATTATTGAGAATTGTCATTGTGTTGCTTTGTTAGAGTTGAAAACATTGATGTCATTTAGCGGGGAGACTTTCGGGAATCCACTCCGGCGCAGAGTTACACTTCAGGTTATAGCCGTTGGCGTAATCGTTGATGAGGTTGCCAGAACCCTCGTCCATCTTCCAGTAAGATACCAGGCCGTCAGAGTCGGGATCAACGGTATAGAAGTGGTAGGGGGCGTTGATCTCATCCTTCGAGAGGATACGGTTCCAGACGCGGAGCTCGCTCATGTATCCGTTGAAGTAACGGTTGGCGTCGTAGGCGTAACCCACATAGAATCCGCGCGGACCGTCGGTGATGTCGCCCGAGGCAGTGTTCCAGTTGATCGGAGAGTTGTAGCTTCCGGTCTGGGTCGAGCCTTTCTGCACACCGTTGAAGTAGACGTTGCACTCACCTGTAGCTGTGTCGTAGGTGAGGGTCATGAAGGTCCATGTGTTGGTGTCGAATGTCCATGCGGGGTCGGTGACATTGCCGTTTGAGGTGGCCAGCTGGAGCTGGTTGGCCGGGATACCGGCATCGCCCACACGCACAAGGAAACCACCCTCGATACCCATGATGGTGGCCAGCATGTTGGGGAAGTCGAGCGGATAGAGGAGCGCCTCGACAGTGATCTGGGTGAGATTCTCAAGCTGGGGAGCCTGGTTGCCCTGGGCGAACACGGCGTAATTCTGGGTCATGTCAGCCACAACCGACACGAGAGCCGCCTCCTTGACAATAAACCAATAGGTGTTGTTGGAGAGCGAGCCGAACTCAGACGACATCTCCACGGGGAGGAGATAGGTGGTGGCCATATCCAGGTCGGTGAGATTCTGGAAAAGCACCTCGACGTCGCCTGTGGTGTCGCCACCGGCCGGAATAACGGCGGTAGGCTCCGGAATGGAGTAATAACCCTGGGGGAGCATCACATAGTCGGTGCCATACAGGGCGTTATACTGCGCCACCTTGTCGGCCACAGCCGAGAAAGTGACGGTGACGTCATAATCCTCGGCGCGGGCCATGGAGGCCTTCACCTTTGCCGAAGCCGTCTCAGTGGTGGGCTTCACGTTGATTGTGGTGGAGGTGGTGACGGAGGGGGCGAAGATGCTGTTGTCGACATTCTCCATATCGTCCTGGCAGGAGGTTGTGAATGCCAACAGACCCATGCACGCCACCGGTATATAAGATTTTATCTTCATTATCATTTAGATTCTAAAGTGAAAGAGTTTTTTCGCTTGTTACTTCGCAGCCGGGTTGAGACGCTGGATTGCGCCACGGGTCACGGGGTAGATAAACGAGGGGTTGTAGTAGTCGTCGGCAAGGTCGTAGAGGCCAATCGCGCTGACATCGGCTGTACGTGCCCAGCGGGCCATGAGCCAGCTGCTGTAGTCGGCACCCCAGAAACCCTGCTTGGCCTTGGTGGGGTCGAGCGAGGGGAGATAGCCCAACAATCCGAATTTGGCCACGGGTGCGCCAGCCACTGAATTGCGACGGATTATGAACTCATACTCAGAGGTGTTGGTGGCGTCGGCGCTCTCAGAGAGGAACACTGTGCCGGCCTCAGAAATCAGACTCATGTCGGTGAGGTTGGCGGGGATTCCCACGAAGTCGAAACCTTTGTCGATGTGCGACGTGCGCCATGCCGAGAAGGGATCGAGGAAGGCTTTCTGGTCAGCTTTGTAAGCGTCGCGGTCGGCCTGGGGGAATACGCTCATGTCGCGGCCGTCATAGCTGCAGATCACGCGGTCGAACCCGCCGTTGTCGAATATTGCGAGGGCTGAGCTGAGCGAGTCGGTCATGAACGCGCTCCACTCTTTCACCGGGGCGGCTGAAGTCTCCACCTCCTTCTTGAGTTCCCAAGCCTTGCGTATGGCGGCATAGCTGATCACGTAAGCCATCTGCATGCCCGTGTCGGAGCGTTTTGTATTGATCTCGTCGAGCACGCCCTGGCTCATAGCCTCGGGATGATTGAACACCAGCACGTCGATGCTGTCGGGCACAGCCGACACGTGATGGGCCTGTGAGGAGAATGATGACTGATTCTCAAACCAGGCATACACACGCTTGTGGCCATTGTCGCGGTAAGCGCGGAGGTTGCTCAGATACTGTGCGTAAGCGTTGGGGTCAGCCTCCTGTATTGTGTCATAGCGGAGGTCGTCGGCCTCCGGTTCCGTCCAGTCGCTGCAGGCCGGGAGCACCACGGCAGCTGCGAGCGAGAGGATAGACAGTCTTATGATATTTTTCATTTCGTCAGGTTGAAAGGGTTAATAACGAGCCCACCATACTTTGGTGGCCATATTGTCAGGACCCTTGAGAAGGTCGTTGACAGCCGCTGTAACATTGACAGAGTTGTTGGTATACTCCTCCTGGGGATAAGGCATACGCTGCGGGCCGATGTTGGAATCGACGATGCCGCCCGATCCGTTGTAAGCCACGGGGATGAGCTGGGGATAGCCGGTGCGGCGGTATTCAGCCCAGGCCTCGTTGCCGTTGAAGAAGAGCGAGATCCACTTCTGGGTTATGATACGCTCGAGCTTACGCTCGGCAGTGGCACCCTCCTCCCACTTGACGGTGATGTCGGAGAGAGCTCCGTTGTAGGGGTTCTGCTCGGTGGGGTCGACGTAAGCCTGAGGCATTGAGCCGGAGTCGGCCAGATAGGCCTCGGCTCCGCTCGCGCCCCACTGCTCGAAGCTGAGGCGGATACCCTCGTTATAGAAATTCTCGGCAGAGCCACCCATGTTGAAGTTGTGGATGGCGGCACCTTCGGCGCGGAGGAAAGCCACCTCGGAGGCTGTCATCCAGATGAGCGGGTCGTTGGGGCCGACGTTCACGCCTGAGAAATTGAAGCCCCAGACATTGTCATACACCTCCCAGCCACGGCGCAGGCCGATATACTCGATACCCTCGAAAGTAGAGGGGAGGAAGTAAGCCTCGCGGCGCGGGTCGTTATAGCCGTTCATGTAGCAGATGATGTCGGCTGCGGCATGTGTGTCGCCACCCGTCGAAGAGCCGGCGCTGTTATAGTTGACAGCTGTGAAGAGAGGGTTGGTGATCGAGGTGAAATACTTCCATGTGGCGTTATCGGCGTTATTCTCGATCACGCCACCGGCGATAGCCTCCTCGGCCATCTTCTTTGAAGTGGCGGGGTCGACAAACGAGATACGCATTGCCAGACGCAGCTTGAGCGAGTTGGCGAAGAGCACCCACTTGGCGGGGTCGCCGGCATAGACATAGTCGCAGCTCGCGCTCAGGCGGTTGCCGAGATTGTCGTTGAGAGTCTGCGCGGCCTCGGTAAGCTCCTTGAAGAAAGCTGTGTATACCTCCTGCTGGCTGTCGTAAGGCACGGCGAGGTCGGTCGAAGTGCCGATTGCCGAGTAGGGGATTGGGCCGTAGCAGTCGGTTACGCGGCTCATGGCAGCCACCTTGATGATAGTGGCTATGGCATAAGGCACGGGATTGTCGGTGGTCTCCGAGAGAGCCTCAATCTGGCCGAGGTTGGCGTAGAGAGTCGGGATTATACGGTCGCTCTTCATGAAGACACGGCTCCAGTCGTTCTTCGGGTTATATCGGGCGAAGCTTTCGGCGAATCCGGCGTTAGAGTCGGAATAGTAGCCGCCGAGGGGGCCGCCGAGAAGGGCGTCGGTAAACTGGGTGGTGTTGACGTCGGACGACATCACACAGCTTGCCACATTATTGAGCTGGGAACCGAGGGCGTAGTCGTCGGCCGTGAGGTCGCCCGGCTCATAAGGGTTGGAGTTGATATTCTCGTAGTCGCCGGTGCAGGCGCAGGCCGCCAGGGCCAGTGCCGCTATGGCTATCTTGTTGATGTTATTAAGCATGGTCCTGCCGTATTAGAAAGTGAAGTTGACGTTGAAGCCTAAGTTGCGGAGCGAAGGCATCATGAAGTAGTCGATACCCTGGTACCAGTTGTCGGTGGTAGCCACTGACTCGGGGTCGAACGGCGCCTTGTTGTAGATCATCCAGAGGTTGCGGCCAACGAGGCTGAGCTTGATGTCGCAGACGTTGCGCAGCCATGCACGGGGGATGGTGTAGCTGAAAGTCACCTCACCCAGACGGATGTTAGTGGCGTCGTAGATATAATACTGGGGTACTGCTGTGCCGCCTGCGATAACCGAGTACCACATCTGCGGGCTTACGAGGTCGCCGTTGTTGAGGGAGATGAATCCCTTGTCGCGGGCATCGGCCGAGTTCTGGCTCACACCATAGTAGTCGAGCACGGCCTGGGTGCGTGAGAACACCTTGCCGCCGAGACGCGCGTTGATCATGAAGCTCAGGCCGAAGTTCTTGTAGGCGAACGAGTTGTTCCATGCGAGGTTGCCCGCGGGGAGCACGCTGCCGAGCTTGATGTAATCCTCCTTATCCTGGATGGCGCTGGTGACAACCGACTGTGTGGGGTCGACGTAGATATTGCCGTTAGAGTCGCGGCGCAGGTCGATTGTAGAGTAGATGTCGCCCATGCTGCCGCCTGTCTTGAGGAGGAAGCGGGTAGAGCCGAGACCGCCCATGTCGAGGATATCCATAGAGAAATGCTCGCCGGTGACAGGGTTGACGGCATTGTCGGCCAACTCAGTGATCTTGTTACGGTTGAACGAATAGGTCAGGCCTGAACGCCAGTAGAAATCACCCCAGGTGTGAGAGTAAGAGAGAGCGAACTCCATACCCCAGTTTCTTACAGAACCTGTCTGGATGTAAATCTTAGAGTACTGGTTGACGGGGAGCTCAGGGTTGAAAGTCTGGTTGGCGGTATTGGCCAGATAGTAGGTTGCATCGAAAGTGATGTCGTTGAGGAAGCGGAAGTTCATACCCACCTCGACAGAGTTCGTACGCTCCGGTTTCAGGTCATAGAGAGGATACTGGGTGAGCACGCTCCATGACTGGGTTGAAGAATCCCACTGATAGCGCGGGTTGGCGATGTAACGATTGAAGGCAGAGCCCACAGAGGCGAAGCTGCCTCGGATCTTCCAGAGGGGCATGATGTGCGACGCGCTCGGGAAGAAATTGTTCATCAGCACCGAGAGACCCACCGAGGGGTAGAAGAAGCTGGAGTTGACCGAGTTGGGTCCGGCAAGAGCCGAAGGCCAGTCGTTACGTCCGGTGAGTGTGAGGTAATAAGTGCCCTTGAAGCCGACGTCGGCCGAAGCATAGAGCGACTGGGTCTGCTCTCTCCAGCCCGACTGCATGTTGGTGACGTGCGGTGTGGAGAGGTTCTGCACAGCGAAGAAGTTGGCCAGACCGGCGGGTACACCTGCAAACTTGTCAGAGCCGTCGGCGATGGGGCCGCCAGTGGCGTGGTCGTCATATCTCATGTCGGAGATTGAGCCACCGAAGTTGGCCTGCACGCTCCAGTCCTCGCCAAACACCTTGTTGAAGCTGAGGAGGAAGTCGGCATAGATCTGCTTGTCAGACGACTTGGTGATGTTGTAGTAGCCACGGTTTGAACCGGCGGTGAGCTGGTCGTTGGTGGTGGCATAGTTCTTCTGAGTGTAGTCGTTGTAAGAATTGTCAAGACGTACGCGTCCCGAGAGGGTGAGGCAGTCGAGCAGCTTATAGCTGAGGCTGGCACCCAAGGTGTAGCGGTCTTTCTTATTCTCGTTGAGGTTGCGGTAGTTGATCCAGTAGGGGTTCTGCACGGTCATACCGTAGTCGC
>CANPMT010000093.1 GCA_947575235.1 uncultured Porphyromonadaceae bacterium
TTGAATATCAATAATTTCAAAGTACTCTTATAATTTTTTAGTGGACACTAATGAATTTAAATTAACAGACAATGAAAAGAATTGTTTTTTCAATCGCAGTATTGGCGGCATTCGGTATGAGTGTCATCGGATACTCAGGCCTCGTAAATGAGGGTACGTGGGGTATGTCAAACGACATGCAGGATGTGGAAGCCCTCTCAGGGTGTGAGGTGTCTTCTGATGCCAGTAAGAATCAGGGGTATTGTTCTCCTATCTACAACGGGAATGGAGATGCCTGTACGGAAGATGGTAATGGAGGTGCTGTGAGATGCAGTGGATCTTTCTAATCTAAGTGAAACGTAATGAGAATACGTTTTGATGTAGTGTCGACAGGAATAATCTTCCTGTCGGCATGTTCCCCTACAAATTCAGATAAAGTAAGGGATTATAAATATGTGATGCAGGAAGTACCTGAACTGGCCCTACCAATGGATTCCACTATGGCGCAGTCCAGTAACTATATGCAGTTGATTAATGATTCAACATTAGCATTCCTGAATAGTCCGACCAGTGAGATTTGTGTGTTGTCTTTGAAAGACCAAATATGTAATAATAAGATAACAATTCATCAGGAAGGCCCGGATGCGGTAAATGGAGTGAATGGATTCTATATCGCTAATCCAGAGGAAAACGATAGTATTTGGCTATATGCCTCTTGGGGGCAACGAGTTTACCGTATCAATTCCAATGGGAATCTGTTGGAATCCTTTGTAGTGCCTCATACCGATACGAATAGCTCAGGGAAATACTCGGTGTCGCCCTATCCTCTTACCACATCTGCCTATATCGTGAGGAATGGATTACACTATCTTCAAGGAATGAACGGGATGCTGAGAGAAGGACTTGATCCGGGAGCAAGCTTAATTTTCAATGCTGTCACAGGCAAAGTGACGACGGGTAGTCCATATCCTGCTGTGTATGGTAAAAAAGAAGAAATAGGAAATATTTGGGATACATTTGCTTATAGACAGACATCTTCCTATGTCACACCGCAAGGAGAGGTTATTACAAGTTTCCCTGCTTCCGACAGCCTATATGTTTGGACTCCTACTACAGATGTGACATTGGCTTATCTTGCTGATTATTCAGAAAGACCTGATATCGTTCCGCAGATGGGAGTAGATAGAGATGAACTATTCAAGAATTATATAAAATCTTTTCAATATGGCGCGATTTTTTATGATTCAGAAAATAAATTGTACTACCGTCTTTTCCATGAGGCTGGAGAAATCGATGCTAATGATTTGGCTGGGTCTGCCACAAGAAAGCCGATGGGTATCATTATTCTTGACAAGAATTTTGAGAAAGTTGGAGAATGTATGCTTCCGTTAGGAGAGTATTATCCGGTGAATGCTTTTGTAGCCGCAGGTATACTATATGTGAACATTCTCTCAGACGATGATGATTTCATGAAGTTTAAGGCTTTTACAGTACGGGAATTATGAAAAATGCAATGTTCAAATTCTTAGCTTTGATGGCTCTGTATCTCATGATGACTGCATGTAAAACAGCATCGTATGAAGATAGTATGCAGACGCTTCTTGTAACTGAAGTAGGGAATTCACTTCAAGATTATGATTCTATCGTGATCATTCCTCGTCTTGGATGTAATTCATGCACACATGAGGCTGACAAGTATTATCAAAAATTCAAAACCAACAGAAATTTACTGTTCATATTCACGAACCTTCAGAATCTAAAACTTCTTAAGATTGAAAATGGCTATGATCTGGTAAAACGTGAGAATGTTATGGTTGATTCAGAGAACAGATATTTCCTGAAAGGGTTTGAAGAATCGGATTATCCCGGTATCCTATATTGGAATGATGATGGAAAATTAATTCATGAGTATTTGTTAGAATCGGGTCGCATGGCTGCGATTTCAAATGGTAACCTATAATCATGCGCGAAAACAGACAGCTTTGGCACATGTATGTACGCCTGTGAGTGGAAACACTCTATTTGGATAGTGAAAATTGCGATTGTGTAAATTTATTTATAATTTTGCAGATGAAATGTGGATTTGCGTTTCATCTGCAATTATCGAACTGAACCTGACGTATAATCATGAAAAAGTGTTTGTTTCTTCTGCTATTCACTGCTCTCATTGCCTGTAATGGGAAGGAGGATAAAGATAAGGCCGACAAGGAGAACAGATCCGAGCTCTCCGCGGAGCCGTCGAAAGTCACGGAAGTGACGGTCATGGAGCTGCTGCCGGACGACTTCGAGCATGAGGTGGTGAGCAATGGCCGCGTGGCCGGACGAAACCGAGCCGACCTCTATTTCCCATCGGCCGACGCCGTGATCTCTTCGGTGGTTGCCCGAAACGGCGCCGGGGTGAGGAAGGGTGACGCGCTCGCTTCTCTCGATACGTATAAGCTTGAGGAGGAACTCCGCCAGGCCAAAACCCAGCTGGCCAAAGCTGAACTCGAACTGAAGGACGCCCTCATCGGACAAGGTTATGACCCTGAGAATACAGCCCGTATCCCTGACGACGTAATGAAACTGGCTCGCCTGCGCAGCGGTTATACGGAGGCCGACGACCGTGTCTCTTCGGTAAGCCGACAGATCGCCGAAAGCACTATCCGCGCACCCTTTGACGGTACGGTGGCTAACGTCTCGGCTAAAGCTTTCAACCGTCCCGACCCCTCGAAACCGGTCTGCACTGTCGTGGGGGGCGGTATGGATGTGGAATTCAAGATATTGGAGGGTGAATTGGCTGTCGTGAAACCGGGCGACAAGGTAGTGGTGACCCCCTTCTCAACCGCCGGGGTGTTCAATGGCCGCGTGGCGCAGATAAATCCGGTGGTGGATGATGACGGTCTGGTGACGGTGACAGCCTCGGTGGATGGTGCCGCCGGACTTTACGACGGCATGAACGTGAGGGTGAGCGTGCGAAAGTCGCTCGGACAACAGTTGGTGGTGCCGAAGAGTGCCGTGGTGCTGCGCTCCGGCAAACAGGTGGTGTTCACCCTTAGCGACGACGGGGGGAAGGCTCTCTGGAATTATGTACACACGGGCCTTGAGAATATGGGGAATTATTCAATAACGGATGGGCTTGAGCCGGGCGCGAAGGTGATTATATCGAATAATATAAACCTCGCTCATGAGGCGCCTGTGAAAGTCCTGAAATAATCGGATTATGGTGAGATTCCTTCTTCAGCGGCCAATCGCGGTGGTGATGGCTTTCCTCGCTTTTGTGATAATCGGGGTGGTGACCTATTTCACCCTCCCGGTGTCGCTGCTGCCCTCAATCGACATTCCGCGCATATCGGTGCGTCTCACAGCCGACAATACATCGGCCCGTGAACTTGAGACGGTGGCCACAGCCGCGCTGCGCCGACAGCTTCAGCAGGTGAGCGGACTCGACGAGATCCACAGCGAGACCCGCGACGGCTCGGCTACAATCACGATGACTTTCGATTACGGCGTGGATATCGACTTGGCTTTCATTGCCGTCAATGAGAAGATTGACGCGGCTATGGGTATGCTGCCGCGCGATATGGACCGTCCCAAGGTGATAAAGGCGAGCGCGACCGACATTCCGGTGCTTTATCTCAATATGACCCTGCGCGATGACGGGGATGAGGAGAGCCGTTTCCTGGAGATGGCCAATGTGGCCGACAATGCCGTGCGCCGACGCATCGAGCAGCTGCCGGAGGTGGCTATGGTGGATGTTTCGGGTGTGCCATCGCGCATTGTGCGCATCACTCCGGATCCTCTGCGCACGAAGGCTGCCGGTATTACGGCTGCCCGCATAGAACAGGCCGTATCGGCCGCCAACAACACTCCGGGTGGAATGACCGTGAGGGAGGGGTATTATGAATATAATGTCAACGTATCCAATAAATTGCGCACTCCGCAGGATGTGGCCGACGTCTATATGCGTGTCGGGGGGCGCATAGTGCGCCTCGGGGATGTGGCGGAGGTGGCGATTGTGGAGCCTGAGCCGCAGGGTATGGCGCGATACGACGGGAAACGGGCCGTCACCCTGGCCGTCATAAAGCAGAGCGAGGAGAATGTGGATGCCATGAAGGAGGCGCTCGCCGAGGCCATAACATCGCTCGGCGATGAATATCCCCAATATCAGTTCTCGGTGAGCCGCAACCAGACCGACCTCCTTGATTTCACCATATCTAATCTGGTGCAGAATCTTGTGTTGGGTCTGATCCTGGTGTTTCTTGTCACGGCTCTATTCATGGGGGATCTGCGGACGCCGTTCGTTATCGGACTCTCGATTGTGGTGGCGCTGATCCTGACGTTTCTTCTCTTCTATCTTTTCCATGTCTCGCTCAATGTGGTGTCGCTCTCCGGATTGATATTGGCTGTGGGTATGATGATCGATAACTCGGTGATTGTGACGGAGAATATCACCCAATGGCGCAGCCGCGGCCTCCCTCTCGCCGATGCCTGCGACCGTGGCACGAATGAGATGATCACACCTCTGCTGAGTTCGTCGCTCACCACGATAGCGGTGTTCGTGCCGCTGGTGTTCATGAGCGGTATCGCGGGGGCTATATTCACCGACCAGGCTTTCTCGATCTCGGCGGGTCTGGCAATGTCGTATGTGGCGGGTATAATGCTCCTTCCGGTGCTATACAAACTGTTTTTTACCAAACGCGGGCGTGCCACGCATGAATGGAGGGGCACGGAAAGACTCGACCGCCTGATGGCGCGTATCTACAACCGTGGAATAGATTTCATATTCGCCCGCAGGTGGCTATGGCTCACTGTAACTGTGACATTGGTGCCGTTATGTGTGCTTCTCTTCAATCTGATGGAGGTGGAGCGCATGCCGCGTCTTGACCATAAGGAGATGATGGTGAGGGTGGAATGGAATGAGAATATCACGGCCCGCGAGAATGCTGTCAGGGTTCGCGCCCTCATAGATGGGGCGGGGGAGGGGATTGTGGAGAACTCCGCCGCCGTGGGTGTGCAGGATTTCATGCTCGAGGAGGGTGCCGACCTGTTGCAGTCGGATGCCGAGGTATATCTGCGCGCCGAATCAAAGGAGGATATAGCCGAGGCAGCCGGGCGGGTGGTGGAATTTGTCAGGAGCAATTACCCCTTGGCTACGGTCGAATGCTATCCACCGGATAATATTTTCGAGAAAATTTTCTCGTCGGATGAGCCGGAGGTTGAGGTGCGCCTCTATCCGCGCAAGGGGGAGGCGACACCTGAGGGGTATGCCGATATTGTGGCGAAGCTTACTGAGGCTGCCGGAGCACCCTCGGCCGTGAGTCCGCTGCGCGACCAGACCAATCTCGTGACCGACAACAGCGCCATGGCCATCTATAACGTCAATCCCTCGGAGGTGGACGCCGCCCTGGAGGAGGCGTTCCGTGAGGAGGGTTTCACGGTGCTGCATTCTTTCAACGAGTATCTCCCGGTGACGGTGTCGTCGGGGGAGAGGAATCTGGAGAATGTGCTCACCAACACCATGGTGAGAAGTGCCGACGCCACTTCTCCGGTGATGATTCCGCTGAGCCGGTTTGTCTCGGCGCGTCACGACCGTGATTTCCGCGACATCGATGCCGGAAAGAACGGCGAGTATCTCCCGGTGGCGTTTGATGACACGGAGGATGCACGTGCCACAGCCGATGCCGCAGCCCGCTGTGTCCGCGCCGACGGCTCCTGGGAGGCGGAACTCTCCGGCGCCCTCTTCTCCAACTCGCGGATGATGCGTGAGATGGTGGTGATTCTCCTTGTGTCGGTGGTGCTGATGTATTTCATACTCTGCGCGCAGTTCGAGAGTTTCTCCCAGCCGCTGATTGTGCTGCTGGAGATTCCCGTCGACACGGCTTTCGCCCTGCTGACTCTCTGGATTTTCGGCTATACCCTTAACCTTATGTCGGCCATCGGCATAATTGTGACCTGTGGCATTGTGGTGAACGACTCGATTCTCAAACTCGATGCCATAAATGTGCTGCGCAAGGAGGGTGTGCCTCTGCTGGAGGCTATCCACACGGCGGGGACGCGGAGGCTGCGCCCCATCGTCATGACCTCGCTCACCACGATTCTGGCCATGGTGCCGATGCTCTTCACCAATGATATGGGGAGCCAGCTGCAACGCCCGTTGGCCGTGGCGATGATAGGCTCGATGGTGGTGGGGACTCTGGTGAGTGTGTTTATCATACCTTTGGTTTATTATATGGTTTATAAAAATCATTACAATAATGAAAAATCGTCTGTCTCTCTTTAAATTACATGTAGTGGCAATTATGCTCGCCTTTATATGCGGGTCGTTCGCGGCACCGGCCGCTCCCCCGGTGAGGCTCGACCTGAAGCGCACGATAGAGATTGCCTCTGACAGCTCCCTCTCGGCCTTCCGCTACCGCAACCTGTATGAGGCGGGATACTGGGAGTTCCGCTCGTTCAAGGCTAACCGTCTCCCCAGTCTGTCGCTCGACCTGACTCCGGCCACATATTACCGCGACTTCACTTCGCGCTATGACTTCGAGAACAATATCGACGTCTACCGCGCACAGCAGTCGTATTCTGCCTCGCTCGGACTTAACCTGAAGCAGAATTTCGACTGGCTCGGCGGCACATTCTTCGTGGAGTCTGACCTCAACTATCTGCGCAATATCGGCGAGACCACTCTCTCGCAGTTCTCGGCTGTGCCGGTGAGGGTGGGATATATCCAGAATCTTCTCGGTTATAACCAGTTCAAGTGGGAGCGGAAGATTGAGCCTGTGAAGTATGAACGTGTCAAGAAGGAGTATCTCTATAATATGGAGCAGGTGTCGGAATCGGCCGTGACCTATTTCTTCAATCTTGCCCTGGCTCAGACTGAATTCCGTCTGGCCAACGAGAACCTGGCCTCGGCCGATACGCTATACACTTTAGGTGAACGGCGGTTCAGGATTGCGGCCATCTCTCAGGCTGACCTCCTGACGCTGAAACTCGACCTGGTGAATGCCCGCAACTCACTCGAGAACTCGCGCATAGCCCTGAAACGTGCCAACGCCAATCTCGCCTCTTTCCTGGGTATGGACCAGAACACCGAACTGGAGGTGACGCTCCCCTCCCTTCCGGTCGACCGGAAGGTGAACGTGGCCGACGCCCTCGCCTTCGCCCGCGACAATAACCCGACGCTGATTCAGCACCGACAGACTATCCTTGAGGCGGAGAGCAACGTCAACCGCACAAAGGTGGAGAATCTTTTCAATGCCTCGTTCAGCGCGAGTGTCGGTTTCAACCAGGTGGGGAATAACCTCGGCAGCGCCTACCGCCATCTCCTCAGCCAGGAACTCGTGTCGGTGTCGCTCTCGATTCCGCTTGTCGACTGGGGCGTGAGGAAGGGTAAGTACAATATGGCGCTCAGCAACCTCGATGTGGCAAAGATCGCCGCCCGGCAGGATGAGGAGGCTATCGAGGATGAGGTGTCGATAACAGTGGATGATTTCAATATACAGCTCAGCCTGATTCTATCGGCCCGCGAGGCGATGGACCTCGCCGATATGGCTTTCGAGCAGACACGCCAGAGGTTTATGATCGGCAAGACCGACTTGAGCAGTATGTCGCTGGCCTCTTCGCGCCGCCAGGAGGCCAACCGCACTTATGTGGAGGCCCTGAAGAATTACTGGCTCAGTTATTACCGCCTGCGCAAGCTAACGCTCTACGACTTCGAGATGTGCATACCACTCTCTCGAAAGTTTGATCTTGATGTAAAATGAATATTATAAAATATTTCAATTGAGTTAAAATCAGTGTGATATGAAGATTGCATCCTTTCCGGTGATTGTGGTGGCTGTGGCGCTTACCCTTCTTGGGTGTGTGCTGCTGCCGTTGCTCCCTGTAAAGCTTTACCCCTCGCGGGCGTTGCCTTCGCTGCAGGTGAATTTCGCCATGCGCAATGCCTCGTCGAGGGTGGTGGAGCAGCAGGTCACGAGCCGGCTGGAGGGTGCGCTGGCGCGTGTGAAGGGTGTCAGGAGAATGGAGTCGCGCTCGGGCAACGGCCAGGGGTCCATCTCGATTGAACTTGACCGTCACACTGATATAGATATGGCGCGTCTCGAAGCCTCAACTATCGTGAGGCAGCTCTGGGGGGAACTGCCCGAGGGGGTGACTTATCCGCAGGTAAGCACCGGGTTCTCCGACAACCGATCCACACTCCCTTTCATGACCTATACAGTGGTGTCATCGATGAATTCGATGGATATCGCCACTTATGTTGAGGAGAATGTGAAGCCGGTGCTGGCCGACATTCCCGGCGTGGGAAGTGTTGACCTTTACGGCACGGTGCCCATGGAATGGCGTCTCACGTATGATGCCGACCTCCTCGGCTCATCGGGCCTCTCGGCGGCCGACATACAGAGGGCCATAGCGCGGCATTACGGTTCCGGATTCCTTGGCATGGGGGAGGATGGGAAGGGGTGGCTCCGCCTGGTGCGCAAGGCTCCGGGCAACCGCTCTGAGTTTGACGCCTCTCTCATTACTCTCACCACACCCCGCGGGGAGAGATTGACCCTCGACAAACTGGTGAGGGTGGTGCGCACGGAATCGGTGCCGGGCTCATATTTCCGTATCAACGGCATGAATGCCATCTATCTGAATATCACCGCCTCTGACGAGGCCAACCAGCTTGAGGTGGGGAAGAGGGTAAGGGAGAGCCTGGCAGCTCTCGAGAGCAAGTTGCCTGCGGGGCTGAGTTTCATACTGTCGAACGACAACACCGAGAGCATAAGCGGGGAGCTTGACAAGATTTACTTCCGCAGCGGACTCACCGTGCTTATCCTGCTGCTCTTCATAGTGCTCATGACCCGCAACCTACGCTACACGCTTCTCATAGTGATATCGCTGGCCATAAACTTAGGGGTGGCCGTGATTTTCTACTACCTCTTCCGTACTGAGATACAGCTCTATTCGCTGGCCGGAATCACAATATCGCTCAATCTCATCATCGACAACACCATCGTGATGTGCGACCATTACATGCGGCATCGCGACCGCAAGGCCTTCCCGGCCCTTCTGGCGGCCACGCTAACCACGGTGGGGGCGCTGGTGGTGGTGTTCTTCCTCAATGAGGATGTGCGCCGCAATCTTGAGGATTTCGTGATTGTGGTGGTGGTGAATCTTCTTGTGTCGCTTCTCGTGTCCCTGCTGCTGGTGCCCGCTTTAGCGGAGCGTATGGATATGCGCCGCCGCAAGCCGGAGGGTGCCCGCGGGCGCCGGCGTATGGCACGCCGCCTGCTGCGATGCTACGGCGCATACGTCCGCTTCGCATTGCGCTGGCGATGGGCCTTCCTGCTGCTCATGGCCGGAGCTATCGGGGGTAGCGGATGGCTCTTCTTCAAGGAGGTGCGCGAGGGCTACTATTTCAACCGTGAGGAGGGGGAGAGGAGTCTGCACGTCACGGCCTCCCTCCCCAATGGCGCCACACTCAGCCAGATGGATGCCCTGATGCGCAAGATGGAGGCGTATATTTCAGGGTTTGACGGTGTGCGTCAGTTCCAGACCCATGTCATGAACGGGCGGCAGGCGAGCATGGATATCTTCTTCACACGCGCCACGGCTTACACCGGATTCCCCTACCGTCTGAAATCTGATATCATCTCGAAGGCCCTTACCTTGGGAGGGGGTAGCTGGAGTGTGTCGGGACTGGAGGATATGGGATTCAACAACGATGTCAGGGAGCGTGCGGGATCGACGCTGATACGCATGTATGGTTTCAACTACGACCGTCTCTGGGACTATGCCCTGGAGATGCGCGATTCACTGCTGGCCCACAAAAGGATAAAGGAGGTTGAGCTGCGCTCCGATTTCTCATTCTGGCAGGAGGATTACACGGAGTTCACACTCGATATCGACCGTGAGGCGCTGGTGCGCGATAATCTGACGGTCTATGATTTCTATCAAGCCCTTTCGAACGTGTTCGGGCGTGACATAAATTGCGGGTATATAGTAAACGATGGTAACAGCGAGCGCATCACCCTGTCATCGCGCCAGGGTGCCGACTACGACATATGGGCGTTGATGAACACCCCCTTCCGTGTGGGCGACCGTATGCTGCGCATCTCGGATGTGGCTACTTTCGAGAAGAATGAGAATCCTCAGGATATAGTCAAGGAGAACCAGTCATACCGTATCTGTCTGCAATATGAATATATCGGCTCCTACAACCAGGGGAAGAGGGTGAAGGAGGAGAAGATCGAGGCTATGGAGAAGCGTCTCTCACCCGGCTACATCATACAGAATGTTGAGCAGGGATGGAATCAGGATAAGGCTGGATATGAGCGTTACACGGTGTTGGGTATAATAGTCCTTATAATATTTTTCCTGTCGGCCATACTCTTCAATTCACTGTTGAAGCCATTGGCGATAATAGCGGTGATACCGATGTCGTATGTAGGGATATTCCTGACTTTCTGGTGGTTCGGGCTGAAGTTCGACCAGGGAGGATTTGCGTCATTCATCCTGTTGAGTGGCATCACGGTGAATGCCGCCATCTACATCATCAACGAGATGGGGCATCGGCGAGGGGTGGCGGCTTATCTTGCGGCGTTCAGGGTGAAGTGTGGTCCGGTGATAATGACGGTACTCTCCACGGTGTTAGGATTCATCCCCTTCATAGCAGGCACCGAGAGGGAGAGTTTCTGGTTTGCCCTGGCGGCCGGCACCATCGGCGGCCTCCTCTTCTCGCTCCCGGCGCTGCTCCTTTACCTCCCCCTGCTCATTCTCCGTCAGAAGTAGGGACGCGCCGTGGCGCGTCCACACCCACAAACCGATTCATATCGGTGTTCGAAGTAGGGACGCGCCGTGGCGCGTC
>CANPMT010000094.1 GCA_947575235.1 uncultured Porphyromonadaceae bacterium
TGCTGATGAAGACAGGAGCAAGCGTGCTGATGAAGACAGGAGCAAGCGTGCTGATTAAGGCCGGAGGCAGGTCCCTTACGGAACCTCTACCGGAAAAAACAGCTAACGCCTTCTTTACTTGTCAGCCTTCCTTTCCCTTTTCGTCCCCACTTCCTCCGCGTTTCGTCTTCACTTCCTCCGCGTTTCGTCTTCACTTCCTCCGTGTTTTGTCTTCTCTTCCTCCGTGTTTCGGTTTCTCTTCCTGCGTGTTTTGGTTTCTTTTCCTGCGTGTTTTGGTTTC
This sequence comes from uncultured Porphyromonadaceae bacterium, assembly GCA_947575235.1. Classification (GTDB taxonomy): domain Bacteria; phylum Bacteroidota; class Bacteroidia; order Bacteroidales; family Muribaculaceae; genus Lepagella. The sequence continues at coordinate 281 of CANPMT010000094.1, forward strand.
TCTTCCTGCGTGTTTTGGTTTCTCTTCCTGCGTGTTTTGGTTTCTCTTCCTGCGTGTTTTGGCTTCGCGTCCTCCGTGTTTCGGTTTCTCTTCCTGCGTGTTTTGGTTTCTCTTCCTGCGTGTTTTGGCTTCCCTTCCCTCCGTGTTTCGGTTTCTCTTTCCCCTATTCATGGCTTACTGAATTGAGTTGGCAGCGAAGATTCGGAGCTGTTTGTGCGCGGTAGCCCGTTTTCCGAGTGTTGGTTCCGCGAGGAACCCCGTCCCCGGCTCCCACTTCCGTGAGTAATCCTGGGGCGCTGCATATTATCGGTAAATTCCCTGACAATTCCCGCAGGAATTTGCATATCTGCACTTAAAAAGCTAACTTCGCGACAGTAACCCAACCCCTCTTACCTTCATCTCCAACCCATCATAACCACCTTCCCCTCTTAACTCCAGCTCCTCTCAGTATGAAAAACTTCACCCACAAATATACACGCCGCAAACGCAACCACAACTACCATGCACCAGGGGTCTATCACATTATTCTGAAAAAAGCCCCGGCAGCCCCAAGTTTTGGTGAGGTATCCGGCAACCCTGCCATCCCTCCGGGTCAACCCGGCTGCGCCTATATAAAACGGTCGCGACTTGGCAAAGTCATAAATCACATCATCTATAATTTCCAATTTCGCTACCCAGTTATCGAACTCTATCAATTCATGGTGATGCCAGACCATGTCCATATCCTTATTCATGTAAAAGAGCACACCAAAGCACATCTTTCATACTATATAGGTTGTCTGAAAAACCAGGTCGTTGACGAATACAACAAAAAATTACGCTACGATTACTGTCCCCATACGGCTATAGGTGCCACCCGACAAAGCTACAGCTTCCCAACTGTCAAGGCAGAGGAGATATTCGAGCCTAATTATACCGACAAGCCCATCTATTCCCATCAGAATCTGGATATATGGTACAGATACATAGCAGAGAATCCACACCGATTGGCTATGCGCAGACAGCGCCCCGACTTCTTCCGCAGGGTGAGAGACATCGATATTGAGGGTGAGAGGATGCAAGCCTACGGCAACCTGTTTCTATTGCGCAATCCTTACAAAGAGGCAGTGATAGTGCGCAGTTTCTACGACGAAGTAAAGAAAGAGGAACTCTACAACGATTGGTTAGACGCCATTGAGAAAGAGGGGGTATTGGTATCAGCATTCGTATCGCCTGATGAAAAAGATATGCGGACACTGGCCGAAGAGCTCGAGGCTCCGATAATCCTGATAACCGACCAGCCCTTTCCCGACCGCTACAAACCGGCTCTCCACGACTTCGGACAATGCTCAAAAGGGAAGCTACTCATCCTGGCACCGGCGGCCCCTTGGCCCGAGCAACGGCGCCGCCACCGCTGCCAGCGCATGAACCTCCTCGCCCAAAGAATGAGCACCCAACTCTCCGCACCGCCATCGTAGGCCAGACCGAAGTCTATACATACTTCTTGCTCCATGTTGTTTCAATCCACGCACCCGTATCGGGTGCGACCGACAGCGAGGAACTTTGCACCACCCTTGGTCTTGTTTCAATCCACGCAGCCGTATGGGGTGCGACCTGAGTGCGACGCGCTCATAATCGGCGACGACGGTTTCAATCCACGCACCCGTATGGGGTGCGACCACGGTCACGGTCAACAAGCTGACGTGGTGGCAGTTTCAATCCACGCACCCGTATGGGGTGCGACTCTCGTCTGACAGTTCGGCGGTGCTCAACGTGATGTTTCAATCCACGCACCCGTGTGAGGTGCGACAAAGAGATCCAGGAATATGGTTGAACGACCTACGTTGTTTCAATCCACGCACCCGTATGGGGTGCGACTACAGAAGCCATGCGTACGTCGCGCTGCGCTCTGTAGTTTCAATCCACGCACCCGTATGGGGTGCGACACGCGCTTTTTGGGAAGTAAAGCTGCGCCTTGTCGTTTCAATCCACGCACCCGTATGGGGTGCGACCAGCGTCACCTCCACACCGACGGGGAGATTGACCGCGTTTCAATCCGCGCACCCGTATGGGGTGCGACTCCCAATGTGAGAGGCCGAGGCCTTAAACAAAAGGGTTTCAATCCACGCACCCGTATGGGGTGCGACCTCAGCGTGTTTCTCTTGCGAGTTCATCGGGGCGCAGTTTCAATCCACGCACCCGTATGAGGTGCGACCTGGCAGAGACTTCTCTATTCAGGAGCAGGATGTGGTTTCAATCCACGCACCCGTATGAGGTGCGACGTAATCCTGATTCAAGTCTCGCATAGCTTTCTCAGTGTTTCAATCCACGCACCCGTATGAGGTGCGACCACAACTAACGTGCTTATCCCTGCCAGCGAAAAAGTTTCAATCCACGCACCCGTATGGGGTGCGACTGTAGTTGGGTTAAGTAATTAGTGTTAAGGAGATTTGATATGGGGTTTCGCGAACCTATCACTATTATTAACGGGTGGGGTGGTTTTTTAGTATAAATTAAGAGTAATATATTGGTTATCAATGCGTGCGAATATGCCTAACTAACAGGAGACACTTGGGGTTCGCGGGGACAGTTGACTCTCCAATTATTATTTGACAGTACTTATCCTATTACACTTGATCTGTCGCGTCTTGCACTTGATCTGTACAGTCCTAAATATAATCTGTTGCGTCTTATACTTGATCTGTTGCGTCTTACACTTGATATGTCCGTCCTGAAAAACCTTTACCCAATGGTGGAGACTATACTTGCACCTGTTACACCTGCAACAACTACTCAGCTTAAACCTGTTACACCTGCAACTACTACTCAGCACATTTATTTCTAAATGAGCAACGGCGCTTCAGGATCATATGAAGTTATCTTTCCTATGCTGACAACCGCTTTATTGAGATTAGAGGATAATCGATAAAACCTAACGCTATCACTCTCACTGTCTATTATACGAGATAAACGTTCCTTCAATTCCAAGTATTGTGTCTCGGTTAACAAACACTCAAAAACGGAATTCTGAACACGCGGGCCATAATTGACACATGCTTTCGCTACTTGCCTTAACCTTTTACTACCTTCGGGCGAGGCCGTTTCCACATCGTATGTTATCAGTATTCTCATTAATATTAGATTCTTAATTTGGTTAATAACTTATATCATATATCACAACAACTCTACCTACTTCACTTCATCAGAAACGGTACATATTCACTCGCTTCTCCCCTTATCCGGCGCGCCAGTAACAACGCCTGTACGTAAGGTAGTAAACCAATTTGTACTTTCTCTTTCAGATAAGGATGAATAATTTCTTCTTTCTTACGAACTTGCCATGCGGTCAACAATGTTTTGCGGCAATCATCTGTCATGATAATACCCTCTGATCCCTGGGCTTTGAAATCATGTTTTGAAATCTGCTTTCTGTTAATCAACGAGATTACAAACCTATCACACAAATATGCTCTGAATTCTTCAAGCAAATCCAGGGCAAGCGATATACGCCCCGGACGTAATGTATGAAACATACCTATATATGGGTCTAAACCAGCTGACTCCAACGCAGATGCAATCTCGTTGCCCAAAATTGTATATACAAATGAAAGCATAGCATTCACTGCGTCTTTCGGAGGGCGCCTGTTTATGCCTGAAAAACGGAAGTCTCCCTTCTGTTGAGTTATAAGGGTTGGAAGAACAGAAAAATATACAGCGGCCGCTAATCCTTCTATCCCTCGCAATGCTCCCTTGTCTGCTGCTTCGAGAGCATTATCTTTATATATATGCAGTCGTCTGATAGCTGTGATTAAAGCTGGATTTTCACCATAATCGCGAGTATAGCGTTGCAGAATAGCCCTGTAGTTAAAGATTTTGGAAGCTATTATTAACCGAGAAATATGCAGCGACAACTCCTTATCTTCTGAAAATTGGAATTGCTTCTTCCGGACTATTACATTTCCTGATGGACCACCTTGCATACGTGCGATGAAACGTCCCGTGGGTGTAAGCTTGCAACTCTGTGTCTCGAGAGGAAGCGGAAGAATTTGAGACTTATATTAGCCTTTGGCCTGCCATGCTTATACTCCACAGGGTAAGGATACCAATATCCGGTATAAGAGGGATGAGTGATTGCATTTATGGTTTCCGTTGCCGGATGCAGTTCTATCACATCCATTATTCCGTATAGTCCTAATGTCGCAGATGCTACATTCACTGAACGCATAGCCAACACTCCCTTATGCTTATGACGATAGAAAGGGTTGTCAACGTTCTCATGGAGGAGATTACCTTCAAAGGTAAGGCGATTATCTTCCCATTCTTGTTCAATGTGAATAAGCGCCCATTGTCGGGGACAGAACCGATAGTGCTGTATCCCCGACAATGGGAGCATCTCTTCGTCAGAGTAGGATCCCATATCAGATGAGTTCATCCACTGACACACCTGCGGGAAGCCGAGACTTGTCTATCTCTATCTCATAATCTGAAAATGCTCTTGCAGGCTTGGAATCATCCTTACGTCTCACAGTTACGAGATCAAACAGTTCATTGGCAGGCGCGTTACCAAGTTTCGACTCATGACGGAATACGATGAGCTTACGTGCGCTCATCAGTCCGCGTGCGGCTGACCGGTCAAGGTCAAACATGCCTTTTAGCGCCTCAAAGAAAAGATCGAGATCATCCTTATTGAAACCGGTCTTATCAGCCAAATTTGGCGAGATGAACCCATGAGCCAGATACAAACCATAAGGAACCGTCGCTTTACGACCCATGGTGCGGTTATCTCCTCCTTGCTTTTCAGCCTCTTTCTCCGTAGCCACAGCCATACGTGTAATAGAATGTTCTGTTGCAAAGATCGGATCAATAGATCTTGCGAAGGTAAACTGAATCGGACCACGCACTTGTCCGGCGTTTTTACCCGTTGACATTACCGCTCCGAAAGTCCTGACATCATAATATTTACTGCACATCACGTCTCGGGCTGACTGCACTTTATCCTTATCGTCAGAACTCTTTACCTTTTCAGTATCATAGGCTGCATCAATCAAGTTGTTGAGAATTGCTTTCTCTCGGATGAAGATATCGTAACCGGCTGCCTTCTCTTTAGAAATATCCACATAGTTTCTCACTTTACGTTTGAGACATACATCTGTTACCAGACCCATACCAGTCTCACTATCGATTCGAGGAAGATTTCCTGCGTCGGGATCACCATTCGGATTTCCATCCTTTACATCAAAAAGATAGATGAAATCTATTCTGTTTTCAAGGTTCGTCATATCCTTTAATTTTTATTTATTTTCTGCGTTATCTTTTTTGGAGGTGTAGAAGTCACTCAGTTGATGGAAATATCCCATGAAGAAATTTCCCTGTTCCGGGAGAGACAGCTGCGTAGGGAAACCGGATCCATCAAACTTATTGAATATCTCCATCTCCAGATTTCTGAAATAAATCTTCCCGGCAACAGATAGCTTCTCCAGATGATGGTTGGAGAGATTCAGAAGGGTTGGAAACACGGCAGCTGGAACAGTGCTCGCACTGTTCATATACCCCTCTTTGACTGACGCTTTGCCATTTGCCTCCGATTGAATTTTCTCAATCGTGGCAAACAAACGTCCGCACAGATAGCCTGGATTCTCATTTGTCTTGTCTAACATCTTAGTTATCTTATTATTATTGTTCAATCTATTTAGATATGCCTTTATTATTGCGGCTCTTGTAATACCGATTTTCTGTTCTGCCCTTATTCTCCTAATCGCGGCATTGTATAGCTGGGCTGGATAGGGCAAATGTTGGAATATGCTCTTCACTACATTTTCTGCCAGATTAGGAATCGCTTCTGATGATTTTCCCCCCAACGTCACAGCCGAGAGAATTGACCTGAGCCCCATATAGGGCTTCTTGTCAAGGCGTATGTCCACAATATCAAAATCATCAAAATGACAAAGAATATTCTTGGCAAAATCCCTAAGTGGAATGGCAGCCCAATAAGACACGGCTATACGTGCTGAATTTGGGGCCAGTCCAAGGATATAAAACTTATCATCGCTTGCCTTAATATCTCCTGAATATATGGAAGTGAACACTTTCCTGACAAGTTCAGGGTCCTTCTCTGTCTCTACAAACGATTCTAACGAAAGTAAGTCTGCCGTTGCTTCCTCAAGAGCAGCCGTATCATCGTTGTTGACTGACGACCAGAAAATAAAGGTACGGTTCCCAAGCAGGAATTTATTCCTCGAATTCTTACCCAACATATGATTCATGGCGGTCGTATAGGCGAATTCTGCCTTTTTCCCTATAGGTGCGTTACCCCCTTTCTTTTTCCCATATGAATCATAACCGGAATTAACCTGAAACGCCACCAGTTTTGCAATAGCCTGACTTCCTGGAATCATAGTGGCAGTGGTAATCTCCACTATCTCATCCCTATCACCGGTGATTAGACATATCTTATCTGCAGGCGAAGAAACTCGTTGCTCCATATCTATATCGATGAGCTCATCTTTTGCAGCAACAATCTCACGGTCAGTTTCAAACCTAAATGAGAAGAATGAGAATTTTTTCCCGAGATTCTTTATAATTTCTGGCCATAGCGGATCAGATTGCATTTTCTCTAATTTCTCATCCACATTCTGCCCATAGAAATTCTTCAACCTCTCAAGGTCTTTATTATCAGGAGCTTTATTATAGGCATCCTCTATCTTTGCCTTAAACACATCGTAATATTTTAAGGCATTCGGCTTTTCAGAGTAACCAAGAACATAAGCCGAATTATCATACAGATAATTCGCCACAGGAGCCGAACTACGTCCTACCGATTTCCTCACAAGGAATTGATCCGCAGACTTGTTCCCCTCCTTACGGCGGTCTTCAAACCGGATAAACTCTCCTTCATCAGACAACACCAGAATAAATCCTATCTCCTTCAACTCCTTGCCGGGAGAAGGAAGTTGATCCTTCCGTTGCTGGTAATAATCATATAAGGCTCTTAGAATCATTTTATAAGTTTATTAGAGTTAGGCATTGGCACATCAATCACTCCGTTATTCATTATGGCATTGAAGAATATCGGATCAGGTTTCTCCTTATTACCTTCAAAATCCATATCATATAGGATAAACTGTAAATCCTGACTATCTTTAATTGGAGGGGGAAGTGTCTCATCTCCCGGGTTGACAAGACAGTAATGGGCTGCAAATTCCCTACAGCCAAAGTATGGGTGTGTGAAGTGTTGGCCTTTCGAAGCCCTTCGCTCAAACATGGCCAGATATTTTCCCGGGGATTCATCGGCATCCGGTTTATCCTTGCAATTTTTACGCTCCTCAGGCTTGAGATATTTCATAGTGGCCCAGATTCTATATCTCACATCTTTCAGCATCAGCGTGTTTTTCTGTTGCCGTTTCTCCTCTATATAAATGGGTGTCTTACCTGCAGTTGCCCCCACCTCATTGCGACGTACACTGGTCCAGCAAATCGGATTAAGCACTTCAATCCGGGTTACTATCCACTTGATGGCCGGTTTCCAGAATATGGCTTCAAAAATAGCTCTTGCCGCCGATGGCGTGATGACAGGATAGCTCACACGCTCTACCTTGAATTCAGGCCGTGTGAAGCATGCGAAATCGCCCCATACTTCCAGGCAAAAACCTTTGTTGTTATCTTCCATTATCTATGGCGTTTGTATTGTTTTTGATTTTAAATCATATTACCATCGGCTCTTCAAGCCATTCATTGTCAATAATCAGACCTACTTCAGGGCTATAGGCCTTGGTGCAACGTATAACGTAAAGGCCTCCTGCATCCTCAATCAGTCCCTGATTAATCAACCGGCTGAAATTATACCGGCTCACATTGACTGAATATTGACATAACTCTTTATTAAGCTCGTAGGAGGGGCCGTGTTGCTTGAATTGATCCACGAGTTTCATGCTCTTGCCCCAATTTACTATCACCGGATAATCGGCATTGTCTATATATTTGAAATTTTTTGATGCTGTCTCAAATTTCAAATATTTTGTCAGGTCTTTCTCCGTGTCATATTTGTCGAAGCAGTCAACTGTGCCTATAAGTTCTTCAAAGAATCGGCTCATTGTCGAATCGGCAAACCATTCTTCCTCCTCAAGATTAACACACACTCTCTTACGCACTTGATTTGCTTTGGCCAGAAAACCTTTCGGCACTGAGCCGACTCTGTCAAGTTCAAACACGTATGTCTCGCCTTTCTCTTCCATCAGTCCCTCCCGATTACATCTCCCGGCAGCCTGAATAATAGAATCCAATCCGGCTTCCTGTCTTAAAACAAGTGGGAAATCTACATCAACTCCGGCTTCAATCAGCTGGGTGGAAATTACTCTCACCTCATTTCGGGGATTCTCCAGAAGATGTTTCATATAATCCAACCGCTCTTTCAGATGCGCCGGGCACATCATTCTGGAGAGATGTATAGTTGTGTCGGCTACCGGTAGCCACCCGTAAATCTCCTGTGCAATTTGCCGTGTGTTGACTATGCAAAGCACACGGGAGGCTGCCGACATCTTAGCCGCGATTTCCTCACAACTGTGCCGTGTGGCGTCGGATATGATTCTGGCTCGTCGCAGCGGTTGCCAAAGTGCCTCATCATGTGGCACGATGGCTTTGGGAGGAGATACAAACCCTTTGAACTGCTGCAACTTGTTAGTGCCTCTCAGTATTCCTGTCAATACCGGCTGACTGGCGGTGGTAAACAGTACTGAGCAACCAAAGACAGTATATAATGACTTAAGGCCATTCACTATTGGCTGGTACAGATCTAACGGAAGTGTCTGCACTTCATCCAGTATAATCACACTTTTGGCAAGATTATGCAATCGCCTGCACTTGGAAGGACGATTATTAAACATTGTCTCGAACAGCCTCACATTAGTGGTGACGACAATCGGATAATCCCAATTCTCTGTAGCCAATTCATGTCGTGTCCTCACCTCCCCGGTTGAGGTGCTATCCGCAACCTGCGAATGATGCTCAAGCACATTTTCTTCTCCGAATATACCCTTGAGTGTCTGTGCCGTCTGCTCTATGATACTGGTGTAAGGAATAGCTATTATTATACGTTTCAATCCGTTTCTGACAGCATGGCTCAACGCCCATAACAATGAGGAAAGAGTCTTCCCTCCCCCTGTAGGTACTGTCATCTCATATAAGCCATTCGCACAGTCACTGTTTTTCCGGGCATAGTCCTGCACAGTCGTTCTGACCCTATTGACAGGTGTATCGGGAGCAGTCTTCCGCAACCTCTCAAGATGCTTCTCAAGTATTGGCAACAATTCATCCAAGCCTTTACCTCCTTGACGTTTCCTGGATTTATCCCCATCCATAAAACGCTCTGTATCGAGATAGTCGGCATCTACCAGACAGCTGAATAGCATACGTATTATGTGATGAAGCGATTCCCGGGGAACTTTAAATTCCGGAGTGGAGTAAGTGGTATGAACTTCATCCATGTCAATCCCTTCCGGGAGCTGCTCTTTTACCATCTCCTTCACCTCGTCAAGGTCATATAATCCTCGGTGATGACCCATTATGCAATTAGAAAGGAGCAGATCGTATCGTTGATAGAGCTTGGTGGCTACCAATCCTCCAATATAAGCATGGTGAGGGTTGCCGGCAGCCCTTGCAGAGGGGTCCATTCCGCTGTTTCGTTTGATATGAGCCTGAAAAGCAGGCGTAGCCTTACCACGGTCATGCAGATACCCAAGAATCTCACCGAACATACCCATACCGAAGTCGTCGGCAAACCGTGCCGCCAAATCAGCGACACCACGTGAATGCTCATCGTTGGTCTGAATTACCCATTTTCCTGAAGTGGAATTCTGATATAGATGCGATATAATTGGAGTCATGGTGATAAGGTTTGTTTTGACTGGATATTTCCTATATTTGATAATATAGTGCAATCATTTTATGGTTTTGCTTGTAAAGGTAGAAAATATTTTTAATATAAGCAAGTATTTGTAAACTTTTTTTAATATATGAAGATGGTTAAACTTATTTTGAGATGTGAATAATACGGTAAAATAATTAAAATACAGCGCATTCTGAATGAAATACACTATAATGGAGTTTCCACACTTTAACATACTGTGATTATGCCATAATACGCTGTACTCGACAAATTTAGATAAAAATCCTGAGATTTTTTACTCTGGCAGAATAAAATCCAATGAAACGGCTTTACCGTTCCATTGAAAAATCAAGACCAGCTACAAAAAATTAGCCCATGAGTACGTGCTCAATGTCACATTTTTATTAACTTGGAGGTTTAATTATTAAGTAGTTTCTAAAAATTAATGTACATATGTTGGCACGATATTTGCATACAAGTAAGGTAGACTATGAGAA
>CANPMT010000095.1 GCA_947575235.1 uncultured Porphyromonadaceae bacterium
TCTTTCCGCGACTATGAGGAGCCGCACTGGTATTGCCCTATGCAGCGATTCGTTATATTCCCTGATGAGATTCATATATCGCATTCCATGCGGCAGCTTATCAGAAGCGGCAAGTATAAGGTGACTTTCAACCGCGACTTCGCCGGGGTGATAGAGAACTGCGGCAAACTCCGTATTGACGAGGATGGGGCCTGGCTCGGTCCTGACATAGTGGCATCTTTCACCGAGCTCCACCGTCGTAAAGTGGCTGCAAGTGTCGAGGTGTGGGATGGCGACCGGCTCGTGGGTGGACTATATGGAGTGGCGTTAGGCAACGTGTTCTGCGGCGAGAGTATGTTCTCACTCGTGCCAAGCGCAAGCAAACTCGCGCTTATAGCCCTGGCGCAGCGTCTGGCCACGGTGCCCGGCACAATTATCGACTGTCAGTTCGAGACCCCGCATCTGAAGAGCATGGGGGGCCGGCATATACCCTACGATGAATATATCCGCATAATACGCGGCGAATAACATCATACCCCAAAAATTATGAAAGGCAGGAGAATCTTCTCAGACTCTCCTGCCTCACTTTTTCCTAATCCCAAATAAATCCCTGATCCATCCTTTTCATTTGTCACTGATGGGCAGGACGGAGAAGGTCGTTGACTGTCTTCACCGGATTGAATGTGCTCACAGGCACCTCAACCAGGACTGTATTCCAGTCGCTCATGGCGCCGTTCCATAGTCCGGGGAGCTCAAGAGCCTTGATCTCGACACCCTCGCGGCTCTTCTGCGAGATGAAACCTGTGGCCTTGTCGACGAAATCAGGCAGGTTGAACTTATTCCCTTTGTAGTCTTTCGTGCTCACCACAAGGTCAACCGGATTGAAGTGGGTCGACTCCTTGAGCATCTTCTGGGCCTCCTTGTTCTTCGGGTCGATCTGTGTTGACTCAAGAATCTGGGGGCTGACAGTGCCGTCGGGATTGTAAGCCAAGAACGGACCGCCGCCGGGTTCACCCTCATTCTTCACCATGCCGCACACACGGAACGGACGGTTGAGTTTACCGAAGATATAGGCAGCCTTCTCATCGGCGTTCATCGAGTCGGCGTTGTCGTGGGTGATGCAGAGCACCTTGCGGAGGAAGTCAAGCATCTCGGCAAGCTTCTCATCATCAGGAGTGCCCTTGGCGAGAATCTCGCAATATTCGTTGGCTTTCTGCTTTACGCCTACCAGCACACCGCCGATAATACGCTTATATGTGAGTGTGTCCTCACGGCGTGCGTCGGGCACTACGTTATCGATATTCTTTATGAAGATCACGTCAGCGTCGAGGTCGTTGAGATTCTCTATGAGCGCGCCATGGCCACCGGGACGGAAGAAGAGACCGCCGTTCTCGCGATAAGGTGTGCCGTCTAGATTGGCCGCCACTGTATCGGTAGATGGTTTCTGAACACTTGTTGAGAGTTCGAGCTCAACGCCATAGATATGCTCAATGCGGCTCTTCATCTCCTCAAACTTCATGTTCACCAGGGGAAGATGATCCTCGCTCACAGTGAAATGCACGCGCACCTTCCCATCCTTGCCGGCTGCATACTGCGCACCCTCGGCCATATGCTCCTCGATGGCAGTGCGCGATGTGCCGGGCACCTTGTGGAAACGGAGCAGCGCCTTGGGGAGCTGACCGTAATTGAGACCCTCCTTATTGATGAGAGCCTTCACCACATCCTTATATCTCTTCTCCTTCACGAGAGAGGCTATGCTGAGACCGTAGAGCTGGAGGCATACGAAGTTGAGCTCAGGGAAGAAAGCGAACTCCTCGATTTCGTCGAAAAACTTCTTCATGAAGTCATTGTCGGGCTTATCCTTCTTGCCGTTGGCGAAAGAGAAGAGGTCTTTGAACATACGCGATGCCGCGCCGCTTGCGGGCACCATCTTGAGCACTTTTCCACCTTTCGAGAGATATTCCTCCCACATTCCGGCAGCCTGCTCCTCCATCTGCGGAGTGAGCACCGATATGCCGTTGCCCGGAGTGGCCGGAGCTTCAATGGCAAGATAGGGGAAACCGTCGGCGAGCATCTGAAGCTCCTCGGCGAGTTTTTCTTGCGAGATACCTTTCACTTCGAGTATCTCAAGGTCTTTTTCATTTAATTCCATAAATCAAATAAATTATCTAAATCAGGTTATTTTTCGTTGTCAATAATCTTGCGGCAGGCCGCTATTCGGCCCGTGAGCCGTGGGAGCTCCTTCTCCAGACGGTTCATCTCACGCTGGGCGTTGTAGAGCTGCCATGTGGCGCTTATCATCCTCTTCTCATCGGCAGGGAGCTGAAGAGAGGCGGTGCGTCCACCCTGAAGATAGGTCACAGTCACGTCAGAGGCGTCATGTGCCGCTATGAACGCGCCTATTGAATCAGCCTTCTCGCCCGAGAAACACACCTTGTTGAGATTTCCGGCCCTGTAATTCAGGGCCTGGTCGTGAGGCACCACCGACGAGCCCACCGACTCGCCACCCGATGAAACGCCTATCTCATTAAACACCTTGCCGGTGAGTGTGGCTATCAGCTCAAACCGTTCATCTTTCGACACCCTCGCCACCAATCCGGTGACCGAGAGTGGATAGCGTCCCTTCCATCCCGAATAGATGTAGTAGCCCTCAACCTCACGGGCATTCTCGACATAGTCGAAATTCCCGATAAGGCTCCCTACCCTCTCGCGCATCCGGGCGAGTGAGGAATCAACCTCCTGTATCTGCCGCTGATACAGTGCTATCGAATCGTTGAGACTGTTCACCCATTCGGCTCGGCGTTCGACGGCCTCCGGGGTCTTGAGCTTACGGCATGCTGGAGAGAGGAGAACAAGGGCTGCCATCACTGACGGCAAGGCTCTGGATGGTTTCATAATCTCTGTATATCTTTTACACCTTTTACGGTTTTCAGTTTCTTCAATAATGTTGTGAGCTGGCGCTGTTCGCTTACGGCCACCACCAGGTTACCCTGGAAGATACCGTCATGGCTGTCGACGGTGATATTGCGCAGGTTCACATTCATCTCTTTCGAGATTATCGATGTGATGTTGGCCACAATGCCTATGTCATCATTGCCGATAATCCTGAGTGTGGCCGGAAGCATGGCTCCCGACTTTCCGCTCCAGTCGGCCTTTATTATGCGGTAAGGGTAACGGTCGCGGATATTGGCGGCGTTGGGACAGTCGTTGCGGTGTATCTTTACATAGCCGTCGCTGCTTATGAAGCCGAACACCTCATCGCCATAGATAGGATTGCAGCAACGGGCAAACTTATACTTGAGACCGTTGATCGATTTCTCGCCGATCATCAGCACATCCGACTTCCCTTCAGGCTCCTCGCCGCGCTGCATCTGGAACTCTCCGGCCGAGATACGCGGACCCTCGCTCTTGGCAGCCGTCTCCTCCATATAGGAATTGAGAAACTTCCCGGGGTCAATCTTCTCATCGGCCATATCGGCGAAGAACTCGTTGGCATACTTATACCCCGCTTTCAGGATAAGCTTCATCAGCGCCGCCTCCTCCAGCTCTATCTTGCGGTTTTTGGCGCGTCGTTCCAGAAGTTCCTTACCGAGGTCGGCCCTACGCTGCAGGTCTTCATTAAGACACTGTTTTATTTTATTGCGCGCCTTGGTGCTGACCACGATATTGAGCCAGTCCATCTTCGGGGTCTGATTGGCCGAGGTGAGAATCTCCACCGTATCGCCCGAATTGATACGGTAGGTAATCTTGCGGTGCTGGCCGTTGACCACAGCCCCTGTGCAGTGGGCACCCACATTTGAATGTATGTGGAATGCGAAGTCGAGCACAGTGGCGCCTGAGGAGAGGCGGAAGAGATCGCCCTTGGGGGTAAAGGCGAACACCTCCTTGCCATAAACGTCAAGACGCATATCCTTCATGAGCTGCATCGGGCCGCTGTCGGCTGTCTCAAGTATGTCGCGGACATTGGTCATCCACTGGTCGGTGTTGTCGCTCTTCACACCTTTGTAGCGCCAATGCGCGGCCAGACCCTTCTCGGCCACGAGATCCATGCGGCGGGTGCGGAACTGCACCTCCACCCATTTCGACTCCGGCCCCATCACAGTGGCATGGAGCGACTCATAGCCGTTGCTCTTGGGGATTGAGATCCAGTCTTTCATACGTGCCGGATTGGCCGTATACATATCGGCCACTATGGAATAGGCGAGCCAGCAGTCGCTCTTCTCCTTCTCACGCGGTGTGTCGATTATGACACGGATGGCGAAAAGGTCGTAGATTCCCTGAAGATCCACCTTCTGTTTCTTCATCTTGTTCCAGATTGAGGAGATCGACTTTGTGCGTCCCTTGATCTCGAACTTGAGTCCGGCCTCCTCAAGCTTCGCCTTAACAGGGTCGATAAACGATTTTATGTAGGCGTCGCGGCTCTTCTTGGTCTGATTGAGCTTATGTGCTATCTGGGTGAATATCTCGCGGTTGGTATATTTCAGCGCAAGATCCTCAAGCTCACCCTTTATCTTGTAAAGGCCCAGGCGGTGGGCCAACTGGGCGTAGAGGCAGCTGGCCTCGAAAGCCACATTGCGCACCCATTCCTCATCGGGATGATGATTGATTGAGCGCATAAGCACGAGGTTGCGCACAATCATGATGATAATCACACGTATATCATCGGCAAGCGACACCATCAGGCCACGGAAATTATCCTGATGCACCACATTGTTCTTGTTAGAGAACTTATCGACTGAGAACAGTCCGGTAAGCAGTCCGGCAACATCCTCACCCCAGCGCTTGCGCACCGAAACGATATCGGTGAGCTCCTCCTTGAGAAGAGGATAAAGAGCTATTGCCAACAATATGTTATGGTCAGGCTCGATGGCCTGGGCGAAGAGCAGGGCTGTCTTCAGACCGAGAATGGCCTGGCACAGTCCCTTGGAATCGTGGGGATGCCGCGAGGCACGCATTCCCTCACGCATGAGGCGTCGGAAGGACTCTATCTCCTCCCGGCTGAAGCGCTCCTCCACATAAGGTCTTACCTCAGCGAGCAGACTTACTATCTCCCTTTTTTCCTTGATGGAAAGTGTGTCAACAATAGGATTTTCCATATTTCTTAAGATGTGCGGAGAGTACAATTCCGCCGTCCGTTATGCAAAAGTAGGAAAAAGGAATCACATTGCCAAACAATTTTCACTCCGTCACCAAAATATTTTATAAATGTCTGCGGATGAATGAGAAAATTGTGTCGTAGGCAGCATTCCGCGTGCTCTCCTTGCTCAGAATCAGGTCGTGCAGACCGCTGTCGATGGCGCAAACCTCGCGCACCGTGCCTAACTTCTCACCCTGTTTCTGAAGCATGGCAGGGTCGAGCACCGCATCACCTGTCTGGAACTCCGGGGTGTAGTTGCACCCCTCTATCTTGCGGCTGCTGTGCATCACCAGTATCGGCACAGCTATGTTCTTGGCCTTCCTTATGGTGCGCCCCTGCGCACTGTTGATTGAGTTGATCCACGACCATGTCACCGGTGGGGAGTAGATCATCTTCCAGTCGGTGTTATAGGTCCATTCGCCGTAATATTCCTTCAGCAGACTGTAGGCGTAACCGTCGCAATGTCCCTGGTCGATTTTCGCATTAGGGAATATGCGTCCCAGGAAGCCTACCGTCGGGGCGGCTATGTTTCGCATGAAGGCGTTGTAGTTCCATTCAAGGAAGGGACTGTCGGTGACAATACGGTCAACACCGATCTTGTCACCCTTCATGGCTCCCATGAATGCCACGGTCAATCCTCCTGTTGAGTGTCCGCCGAGAGTTATGTCGGTATTGCCGTCGCGTCTTATCTGCACCAGGGCCGAGTCAATGTCGTCGAAATATTCCTCCTGCTTGCGTATGTTGAAGGGGTATTGCCAGGGTTCGCGGCTGCGCCCGTAACGGCGGAGGTCTACCGCATAGAAATTATATCCGGAATCGACAAACCGCTCCCCCATCTCCTTCTGGAAGAAATAGTCGTTGAAACCGTGTATATAGAGGAAAGCCCTTTTCGAGCCTTTGCACAGCTTGCGTATTATCGTAGAGCGGCATGGGCCGTCGAAAGCCTCACCCTGGTTGACATAACGTGCCTCATACCCCTCAAGGATATCAGGATGCCATGCGGTGTCGGTGGTAGGGGTCTTCGGCCCCGTATATTTCTCTTTCACATCCCATGCTCCGGCAATTGAGGCGCAGAGCAGAGCGATAAGCATAAGTGGAAGTTTTCTCATATGGTCATAAATATTTACCCAAGGAGTGTTTCATATTATCTGCAACGAGGGCTGACGGGCCATTTTCCCGTCAGCCCTCTATTGACTAACATTCAGTTTTGAAAAAAGTTTCACATACGGCCGGGGCGTCCGCCGGGGCCACCACCGGGAGGGGGACCCATCGGGCGTTCACCGCCGTGACGGCCACCTTCCCGCCCGGGACCCGGGCCCATCATGTCAGACTCGCCGTCAGGACCCTTAGTCTTCTTGCGCAGCGTGTTGAAGTTCCATGTCAGACCGAACATGACATAGCGGGTGAGGTCGTTGAATTCCGAGTCGACGATTGTGTTTGCTCCAACCGAACGGCTTATATTCTTCTTCATGCCGAGCATGTCGTAGGCCTTGACCGAGAAGGTAAGCGACTTGTCGCTCAGGAATGAGTAGGATAGCTCGGCATTCCAGAGCCACTGGTTGGAGTTGAAACCTGCTGAATAACCGGTGGAGTTAGAGAATGCGAGGTCGGAATTGAGCTGAAGTCCGAAGGGGAGATAGAGCGAGAGGTCGGAATTGAAACCGTATGAGTGGGTGATACGGTCAATCTGATTTGGGAGTGTGTTGTTGACCTGTCCGTATGAATAGGTTGGATTCACACTCATCTGGAAGATGTCGCATGAGAATGTCAGACCTGCCGAGGGGGCGAGGGTAAGATTCCCCATGCGGTTGAAATCGCCGTTGATATAACCCGGTGTCGCGCCAAAACGAGCATTCAATCTGGCATTGAAACGCCATTTGCGGTTGGTGAACGGGCGGGTTATCATACCCATACCGAAGATATTGAAATTGCCGTTGACATTGCCGTAGGTTGTGGTGCGGCCACCTGTCTCCATATCGGTGATGGTTTTCGACACGATGGAATTAACAGCGAATGAAGCGTTGAGCATAAGCATGAGCGACTGCTGAGATTCGGCGCGGTAGTCGTTGAAATGAATGCCGACACTCTGAGTGAAAGTCGGTTTCAGCTCAGGATTACCCTGCACGATATTGAGCGGGTCGGAGACATCCTGCACAGGCTGCAGCTGTGTCATGGAAGGCTGCGTGGTGCGTGCGCGGTAATTGGCGCGTATGCTTGTCTGCTTGCCAAAACGGTAGCGGAAGTTGGCATAAGGCGAGATGTTCCACACCCAGCGTTCCGGAATGTTGCGGGCGCTCATTATCAGGTCCTCACTCTTTGACATCGAGGGAGAGAAGAGAAGGCCGGCATTCAGGTTATATGACTTGGTGACACGCTTGTAACCCACCTGAAGTTCCTGAGAGAAGAAATCGTTGCGGAAACGGTTGCTCAGAGATTCCGACATGACAGCATCGGCCGGAGCATCGGAAAACATCGGAGGGATGAAATTCTCGGTATCCTCCGGCATAGGTATATTATATGTGAGACGGTCGGCATTATTCCATCGGTAACTTACCTTATAAGCCACATCAATGAAATTGCCACGGGTCACATCACCGATAGGCTCGCTCCATGAGAATCGACCCTCAGCGGAGTTTGCCCAGGTATGGTTGTCTATGAAGCGGAAATAGCTCGCGTCGTCATCATCCTGCGAGAGATAATATAGGATATCATTCAGAGATGTTGTTTTCTCACGAGTGTTGGAGAAAGAATACTTTGCCTGTACACTGAACGAACGGCCCGGATGGCTGGCCACCTTGTGGTTATATATAAGGTCGCCACCCGTGTTGACACTCGTACCCTTGTTTGTACGTATCTCACGGTTGCTGTTGACCTTTGTATTATCCTCCTGACGAAGTTCCGACTCATTGTGAAGATCCGAATTGCGGAAATTAAGGCTCAGGTTAGGACGGAACTCCACCGTATTGTTCGGGTCGATATTCCATTGCAGGCGGAAGTCAGAACTGATGTTGTGTCCTTTGTCACGTGTAGCCTGGTTGGCATCCTGATAAGTGACGTTGTCGGAATAAAGGTTCTGGGTGGCGGTGCGGCGTGTGGAATTGCGGTCGGTATGTGAGTAAAGGATATTACCACCTACACGGAAAATCTCATCCTTGCCAACATTGAAATTCATGCCGAGCCATTGGGTGGTGTTGATACCCCCGTTACCGCCGAAGTCGCGGAAACGGCCACGTCCACGGTCGGTGAAGCCATTATCGTTGATATTGTTGGCGCCTCCCAAGAGGGTGATCTGGTTGCCATTGTTGAAGTTGTTCACAACCACGTTCCCCTTGTAACGGCCGTCGGTGCCATAGCCGCCACCGACATTGCCAAACCAGCCGTTGTTCATATCCTTCTTGACAGTCAGGTTGATTACGGTCTCATCCTCGCCGTCGTCGATACCGGTGAGACGCGCGAGGTCGCTTTTACGGTCAACCACCTGCACCTTGTCAACCATGTTCGAGGGGAGGTTTTTCGAAGCCATCTGTGGGTCATCGCCGAAGAATTCCTTTCCATCCACAAGAATCTTTGTGATGGTCTTTCCGTTAGAGGTGATCGATCCGTCGGAGCCCACCTCAACGCCAGGCAATTTCTTAAGCAGGTCATTCACAGTGGCGTTGGGAGCCGTATGGAAAGAGTCGGCATTGAATTCGAGTGTATCCTGTTTGGCTATGACGGCCGCCTTGATAGCGGTGACCACCGCCTCCTTCAGCATCACTGCGTTCTCGGCCATGGTAATGTTGCCGAGATTTAGATCCTGGAGAGAATCCTTCACAGATACCGGTTTGCCGATATCGTCCATACCCATCATAGATGCGAGCAGCACATATTCTCCGGGGCGGACATTCTTGAAATCGAAATCGCCGTTATCACCGCTGAGCTGATATGCAGCTCTGACCGTATCCGGCAGGGCAATCAGCTGGAGAGCGGTGCCGGGGAGTGGCTGACCGTCGGCATCATTTACGACGCCACGGATGTTAGCGGCCCATGTGGAAGCTCCGGCCAAAGAGAGCGATAATAATATCGGCGTGAGCCGTTGTGTCTTCATCTTAAAAGCAATTAAAGCAGAAAGCTTGTTATAAAATTTACAAAACTTCTGACCGATGCTCCTCAAAAAGGTTTAAATCACCCGTTAGATTAACTTTCCAGGCGTTCTCTTGACCCGGAGCGGGCTCCACCCTGACAGGGAAGAGTCGCGCTTCATCCCAATTAAAGCGAGACACGGCACTCGAATTTATTTTTGAAAAAAATTTTTTTACCGGATACAATAACATACCCTGGGGTGCGTTATACAAGTACGATTATTGTATTTGCACTGTGTTTTATTCATGGTATTAGAATTTAATGCTAACGAAGGATGGGATTGTGAAATCACGTCCTTTTTTCTTTTTTCCCCATGCATATGTTAAAATTGTGCAGTTGCCAACTGCACAATTTGTCCAATCAGAAATTGAACCAATGCCAAACATCCCCGTATCCACCTCAAATATGTGATACGCAAATTTATATCGCAACAATAGAAAAACAGTACGAGAACTGCAGGAGCCCTCTTGCCTGAGATACAGATTTTTCAGAATCGTTCTTTTTCGGAATTTGCTGCCCCGCGACCTTTATAGCGTGAACGGGCTGAATTGAAGTTGTAGCGTATGGTCAGCGATAAGTCGCGCGTGTCATATAACTTATTCACACTTACTGCGCTCAGAGCATCGTATTGAGTCATTTGCTGACGATAGGTGTTGAACACATCGTTAAGTTGAAGTTTTACGCTCCATGTGTCGTTTGCAAAGGATTTGTATAATCCGAGGTCACAGTTCCAACGACTTTTGATATACACGTTATCCCCATTGCCGGATGTCTGGGATGAAAAATCCACATTGAGCCATAAATCCCATGGCAGATGGATTGCGTTGTTGAATCGAAAAATTCCGAGAGGCTTATTCAACTTCATCTCCGTGCCATTGTGTATCAACTTGAAATCCTGGGCAATAATGCCTGCCATAAATGTTGGTCGCCAGATTGTGAAGAAGCATGGTGAGTAATTGGCGAAAGCCTCAAAGGTATTGTACCGGGGCATATTCTCCATTTTCAACAATGTCATGTCAGGATTACCGGGGTAAGGCGTTGTCTGCCACATAAAGTAATTTTTCGTGGAATAGTAAGTCAGTTC
>CANPMT010000096.1 GCA_947575235.1 uncultured Porphyromonadaceae bacterium
CATTATAATAGCGCACACGATACGTATTCGGTGTGCCCGTGGCAATGGATCATGTAGGGCCGTATAAGTATCGTGTGCGCTATTATAATGAGAAGGCGGGCACTGATATCTGTTTCCTGGCCCAGAAAACCGATTTCGGTCCTATCTGTTTCGGTCCTGACCCCTCTGACCCCAATACCTTGGGCGACGACCCCAACGAGGTGGGCCGTATCAAACTTGACCAGGCAGGTGTATATTACCTGATTGATGTGAATACTCTCGACCGCACCTGGACTCTCTCAACTTATTCTATTGCCGAGGCCATCAGCCCCGTTTCGCATATGCACTACGGAGGCCAGGACCTCAATACCTGGAATGAGACTAA
Source organism: uncultured Porphyromonadaceae bacterium (assembly GCA_947575235.1). Lineage (GTDB taxonomy): Bacteria > Bacteroidota > Bacteroidia > Bacteroidales > Muribaculaceae > Lepagella. The sequence continues at coordinate 365 of CANPMT010000096.1, forward strand.
TCCCGATATGGATAGCGAGATATGGTGGCAGGAATGGTGGTTCGGTCCGGCCGATGGCCCCAACGGCGACAACCCGGAGAAGGTGCCCCACATGACCCAGAATGCGAAGAACCCCAACATATATATCCTCGACGACTGGAAACTCGACGGGGGAACTGAGATGAACTTCGCAATCCAGAACTGGCACTCTCATGGCTGGTGGAACCATACCGCATGGCGTGTCGACGATTCAAGCGACCCGAGCAAGTTCATGTATTACGGCAACTTCCTCACAAACACCTCCCACTATGAAAGCAACCAGGATTACTTCGACTTCAAATACATCAATGTCGATCCGGAGGAGTATTCCTTCATGTATCCTAATGCAGGTGCATTTGACGTGAATTCCTGGGCAGGAAGTGAGGATTACCGCAAGAATTTCGTTCCTGACAACTGGGCACGACCCACTGTCCAGACCTCCGGCACTTACCGTCTTATCTTCGACGCCCATGCCGAACGCGCACGCCTCGTGCCTCAGAACTAACACTAACTATCTGTTACATTGTATACTACCCATATCATGAAAAAATATATTCTGACCCTCTGTCTGGCCATGATCGGGCTCTCTGTCATGGCACAGACTCTGACCGTCACCGGTCTGGTGTCGTCAAAATCAGATGGTGAACCCCTCATCGGCGCCACCGTGCGCGTAAAGGGCACAAGCCAAGGCACAGCCACCGATATCGACGGCAATTACTCTCTCAAAAATGTGGCTGCCGACGCAACGCTGATTTTCAATTATGTAGGCTATCAGGAAGTCAGCATCCCTGTTAACGGACGTAATGTCATAAATGCCGAGATGGCTGAGACCGCATCTTCGCTCGATGAACTCGTGGTTGTAGGTTACGGTGTCGCCAAGAAGAGCGACCTCACCAGCTCTATCTCCACTATAAAAGGCAGTGAGATCAATGAGATGGTGGCCGGTAATGCCATGGATGCCCTCCAGGGTCGTATGCCCGGTGTGCAGGTGGCAAGCGGCGGTGGCCCGGGCAGCAACCCGAAGGTTATGATCCGTGGTGTGACCTCGGTCAACGGTTCTGACCCTCTCTATGTTGTCGACGGTGTGCCTCTCAACACCAATAACATCAACTTCATCAACAACAATGATATCGAGAGCATGGAGGTGCTGAAGGATGCCTCGGCTTCGGCTATCTACGGAACACGCGCTTCTAACGGTGTTATCATCATCACTACCAAGAAGGGTAAGGCCGGCAAGACTCACGTCGATTTCTCGGCTTCGGTGGGCTGGCAGCATATCGCCAAACCCAGCATAGCATGGGCCGACGAGTATGAGCAGGTGTTCAAGACGCGCTATAGCAATGACGGCCGTGTGGCTCCCTGGGGCTCACCTTATGAGAACTATTAAGCTGTCGACGGCACCGACTGGTGGAATGAGGTGATCAACAAGACTGCCCTCGTGCAGAATTACTCGCTCAGCGTGCGCGGCGGTAATGAGAAGTACCTCTACAGTCTCTCGGTGGGTTACTATAAGAATAACTCGCAGTATGATTATGGCTATTGGGATAAGATCAACGTCCGACTCAATACTGAGTATAATTTCACCAACTGGCTGAAGGCTGGTCTCGACATCGCCCCCAACCTTGAGAAGTGGGAGAATACTCCTGAACTCTTCTCGGCTGCCATGTCGATGGACCCCACAACTCCTGTATTCCGTCCGGAATCTGAATGGGACGCCGCAAATCCGATGAACAATTACCAGCGTTCTTACAACAACCAGGAATGGAACCCGGCTGCCTCTCTGGCCCGTATGGACAACAAGAGCACCAAACTTCAGGTGCTGATGAACCCCTTCATTCAGGTTCAGCCTATAAGCCAGCTCACTCTCCGCACTCAGTTCGGCGTGAACGCATGGTATCAGCGCAACGACTATTATGACTACGCTTTCCACATCGATGCTCTTGAGCAGAACACCAAAGACAAGGTAGGCCGTAATTATTCTGATGCCCTTAACTGGACTTGGAACAACACGGTGACTTACATGGATACTTTCGCAGAGAAGCATAACCTCACCGCTATGGTTGGTTTCACTGCCGAGCGTTATGCCGATTGGGAGGGTAAGGCTGCCCGCCAAGATGTCCCCGGCCAGAGCGACCTTCTTCATGAGGTGAACGCCGGTACAGGCGACCAGTTTGCCGAGGGTAAATCAACTTACCAGACTCTCGCCTCTGTGCTTGGACGTGTGATGTATAACTTCGACAGCCGCTATTATCTCACAGCATCTATCCGTTATGACGGTAGCTCTAAATTCGCCAAGGGTAACAAGTGGGCGGCTTTCCCCTCTGTATCAGCTGCATGGCGTCTCTCAGAGGAGCCGTTCATGGAGGATGCCCGCGGTTGGCTCAACAATGCCAAGATACGTCTCGGCTGGGGTAAGGTAGGTAACCAGGCTATCAACCCTGGACTCTTCCTCTCCACTCTCGACAACTCTGTCAATTATGTCTTCGGCACAGTATCAAGCCGCTATCCCTCCGCTATCATCGGCCAGATGGGCAACCCCAATCTGAAATGGGAAACTGTCGAGGATATCGACTTCGGTATCGACGCCACTTTCCTGAATAACCGTCTGAATCTTACTTTCGACGTGTATCAGAAGACAAGCCACGATATGCTCTATGCCCGTCAGAGCCTCCTTATCACCGGCAACCCGCAGTGGATGGGTGCCATTACCCAGAACATCGGCGAGATGCGAGCACGTGGCTGGGAGCTCTCTCTCGGTTGGAACGACCATGTGGGCGACTTCGGCTATAATGTAGGTGTTCAGCTCTCAGGTGTGCGCAACAGGGGTATCAAGTTCTCAGGCGATGGTCCTGTGCTCGCAGGTGACGGTCTGCCGGAAAGTATCATACAGAATGAGGATGGCGGTCTTATCTCACGCTTCTATGGCTATCAGGCCGACGGTCTCTTCCAGAACTGGGAGGAGGTTTATGCCCACACCAATGAGCATGGCACACTTATCCAGCCTGATGCCCAGCCCGGCGATATCCGTTTCCTCGACCTCAACCATGACGGCAAGCTCGACCAGGCCGACAAGAAGTATATCGGTAATCCTTATCCCGACCTGATGCTCGGTGTCAATATCGGCCTCGACTGGAAAGGATGGGACTTCCTGGCCAACTTCTACGGAACGTTCGGAAACGATGTCTTCAATCTCCAGAAGACAAGATATTCAGGCGCAAGCGGCCAGAACGTCTACAGAGGCACCCTCAACGAGGCATGGCATGGCGAGGGAACAAGCAACGACATACCCCGTCTCTCTTACAACGACCTCAACCAGAATTATTCACGCGTCTCAAGCTTCTTCGTTGAGGATGGCAGCTATTTCCGTTGCAAACTCCTTACGTTAGGCTATACCTTCCCCGAGAAATGGATGGGCGACTTCAATCTCCGTCTCTACTTCTCGGCACAGAATCTCTTCACATTCACCAAATATAAAGGTATGGACCCCGAGCGTCCCCTTTATGACGGCAATGTGCTCGAGACCGGTATCGACCGTGCGAAATACCCCACCCCCAAGACCTTCCTCTTCGGCGTGGATTTCAAATTCTAACCTCAAATCTGAATAATAAGAAATGAAAAAGACTATATTTTCGCTCGCCGCTCTTGCAGGACTCACACTCTTCGGGTCATGCAACGATTTCCTCACCGAGGATGTGCGCGGCCAGGAGAACCTCGACACTTATTTCGAGTCGGAGGATGAAGTGAACACTTATGTGGGTGGCTGCTATTTCCAGATTGCCAAGGGTGGCGGCTGGTGGCAGGTCTACAATACCTGGCTCATGTCTGACATGACCACCGACGACATGTGGGATGGCAACACCACACAGGACGACGGCTATCAGGATATCACCCATTTCATGCCTAACGGTCAGAGCAGCGGTATTCTCCAGAACTTCTGGGGCGCACGCTATCAGGGCATCACAAGCTGCAACCTCGGTCTGGAGCGTATCCCACAGGTGAATATGGATGAGAAGCTCCGCGATATCCGTGTGGCTGAGGTGCGTTTCCTCCGTGCTTTCTTCTATTTCGACCTTGTGCGCAACTTCGGCGGTGTGCCCCTTATGCTCACTTATGGCGAAGGTGCTGAGGGGAAGGAGAGAAGTTCTCAGGAGGAGTGCTATAAGTTTATCGAGGATGAACTGAAACAGGCGGCCGCGGTGCTTCCGCAGCGCAGCCAGTATGCAGCCGCGGATATGGGTCGCGCCACACGTGGCGCCGCTCTCGGCATTCTCGGCAAGGTTCAGCTCTATCAGGGTAAATGGGCCGAGGCCAAGGAGACTCTCAAGACTATCATCGATGAGAAGGAGTATCGTCTGCTTGACAATTTCGGTGATGTATGGAGCGTTAAGTATAACAACAGCGAGGAATCGATTTTCGAGGTGCAGCAGATGTACGGAGGCGACGCCTATAGCCTCGGCGGATCTCTCACAGTTGTAACCGGTTGCCGAAATGGCGTGGGCGACGGCTGGAGCTGGGGACAACCTACCTCTGACCTGGAGAACGCTTTCATCGCCGCCGGCGACACCGAGCGTCTCCGCTGGACCATCATCAAGACCGCCTGCACTGAGATCGCAGGTGAGACTCAGTTCAACAAATTCATCGAGAACAACTCCTCTATCGGCGCTATCACCGACCAGAAATTCCAGGACTACAAGAAGACTTTCGGATGGACTGATGAGGTGTATACAACAGGTTATATCATCGACCCCGCGCAGCATAAGTCATCGCGTATAATCCGCAAGTATTTCGTTCCTCTCGATGACCGTCCGGAAATCTACAACACCGACAAGATTCCTTTGAATCACCGCGTGCTCCGTTATGCCGACGTGCTTCTGATGTATGCCGAGGCTTGTGCCGAGTCGAAAGATGACACTCAGGCCCGCTGGGCTCTCAATGAGGTGCGTAAGCGCGTACATCTCTCTGAGGTAACATCAAGCGGCACCACACTTCGTGATGCAATCCGCGATGAACGCCGTCTGGAGCTTGCTTTCGAGCAGTGCCGTCTCTACGACCTGCGTCGTTGGGATTGCGAGAATGGAAAGAAGATGATGTGCAATGTATTCGGCCCCGACGGCTCTTTCGTGAAGTATAACACCGGAGCTAACGCTGATATGTATGAGCAGTGGAACCAGGGTGAGCCGAGCGACAAGGGTACACGCTTCCAGGAGAATCGCGACCTCCTCTATCCTATCCCTCTCTATGAGATTCAGCACTCAAACGGTGCAATTCTCCAGAATCCGGGATGGTAATCTCTCTAATAACTATCTATTATTATGAAATTTGGAAAATATCTTATCTGCGGTGCGGTGGCTCTCTCTCTGACCGCCTGCAGCGATGAGCCGAAGGGTGAGTCAACAAAACGGCCGGTGGGCTCCGGCACGGAAGAGCCGGACAAACCGTCGGGCAATCCTGATGACGATGTGGTGTCACCCACTCCCGCCTTCGCTCTGAATAATGAGAAAGTAACGGTCGATCCGGCCGTTACTTTCCAACGTATCGAGGGATTTGGCGCCTCTGACTGCTGGCTCCCTAACTGGATTGGCCAGTACTGGAGCCAGAACCGTCCCCAGATTGCCACCTGGCTCTTCTCTCAGTCAATCTCGGCTGACGGTGAAGTGTCGGGAATCGGTCTCTCCATGTGGCGCGTCAATCTTGGCGCCGGCACTGCCGAGGATCCCAACGGGGGTGGAATCGACAACGATAACGCCAACAATCGCGCTGAAAGCTATATGTCGGCTTCGGGGGTATATGACTGGACGCATTGCGCCGGACAACGTTACTTCATGGAGCAGGCCAAGAAGTATGGCGTGCAGGATTTTGTGTTGTTCAGCAACTCCCCGCTCATTCAGTTCACGCGCAACGGGCAGGGACGCTCTGACAGCGGTGCGTATTCCAACCTGAAGGAAGACAGCTACGGAGCATTTGCACAGTATATGGCTGAGGTGGCCAAGCATTTCTCTGAATCCGGCTATAACATCTCGCATATCTCTCCGCTCAATGAGCCGCAGTATAACTGGGATGGCACCAGTCAGGAGGGTTCGGGCTGGCAGAACACTGAGATTGCACGTCTCACCAAGGAACTCGACCAGGCTCTCTCCCAGCGTGGGCTCGCCACGATGATCTCTTTGGCTGAAGCTGCTTCATGGAAGGAGATTTATCAGGGTGACAAGGCGCGCTCCAATACTATTGACGTGCTCTTCAATCCGCAGTCGGATTCTTATGTGGGTGATCTCAAGCATGTGGCCCGACACGTAGGCGCACACAGCTATTGGACTCATGACAATTGGAACGAGATGCGCGACGTGCGTCAGAAGGCTGCCGATGCCGCCAAAGCCGCCGGTCTCGACCTCTGGCAGACTGAATGGTCGATGCTCGGCGACGCCCCCTCCGAATTGGGCGATTATGACAAGGTGTCGGAATTCGACATCGCCCAGTATATGTCGCGGATTATCCACAATGACCTTACTGTGGCTGGTTGCACTTCCTGGAGTTACTGGACTGCAATGTCGGTTGAGCGCTGGAGCCAGAAAAACCGTTTCGAACTGATCAAGACCACACCCGCAGGTGGTGAATACAGCAACGACTTCACGGCTGAGGGTCGTATCGTGGCCACTCCCAATCTCTGGGTGCTCGGCAATTACTCTCTCTTTGTTCGTCCCGGATATACCCGTATCGCTGCCTCGCACAATGAAAGCAAGAATTTCTTCGCTTCAGCATATATCGCGCCTGACAGGAGCAATATGGTGATTGTAGTTACCAATTACGACAAGGAGAAGGGTGTCTCGATAGATATGCAGGCCCCGGAGGGTACAAAGGCTGTCTACACCTATACCACTTCTGCCACCAAACAGCTGAAGCAGGCCCGTTTCAACATTGCTGACAAGGTTTTTGTCGACCCTGCGAGCGTCACAACAATTGTGTATAACCTTTAATGATATAGTTGATGTCATATAATTGTTTCTCACTATCTGATAAGAGAGTCCCGCTTTGCGCGGCTCTCTTATCTTTTTCAGCCCTCTTCTTGGGTGCAGCCTCAAAAGATGTTGCTGGGTTCGGAAAGGCTTCCCTTTGGAATGATGGCTGGTCTTTCAATCTCGGCGATGTGAAGGATGCCGCCTCTCCGGAGTATCCTGACTCTACATGGCGTGCTCTCGAACTCCCTCATGACTGGTCAATCGAGGGTACGTATTCACCCGACCTTGCCAGTGGAACGGGCTATCTTCCCGGAGGTATAGGATGGTATCGCAAGCATTTCAATTACACACCCTCGGAGTCAGGCAGGAAAACCTATCTCTATTTCGAAGGGGTCTACAACCGTAGTGATGTCTACATCAACGGTCATCATCTGGGAAACCGTCCCAACGGATACGCATCGTTCATGTATGACCTCACCCCTTATCTTCAGCCGGGTGAGAATGTTATAGCTGTCCGTGCCGACCATAGCCGTTACGCCGACTCCCGCTATTATACCGGCTCCGGTATATATCGCGACGTGTATCTGATCGAGGCTCCTGAATCGCATATCTCACAATGGGGTGTGGGATTCCGTACCATCTCGGCATCTGCAAAGAAGGGTGTGGCTGAGGTGGATATCGCTGTTGACAACCCATCGAAGGGTATGACCGTTGAATGCTCGCTTTTTGATAGCGACGGTAAGAAAGTGGCCTCAGCTTCAAAGAAAGCTCTCGCTGCAAATACCCTTAAACTGAATATACCCGCTCCGAAGCTTTGGAGCGTTGACTCCCCTTACCTCTATACCTTGCGCACCTCTCTGCTCAAAGATGGGGAAATTATCGACAGTTCCGAACGGAATGTCGGGATACGTACCCTCGACTTCAATGCCGATAAAGGATTCTCTCTTAACGGGAAGAATATGAAAGTAAAGGGTGTGTGTATTCATCATGATGCCGGAGCGTTGGGTGCCGTTGTGCCGGAGGAGGTATGGGAACGGCGACTTAGGAATCTGAAATCGCTCGGCGTGAATGCCCTGCGTATGAGCCATAACCCGCAAGCCCCTGTTGTGTATGACCTTGCCGACCGTCTGGGTCTCCTTATTATGGATGAGGCGAGCGATGAATGGGAATTCCCGAAAAGGAAGTGGATAAAGGGTTGGAACAAGGGTGAACCCGGTTTCGATGGCACATACGATTTCTTCGAGGAATGGATTGACCGTGATGTGGCTGATATGGTACGTCGCGACCGTAATCATCCCTCTGTGTTCATGTGGAGCATAGGTAATGAGGTGGATTACCCTAACGATCCATATTCACACCCTATTCTCGATGGCGACAACTCTGCCATCTCGCAACCCATGTATGGAGGTTATAACCCGGAGGCTCCGGATGCCATGCGAATCGGCGAGATTGCCAAACGCCTTGCAAAAGTGGTGAGGTCGGTCGATACCTCCCGTCCCGTTACCGGAGCTTTGGCCGGTGTGGTGATGAGCAACCAGACTGCATATCCGGAGGCAGTTGACGTGGTGGGTTACAATTACACCGAAGACCGCTATGATGAGGACCATGCCACTTATCCGGCCCGTGTCATATACGGAAGTGAGAACCGCTCTGACTACGAGGCATGGAAAGCCGTCCGCGACAAGGATTTCATCTTCGGACAGTTCATATGGACAGGTATCGACTATCTGGGCGAATCGGGAGCGTGGCCCTCAAGAGGACTCTATACAGGTTTGCTCGACTTTGCAGGAAACCCGAAACCCCGTGGTAAATTCCGCGAATCTCTCTGGAGCGACAAACCTATGGCCTATATAGGCACATACCCGAAACCGCATCGTGGCCACTGGCTCTCAATCGACGCATGGGACACATGGAACTATGAAGAGGGGGATACAATACGCGTTGTATGCTACACCAACCAGCCGCAGGCCCGGCTCCTCCTCAACGACAGGACAGTAGGAGAGCTAAAGCAAAAGGATGATGCCAACGGCATAATCTACTGGGACATACCTTATGCTCCGGGGCAACTGACCGTAGAAGGGATAGATGACACAGGCGCCGTAGCAGCCGATTACACCATAGCCACCTCAGGACGCCCCTACGCTCTCCGAATCACCGCCGACCGCGACAGTTTCACAGCCGCGGGACAGACAGCCCACATCTTCATAGAGGTAGTGGATGAAAACGGCATACCGGTAAAATTAGCCGACAACGAAGTCAAGATAGCGCTCGGAGACAACAACGACCTCCCTAAAGGGCAGCCTTCCTCGAAAGCCAAAGGGCAACACCCAGCAAACGAAAAGGGCTCCGACAACGGAAACAACGCTATTCTGATAGGGTTAGAAAGCGGTGACAACAGCGACATGGGCAATTACCGCGACAATCGCCAGCGCGTATACCGAGGCAAACTGACCGGCTACCTCCGCTCGACAGCACCGGGCCCCATACGACTCAAAGCCACCTCCCCCCTCCTCCTCCCGGCGACCCTCCCCTAACACCCACAAAGCAAAAAATGCTGCAAAAAAAAACATGATGCCTCATGCTGCAACACGCTACATCACGATGCAAAAAAATCATGATGCCTCATGCTGCAACACGTTGCATCACGATGCAAAAAAAAACATGATGCCTCATGCTACAACACGCTACATCACGATGCAAAAAACATGATGCCTCACGCTGCAACAAGCTACATCATGATGCAAAAAAAACATGATGCCTCACGCTGCAACAAGCTGCCTCATGATGAAAAAATCCTCCAAAACATTGCCAGCCGGATGGTTGTCCATCCGGCTGGCAATGTAAAAAAACGCCCCTCAAAAAGAAGCGCACTCATATCATATAGGCACAAAAAAAATTGATTGTCGTCCCGACAACCAATCTTCTGTTAACCT
>CANPMT010000097.1 GCA_947575235.1 uncultured Porphyromonadaceae bacterium
TATCCCATTCCCTCTCTCTCCAAATTCTCCCATTCCTCCCTCTCCAAATTATCCCATGCCCTCTCTCCAAATTATCCCATGCCCTCCATCTCCAAATTATCCCATTCCCTCTCTCTCCAAATTCTCCCATGCCCTCTCTCTCCAAATCATCCCATTCCCTCTCTCCAAATTATCCAATTCCCTCTCTCTCCAAATTATCCAATTCCCTCTCCAAATTATCCCCATGCCTCTTCCCTTCCAAATTATCTCTTATCTTCCGCGCTTCAGGTTTCTTTATCACCTGGTTTTTCTTCTTACCTTCTGGCGGGTTGAATTGCCGGGGCGCGGCAGAGATTCCTTATGCTTTTCCTCTATCGAGCGTGCCTTTACCGGTGCCTTTTCCTGACGGATCGCAGGTTTTCCAACTGCCGGAGCAACCACCGCAGAGCTCTTCAAGCTATCCACCTTCTCATCCTCCTTACCCACTGTAGTATCATTCTTCTCAACCGGCTTCCCTTTCCTTACAGGTATGCCATACTTCTTCTGGCTCCTGAATTTAGAATACTCCAGTGAGTCAAACGGAAGTCGGTGAAGCGATATGCTGTCGGCAAAGAGCGGCAACTGGTCGCTGTTGCGTAGTCGCATCGTGCCGTAAAGACGTTTCACCAGTTTTCCGGTATCAGTCTGCAGAGTAAGATTTACAGCCGGACGGCCAGTGAATACCTGTGTCACGGCCTCCGCCGAGCCATCAGTATACTCCACACCCAACACGCCTGAAAGCGACGGAGCCGAACTTCCAAGATGTAGTTTCCATTCAACACAGTCACCCTTCTCAAGATCGGGATTGTTAAGCGAGAATATCCAACCGTCGGTCAGACCCAATGCTGATATCTGCCCATTCTGTCCATATGGCCAAAGCTGGTCACCCTGCGCAATCTCATATTCCACTCCATCCCTTTTCTGGTATTCTCTCCGCTGCTCCTGAAGATTTTTATCCACCTTCTCAAATAAGGCTGTGTAATCATCAAGATTCCGGCCATACCAGGCTAAGGTGGTATCAAGCTGTTCCCTGGTTACACCATGATATTCAAGCACACCTTCTGCAAGATCAGCTTTGGCATTCTGCGATTCGCGTCCGTTGATGTGCAGGCTGGTGTACGCCTCGGCCAATTGCATGTCAGTCATGAGTGCAACCATCTTCTTTTCAGAGAGAACCTCCTTAGGTCTTTGGTTACATCCGCTCAAAAGAAAGGCGGAGAGAAGCATCGCTCCTCCCGCCATCCTGTCTGTTATTATCTTCCGGCTGAATCTCATCGGTATTTTATTTCAATCTTGATTTTTTCTCTCTATCATCCTTGCTCTTACCCTCTTCTCCGATATAATGGAAAGCGGCAGAGGCATCTGAGGAATAGAAAAATATTAACAGTGCCACACCCACACATATCGAGGCATCGGCAATGTTGAATATGAACTGGAAGAATTCAAAATAATTTCCCCCTACGAAGGGCATCCAGTCAGGCCAATAGAAGGAGAACAATGGGAAATACAACATATCCACCACTCTCCCCTCAAACCAGGTTGAGTACCCCCCACCCTCGGGAAACATAACCGCCACTTCAGGCGGCATGGGATTATTGAAAATCTTGCCGTAAAACACGCAATCGAAGATATTTCCGGCAGCTCCGGCTATTATCAGCGCCACAGCCACAAAAAAACCTGTACGGAGCATCCGCACACCCTTTATCTTTATCACAAACCAGATAAAGAGCACCACGGCTGCAATACGTCCGAGACTCAACACAACCTTGTTCCAGAGTTCAAGACCGAACGCCATGCCATTATTCTCAATAAACTTCAGATGCCACCAGCTTGTGATGGGGAGATCCTCGCCGAGATAGAAACTTGTCTTCACCCAGATTTTGAATATCTGGTCGGCCAAGACAATCAGAAGACTGATTGCAACCACTATCCAGATACGGCGGGCGACAACTCCCTCTTCGGGAGTTGTCACCTGCGCATCAATTCTATCTGTCGCAGCCATCAGTTCTTACTTACACGGGCAAAGGCTTTCACGCCGTCAAGTTCAAGATCCTTGGCATCATTCTCGTCAAGATTTCCACTGAGGATAATGGAATCTGCCAATACCTGAGCGGCGATGTAATCGCCATATGCCTCCACGGCCTCACGTATCTCGGGCACGTCGCTGAGCTCAACCTTAACCTTGTCGGTAATCTCGAAGTCGTTACCCTTACGGATATTCTGTATACGGTTGATCAACTCACGCGCCATACCCTCATTCTTCAGTTCGGGTGTGACTGTCACATCAAGTGCCACCGTCACGTTGCCGTCGTTGGCGACAAGCCATCCGGGTACATCCTCCGGGATGATCTCAACATCCTCGGTTGTAATCTCCGGCTCGCCGGGAAGAGTAGCAAATACAAATCTTCCATCCTTCTCAAGCTGTGCGATATCTTTCTGGCTCATCTCAGTGATAGACTTTCCGAGCTGCTTCATGATCTTACCATATTTCGGGCCAAGTTTCTTGAAGTCAGCTTTCACTCTCTTCACCAGGCCACTCTCCTCATTGTCGACAATCTTGAGTTCCTTGATGTTGAGCTCTGCCTTTATCAGGTCTTCGAGAGCCTCTACGGCATGACGCTGATGTGCATCCACAACAGGCACAAGAAGGGTCTGCAGCGGCTGACGCACTTTAAGATTAACCTTTCTTCTGAGGGCAAGCACATTCGATGTGATTACCTGTGCGAGACGCATACGCTCCTCAAGGTCGGCATCTATAAGAGCCGGATCGCTTACCGGGAATTCCGCGGTGTGAACTGAGGCATATCCCTCCTCTCCGGCTGCCGGAGCAGTCAGGTCGGTATAGAGACGGTCAGAATAGAATGGAGCGAACGGAGCCATCAGCAATGCCACTGTCTTGAGACAGGTGTAGAGTGTCTGATAAGCTGACAGCTTGTCATCATCCATCTCTCCTGCCCAGAAGCGCTTGCGGTTAAGACGCACATACCAGTTGGAAAGATTGTCATTGACAAACTCATCGATGGCACGAGCTGCCTTTGTAGGCTCATAATCATCAAGAGCCTCGGTAACCTCGGCAACCAATGTATTGAGAAGCGATAGAATCCAACGGTCAATCTCAGGACGTTTTGACGCCTCTACCGGTGCCTCCGCTCCTGTGAAACCGTCAACGTTGGCATAGAGCGCGAAGAATTTATAGGTATTATAGAGTGTCGCGAATAGCTTACGGCTAACCTCTGCCACACCCTGCTCATCATATTTCAGGTTATCCCACGGCGAAGAGTTGGAGATCATATACCATCTTACAGGGTCGCTGCCGAAACGCTCTATATTATTGAACGGATCGATGGCATTGCCAAGACGTTTCGACATCTTGTTGCCATTCTTGTCGAGCACAAGACCGTTTGAGATAACAGCCTTATATGACACGGAATCAAATACCATACCTGCAATCGCATGAAGCGTGAAGAACCAGCCACGTGTCTGGTCGACACCCTCGGCGATGAAATCTGCCGGGTACACCTCACGGCTGTCGAGGAGTTCCTTATTCTCGAAGGGGTAATGAATCTGTGCGTAGGGCATCGAACCTGAGTCGAACCAGACGTCGATAAGATCGAGTTCCCTGCGCATCGGCTTACCGCTCGGCGACACAAGCACAATCTCATCTACGTAAGGACGGTGAAGGTCGATGTTGGCATAATTCTCTTTCGAGTAGTCACCCGGAACGAATCCCTTCTCTTTGATCGGGTTCTTATCCATCACACCTGCGGCAACGGCCTTCTCAACCTCGTCGTAAAGTTCGCCATAGCTACCGATACAGATCTCCTCTCGTCCGTCCTCAGTACGCCAGATAGGGAGCGGAGTGCCCCAGTAGCGGCTGCGCGAGAGATTCCAGTCCTGAAGGTTCTCAAGCCATTTGCCGAAGCGGCCGCTTCCGGTGGAGGCAGGCTTCCATTTGATGGTTTCATTGAGCTTCATGAGACGCTCACGCACAGCTGTTGTGCGGATAAACCAGCTGTCAAGCGGATAATAGAGCACCGGTTTATCTGTACGCCAGCAATGGGGATAATTGTGCACATGCTTCTCGATGCGGAAAGCCTCGCCGGCCTTCTTCATCTCCATGCAGAGTATAATGTTGAGATCCTCATGCTCCTGGGCTACCTTCTCGTCATATTTCCCATTTACATTGTAGGTTGGGTCATAGGCATTCTTTACATAAGCTCCGGCATGACGGCTGTATTCCTCCACATTCACACATTTCTCCACAAACTCGGGAGCAAGGTCCTCCAGAGGATAATACTTACCCGTGAAGTCAACCATAGGACGTGTCTCACCCCGCTTGTTGATCATGAAGAGCGAGGGTATTCCGGCAGCCTTGGCCACCTTGGCGTCATCCGCACCGAAAGTGGGGGCGATATGCACGATTCCCGTACCATCGTCAGTAGTGACATAATCACCGGGAATCACACGGAAAGCCTCCTCGGCTATCTCGACAAATGTATCATTCCCTGAGGTGAACACTTTATCGGCATGGGTCTCCGCGTAATTCTTTACAAAATCAGCACTGAGGTCATTGAGCTTCTCTACAGGTTTTACCCACGGCATAAGCTGTGAGTAGTGCATACCCACGAGTTCGCTACCTTTCCACTTTCCGACAATTCGGTAAGGCACAATCTTGTCGCCCGGTTTGAAAGCCTCCATATCGGCCTCGGCACCCTCCTTCTTGAAGTAAGAGCCTACGAGCACCTCTGCCAATACCACAGTAATCTTCTCCGCTGTGTAGGGGTTATAGGTCTGAACGGCTACATAGTCGAACGACGGTCCTACGCAGAGCGCGGTATTTGAAGGCAACGTCCAGGGGGTTGTGGTCCACGCCATGAAACAAGGAGTTCCCCACCCGGTCATCTCTGCCTTGGGATCGTTTATCTTGAAGAGTGCGGTTGCGGTGGTGTCCTTCACATCGCGGTAACATCCGGGCTGGTTAAGCTCGTGCGAGCTGAGGCCGGTTCCGGCAGCGGGTGAATACGGCTGGATGGTGTAACCCTTGAAGAGATACCCCTTGTCATACAACTGACGGAGCAGCCACCATACGCTCTCTATATATTTGCTGTCATAGGTGATGTAAGGATTCTGAAGATCCACCCAGTAGCCCATCTTATGGGTAAGGTCGGTCCACTCCTTGGTGTATTTCATCACCTCATTGCGGCAGGCCGCATTATATTCATCTACGGAAATCTTCTTTCCGATATCCTCTTTGGTAATGCCAAGATTCTTCTCCACGCCCAGCTCGACGGGAAGTCCGTGTGTATCCCATCCGGCCTTTCTCTTGACATGGAATCCCTTCATGGTTTTATAGCGGCATACAATATCCTTGATGGTACGGGCCATAACATGGTGTATGCCCGGCATACCGTTTGCTGAGGGGGGACCCTCATAAAAGACAAAAGTAGGAGAACCCTCGCGAACCTTCATCGAGGTCTCAAAAAGGGAATGCTCATCCCACACCTTCAACATCTCCTTGTTGATATCGGAGAGGTTGAGCTGTTTGCTGTATTCCTTGAATTTCTTGCTCATTTGTATGTTGAGGTTATTATTATCAATGTCTTCCTGATTTGGCACCCTTCACACCACCTTTGAGGCCGCCCCCCATCGCGAAGATATTGGCATCGTAGGTGAAGGTCTTGCGGTCGGTCTCCCTCTTGCGTTTCAGAGCGAGTGCCACAAGTTTATCCATAAGCTGGGGGAATGTTATCCCGCTCTCCTCCCACAGATAGAAGGAAAGGCTGCCGGGGATAGTGTTGATCTCGTTTACGTAGATACTGTTATCCTTACGGTCTACCATAACGTCAACGCGGCTCACGCCATGGCACGACAGCACACGGAATGTCTCTCCGGCCATCTCGCGAATTTTCTCGCTCATCTCCACAGGTATGTCGGCAGGGATTCTCTTCTCGCTGGCCTGCATTCCGGCCTTCGCCCCTCCGCCATACTTCTCCTCATACGAAAGGAAATCACCCTTCGAGATAGGCTCCTCGCACACACTGCTCTGATGGTCGTCGGCATCGCCGAGCACCGAGCAATTGATCTCCATCATATCCTCGATCATATGCTCCACAATGATGCGGCGCGAGAATTTCTCAGCATTATCAATCTTCTCGATCAATGCCCTGCGGTCGGCAGCTTTGCCGATACCCACACTCGACCCGAGATTGGCCGGCTTCACTATCACAGGATAGCCAAGACGGTTCTCAATCTTCTCAATCAGTTCATCGCGGCGTGACACCCATTCCTTATCCGTGAACCATACATAGTCTACAACAGGGATTCCCTCCGAACGGAGAATCATCTTCATGGTGATCTTGTCCATGCCATTGGCGCTCGACAGCGTGTCGCAACCTGCAAAGGGTATGCCGATAGTTTCAAGCAAACCCTCAAACATGCCATCCTCGCCATGCGAGCCATGAAGCACAGGGATAGCCGCGTGAAGCTCAGCGTAAACCGGATTCTTCTTGCTGAAAAGACCTCCGCCGACATTGGCGCGGTAGAGGTTGAAGTCGCCATATTCCGGACGCATATACACCTCCTCGCTCCTCTCCTCAAGGGCTTTCATATCCTTATAGTTGCGGATGTCGAGAGTGTCCGGACCTGTAAACCAGCGCCCTTGCTTCGATATATAGACAGGAATTATATTATATTTTGCTTTATCGAAAGCATTGATAGCCTGTAAGGCTGAAATGACAGAGATTTCGTGTTCAACCGACCTTCCGCCGAAAAACACCGCTATGTTTGTCTTCATATCCTGATTGGAAAACCATTATTAACAGCCCCGGAATCATTGCCGGAGCTTTCAAAGTGCAAAATTAACATTTCAGCCCATAAAAAACAAATTTTTTTCTCCCTTAGAGCGGGTTAAAAGTAAACACGCTCTCTCTTTTGCCTCAGCTGACGCTTCATCCCTTTTGTCAGCATATGGCAGGAGGCAGACCTATCCCTCGGGGATAGTCTGCCTCCTGGACTGATGGCTGTGGAACAATATCACTGATTGGGGCCTAAGAAGATACCGATGTCGAATATCCAGAAGAAGAGTATCAGACAGAGGATTATCACTCCTATCCATAACCAGATTTTCTTCCAGTTCATCTTCGTTTCGTATCTCTCTTCCCTCTCTTCACGTTTTTCGTGTCTATATCTTTCGTCTGACATAACTGTAATGTTTTAGCAATTCGTTTATAGTGTTGTTTACTTTATAACATTACCCTCTGTCTGAAAGTTCATATCTCACACTCAGCTTATACGCATGAAGGTTATCAAGTCTTTGGGGGAGAATTGCTTACCTTTAAGCAGAAGCGACGAGCGATAGAGCTTGCCGGCAAACATCACACATATCAGGGCACTGGCATAGAGCACCACAATCGACAGAACGGTCTGCCACCACGGCGACACACCTGTGACGGCGTTGATCACACCTACCGTGGGAGAGGTGAAGGGGATGTAGTTGCAGGCGGTGGCAAGTACTGAACTGCCGTTGTCTACCGCAAACTGCCCTACATAGAATGTGGCCAGAAGTATGAAGGTAAGACCTGTCATGTAGCCCTGATTCTCGTTATCTTTGTCGGTTATGGCTCCGCAGGCGGCGTAGAGTGAGCCGAAGAGCACGTACCCACCGATGAAGTAAAGAAGCATGTAAAGCAGATAGAGGTATACCTTCGGATTGGTCATTATATCCCATGGTATGCTGAAGGGGAACACCATGAAGAATATGGTTATACCAAGAATTACGAATCCTCCCCAGACAAGAAGCTGGATAAGGCCTACAAGCCCTACGGAGATTATCTTGGCAAGCATCATTGTGCGTCCATCCACACAGGTGGAGATAATCTCCATTATGCGGTTGCATTTCTCTGTCTTGACTTTGTTGAAAATCATCGCGCCATACATCATGAGGAACATGGTGAGGCACATTCCGAGCATCATGCCAACGGCTTTGGCAGCAGTCATACTCTCCTCATCGGGCGTAGGCGTGAATTTCTGCATGGTGCTGTTGAAAGAGTCGGCCTCGGTCATGAGGAAGCCCATGAAGATTGAGAATACCATTACTCCCACCGGCACAAGAATCGTGCTTATCCAGAACCCTTTCGACTTTATGTCGGTAAGGAATTCCGTCTTTATTATCAATGATAGTTTACTCATTTTGAACTGATATTATTTTGCTTGTGTGTTAGTTTAAAGCTTCCTGGGGCATAGCCACCTCCATCTTATGCGCTGGCTGTGCCTGCGCGCCTGTCGTGTAGGCCAGGAAGATATCGGTAAGGGTTGGCAGACGCTCCTCAAAATGCAGTATCTCTCCCTGTATTGATATGGCATCGAGGATATCGGCATTACGCACCCCATCACGCTTCTTCAACAGATAGGAACTACCCTTACGCCCACGCACACCCTCTGTGGCCACCACACTCGTCAACAGACCGCTATCGTTGAGCAGCGGGAGTGAGATTGGATTGCGTGTGGTGACAAGATATTCTGAGGTCTTGTGATTATCCTTTATATCTGCAAGCTCACCCTTTACCAGCAATTTACCATGATTGATGAGGGCCATGGTGTTGCACATCTCCTCTATGGCGGGCATGTTGTGCGATGACAGCATGATCGTGGCCCCTTTCTCGTTAAGACGCGCTATGAGGTCCTGTAGAAGGGCTCCGTTGATCGGGTCGAATCCGCTGAAGGGCTCATCGAGTATCACAAGTTCGGGCTCATGAACCAATGTGGAGATAATCTGCACTTTCTGCTGGTTACCTTTCGAGAGCTCCTTGACACGGCGTTTCCCTTGACCGGTGAGATTGAATATCTCCATATATTCACCCATCACTATTCTAAGCCTGCGGGGGTCGGCTCCCTTAAGGCGCCCGAAGTACATTATCTGGTCCTCTACCCTCATCTTCTCGTAAAGGCCTCGTTCCTCCGGCATATACCCTATATGCTCGCCGGCCTTGAGCGATGCGGGGATACCGTTCACCAGAACTGTTCCCTCGTCACTTACCAGCAAAGCGTTTATTATGCGGAGAAGAGTGGTCTTGCCGGCTCCATTCGGGCCGAGCAGACCGCAGATCTCACCCTTCTCAACTGCGAAACTGACATTGTCGAGCGCTTTGGTTGAGGCGTAATTCTTTACAAGTCCGTTAATCTCAAGTATATTCATTTCTATGATGTTTTATTAATTTGACGCAGGCCGAGGCGGAAAGTTTCATTCACTTCCCTCTTTTTGGCGACAGGATACGGTCGCCGATATTTTTCGCGACCTCACTCCTCATCCTGATGTATTCCGACAACTGCGCCTGTATCTTACGTTCCTCCTCCGGGTCACCTTTCCCGGCTATCTCTCTGAAGCGGGCGAGCAACGCATTGAATTTTATATCAAGTATACCGTTTTTCCATACCGTCAAGGCTGTCGGCAACAGTGAGAAAAGTTTATCCTCCTCAAGTTCCACGGTAGTGCCCTCACGGAAGTAGATGTGGCTCAGCTGATGCTTCTCCTGTATGGCGGCCATAGCCATCCGCCGGAAAAGGTCGTTCTCATGGCTGGCCAGCTCTTTCGAGGGATACGCCTTGGTGAACTCCGTTATCTCACCCTCCTCCCATCGGGCCAGGTCGGACTCAAGTCGACGTTCCTCCTTCTCTATCTCACTCACACTGAGTTGACGCATGGCTATCTCATCATATCCCTGCTTTCGTCGCGACTCCTTCTCAACTGAAAGTCTGGCACGGAATGTCGCAAGGTTTTCACGGAATTCGGGCAGCATGTCAAGAAGCCATTGGA
>CANPMT010000098.1 GCA_947575235.1 uncultured Porphyromonadaceae bacterium
GTTGTGACGGACTCATTCAACCGTCGCCCGACATTATGAATAAAAAACTAACCATAACAGTCTCAACTCTATTACTTTCGGCTCTCAGCATCTATGCCGGAGGGGGAGTTACACTAAAAGCTGTAAGGCAGCCGGCCGAGAAGGTCTTTGCCGAGATAGCACGCCAGAGCGGCAAGAATTTCCTCTACCCCGCCGGCCTGCTAAAGGAGATTGCCGTAACGGTGAATCTCAATGACACACCGCTTGAGAAAGCCCTTGAAAAAACATTCAGTGGAACGGCAGTAGGATTCAGAATCAAAGGCAACAACATTATTCTCTATCCTCAGAAGCGACAGCAGGAAGCAACAGGACGCAAATACACTGTCACCGGATTCATCCGCGAGGAGAAGACCGGCGAGCCGTTGCCGGGAGCAGTATTGCAGGTAAACGGTCTGAAATATTCAGCTGTCTCAAACGCACAGGGATTCTTCTCGGTCACTATCCCGGAGGGTATGTGTGATTTCAAGGTAGTCTATCCCGGTTATGAGTCATCAATCGTGCCGAAGGTGAATGTGGCATCCAATATGAAACTGGATTTCCAGCTCTCGCCCGACCCCTCTTTGCTTGAGGAGGTAATCGTGGAGGGGAGCCGCGACCGAACTCTTACTATGAATTCCGCAGAGATTGGAGCCCTCTCCCTTTCCAACAGACAG
This sequence comes from uncultured Porphyromonadaceae bacterium, assembly GCA_947575235.1. Classification (GTDB taxonomy): domain Bacteria; phylum Bacteroidota; class Bacteroidia; order Bacteroidales; family Muribaculaceae; genus Lepagella. The sequence continues at coordinate 693 of CANPMT010000098.1, forward strand.
ATTGCCTCCACTCCGGTAATTTTCGGAGAAAGCGATGTCATCAAGACTCTCCAGCTTGAACCCGGTGTATCGGCCGGTGTGGAGGGTATGGCTGGAATGTATGTTCACGGCGGCAACACCGACGAGAATCTTTATATGCTTGATAATATTCCACTCTATCAGGTAAATCATTTCGGAGGGCTCTTCTCGGCATTCAATACCGAGGCGCTGAGAAGTGTCGACTTCTACAAAAGCACTTTCCCGGCACGCTATGACGGACGTCTCTCATCTTATATGGACGTTCATACGAAAGATGGCTCCATGTCAGAACATCACGGGTCATTAAAACTTGGACTCACATCAGGTGCTTTCAATATCGATGGCCCTATCTGGAAAGGACATACTTCATATTCCTTTGCGATAAGGAGGTCATGGTATGACCTGTTGACCATACCGGCATTCGCTATCTTCAACAGTATCACCTCGGGCGACAAATTAAATCTCGGATATGCCTTCACCGACTTAAACGCGAAGGTCAATCATCAATTCTCCGACCGTAGCCGTGCATATCTCATGTTCTATTATGGGGAGGATTATCTGAGAGCGAACGAGAAATCAGATTACAGTTCCTTATATAGCGAGGATAAGAACAACCTTCGCTGGGGAAATACAGTGGTTTCGGCAGGTTGGAATTACGTTCTTTCTCCCAATCTTTTCTCGGAATTCACCGGCGCATTCTCTCGCTATAATTCACGGCTCATACATTCATCAGAAGATGGAGTGAAGAATGAGGAGGAGATCCTCTCTTTCCAGAAGGACCGTCTCGATTCCGACAACCATATCAATGACTGGATTCTGAAAGCAGATTTTGACTGGCGTCCCCTTCTCAGCCATAATCTCAGTTTCGGCAGTTCGATTACATTCCACACATTCCTTCCATTCCGCGACACCCGCACCATAACCACAAACACTTCCTTAAATCAGGTGCGTAGCAACGTCTCCAAGTATCATGCCAATGAATGGAATCTCTACGGTGGTGGCGACTGGACAGTGAGCGATAACTTCCGCCTGAATTATGGATTGCATTTCAGCCTGTTCAACATCGAGGGGCATACCCACACCAATCTCTCGCCGCGTTTATCTTTCCGTTGGTCGCCGGCAAGGGATTGGTCGGTGAAGGGTGGATTCTCCCGGACAGTGCAGTACGTCCACCAACTCTATATGAGCGCCATATCTTTGCCGACCGACCAGTGGGTGCCAATCGTGGGTGACCAGAAACCGCAGACAGCCGATAAGATTTCGGTAGCTGTGGCATACAGTCCGATGCCATCACTTACGTTCTCTGTCGAAGGTTATTGGAAATGGATGGATAACCTGCTCGACTATAAGGATGAATATTATCTCCTCTCCCCTCTTGTCGACTGGCAGTACAAGATGACATCGGGAAAAGGTACGGCCAAAGGTATAGATTTCAAGGTGGCAAAGGAATTTGGAAAAATCAGCGGTCATATCAGCTATTCCTTGCTTTGGGCCGACAGGACTTTCAAGGAGAAGAATCACGGTAAGACTTTCCCGGCAAGATTCGACAACCGTCACAAAATAAACGTGATGGTGAATTGGAAAATCAATGAGAAATGGGAGATTGCGGGTGCATGGACAGGGATGAGCGGAAACATGATTACGCTTCCCACACAGCTATGGAGCGATCCCGGTCTTGGACCGTGGCACTACGATATGCTGATGGGAACCGACCTTAACAATTTCCGTCTCCCTTTCTATCACCGACTTGACCTGAGTGCCGTGAGACATACACGGAAAGGTTTCTGGACCTTCAGTCTATATAATGCCTACTGCAATCTCAACACAATAGGTGTGCAACGCGACTATGTGTTTGATTACAGTCAGTGGAACTCATCGTCGGGATATATCATTTCGGATAGACCCGTATTCAAAAAAATAAGACTTATTCCTATAATTCCTTCAGTTTCTTACACATGGATATTCTGAAAACACTCTTTATCGCTATATTGCCGGTGTTGCTCACCGGTTGTTTCACTGAATTCGACCCCGGCGTCAATAACGAGGAGAAGTTATGCATAAGCTCACTCGTGACAGCCGGCGACACTATCAAGGTGGAGGTGACACACACATGGACCTGGAATGATGCCGATGCGGCCAACAGCTCTCTTGGGGTTTTTGATGCCGATGTCAGGCTCTTCGTAAATGATGAGTTCAAGGAAACTCTCGAATTGAAGAGATATACAACAGGATTCTACGAGCCAATCCTTTCTTCCCCCTATTATTACCGCTATGTCGCACAATATCTCCCATCTCCCGGCGACCGTATAAGGATCGAGGCGAGCTCGAAGGATTATGGCGACGCATGGGGTGAGGTAACAGTGCCACAACCACCGGAACTTGACGGAGTCAACCCTCTTATCACAAATCCTGAATATGATTCCGCAGGGAATGTCTGGAAGTTCTCATTGGCTTTGACAATGGGCGTGACTGATGATAGTGGCTCGACCGATTTCTATAAATATGGTTCACTCGGCTCTGTAAAGACAGAAGAGACCAAGGAGGGCACTTTCAGCTTCCATACGCTGGATGCTACCGTGGAGCCCCTGTTTACAGAGCATGTTTCAGCACTTGAGAGTGTGATTTCGGAAACAAGCGGCTATGTATTCTTCACTGACCGTCAGATTTCAGGCACAACTTATCCGCTCCATCTTCTTTACAAGAACGCTGAATACAGAGGGAGTCTGGAAGCCGGAAATCCTGCAGGGATAGATCAGCCACTATATCTGTCGTTGGCAGCTATCTCAAAGAGCTACTACGACCATGTGATTTCAGTCTGGGTGGCTGAGGATGGAATCGCAGGGTCATTAGGAAGTGTGGGACTCGGCGATCCGGTCTATCCCTCAAGCAATGTATCCACAGGCGCAGGAGTAATAGCCGCGCAGACTTACTCCTATATAGAGTTTACCATAGGCGACCTGCTCCGGGAGGCGATAGCCGCTGAATAGGTTTTGATAATTCAGCAAGATTGTCTAAATTTGCAACAAAAACAGAAACTATGCAAGATTATAAGGCTCTCAGAATCGAATCCGACCCATGCAGCGAGACAATAACCGATCTTCTCGCGGCTTTCCTTTGCGATGCAGGATATGAATCGTTTACCGCCGACGAGAAGGGTATCACTGCATTTATCAGAGATGACCAATATGACGAGAATGCAGTGAAAGAGATTCTTTCAGATTTTCCGATGGAGGCATCCTTCTCAACGTCAGCCGAGACAGTCGAGGGTAAGGATTGGAACGAGGAATGGGAGAAGAATTATTTCCAGCCTATTGTGATAGACAATCTCTGTGTGGTGCATTCATCATTCCATACCGACGTGCCGGAGGCAGAGTATGATATCGTTGTTGACCCGAAGATGGCTTTCGGCACCGGACATCACTCCACCACCAGCCAGATGATGCGTCATATCCTGAATGCTGATATGGCAGGGAAAAGCGTGATTGACATGGGCACCGGCACAGGTATCCTGGCCATACTCTGCAAGAAGCGCGGAGCGGGCTGTGTGACAGGAATAGAGATTGATCCCTTCGCATGGGAGAATGCTGTAGAGAACGGCAGGCTCAATGCAACTGAGGTCAACTTTATCTGTGGAGACGCAGCTCAGCTTGACCCTCTTGAACCGGCAGATATATTCCTGGCCAATATCAACCGCAATGTCATAACCTCCGATATCGGACGCTACGCATCGCGTCTCAAGCCAGGGGGTGAGATGTATCTCAGCGGATTCTACCGTCATGACGTTGATATAGTGATGGAAGCCGCCAAGCCTTATGGCCTTACCCTGCTTGACATCCTTGAAGATAAGGACTGGGTGGCAATCAAGCTTGTTAAAAGCGTTTAACAACTAACTGAAAAGTATCTGTGATATTGTTGCCTTAACATTTTTTAATAGTTTTCTTGCGGATAAATTTTGGTTTTGGTATAATAAATGACTACTTTTGTAGTATCAAATAACCAAGTAACCAAAAACAACCCAAACAAACTGCCTATCGACCAACTCTACTTAACGTAAAAAGACAAGACAGAATGGCAAAAAATCATAGCATGACCGACGAGCAATTGGTCAAGGCTTATGCGCAAGGAAGCAATGAGGCATTTGATATTCTCTTGAAGAGGCATCAAGACCGCATCTACAACTATATCCTCCGTATCATAAAGAACGAGGATATAGCGAACGATATTTTTCAGGAAACATTTGTCAAGGCTATCCTGACCATCAAGCAGGGACGTTACACCGAAAACGGCAAGTTCCCCGCCTGGATTTCGCGCATAGCCCATAATCTTATCATCGACTATTACCGTCAGGAGAAGTCTGAGAATATTCAGAGCGCTGACCTCGATGATGTGGATGTGCTTAACCGTAAGGAGCTCTGTGAGGCAACCATTGAGGATGCAATCATCTCCGACCAGATCCGCGAGGATGTGAAATATCTTATCGAGGAGCTCCCTCACCTGCAGAAAGAGGTGCTCAACATGAGATATTATCAGAATCTCTCTTTTAAAGAGATTGCGGAAGTAACCGGTGTGAGCATCAACACGGCCCTGGGCAGGATGCGTTACGCCATCCTTAACCTGCGACGCATAGCGGCGGAGAAAGATATCGTGCTCACACTCTGACGAGACTCTGCCTCAGCTTCCACATCATTCTGATTACTTTACAGATAGTATAAAGTCCCTTTATCAATAAACTGCCCTCCGTTCAGATGCGGAGGGCAGTTTTTATAACATTTTGACCCCTCCCGAATAATAAAATCAAGTTTTGCAGCGTTATATTTTTGTATCGTGGATGGAGACATCCGCTGTCAGGTAAAAATTATTTAAACCACTCTATTGCCTATGACGAACGATTCTACCACTTCGTTTCGGACAGATATAATTAATAAGCACAAGGCTGCCCCACGCGCCTCGTCTCTGATGTTTGTCCGCCAATTCGCAAGGGTCTGCATGTGCATCGGTGGATCAGACACTCCTGCCCTTATCCTTAATTGAATTGACCCTCCGCAAAAGAACAAGGCTCCGGATCTGCATTTGGATCCGGAGCCTTATTTTTGACACCGGGTTGCATTATTTTAGTTTTAATTTTGCGGTAAATAAAGAACTAATATGGATAATTTCAATTCAGATAAACTTCATGGCAGCTGTTGCGCCAATCATGATCATGACCACGGGCAGCATCATGAACATCATCATGGCGGTTGCCATTGCCATGAGCATGCACATAATCATGAGCATGGAGAGGGAGGAGGTACCTCCTTCCTTGCCCCTGCTCTCTCATTCCTTATGCTGTTGTCCGGCATTATATTGAAGCAGACCGCTCCATGGTTTCATGACAGCGAGACGGTGCAGCTGATATGGTATATCATAGCATTTCTTCCGGTTGGCTGGCCCGTTATGAAAGAGGCCTGGGAGAGCATGATGGAGAAGGATTTCTTCAATGAATTCACACTGATGGTGATAGCCTGTATCGGAGCCTTCTGCATACGCGAGTTCCCTGAGGCTGTCGGAGTGATGCTCTTCTATACCGTTGGCGAGACCTTGCAGCATAAAGCCGTGGAACGTGCCACAAACAATATCTCAGGTCTTCTCGACCTCCGTAGCGAAGTGGCCAATGTGGTTACCAACGGGGAGGTGACGGCAGTTAATCCCAAGGAGGTGGCCGTAGGGAGTATCCTCGAGGTGCGCCCCGGTGAGAGGGTGCCTCTTGACGGAGTTCTTGAGAGCGACGAGGGTGTGTTCGATACCTCCGCGCTCACCGGAGAGTCAATGCCTCGCAATCTGCATAAGGGTGAGGATGTACTGGCCGGTATGATCTCCTCATCGGGAACTGTAAGGATACGTGTCACTAAGGAATATGCACAGAGTGCATTGTCGAGAATACTCGAACTCGTGGAGGAGGCATCCGACCGTAAGGCCCCGGCAGAACTGTTCATACGCAAGTTCGCACGTATATATACCCCCATCGTGATAGGTCTGGCAGCCCTGACAGTAGTTGTGCCTTGGCTGGTGAGCCTTCTCAATCCCTCTTTCACCTATATCTTTGATGATTGGTTCTACAGGGCGCTCGTATTTCTGGTTATCTCCTGTCCATGCGCATTGGTTATAAGTGTGCCGTTAGGCTACTTCGCCGGAATAGGGGCTGCCTCAAAAGCCGGAATCCTTTTCAAGGGAGGCAACTATCTTGAGGCTATCACGCATATCGACACTGTCGCCTTTGACAAGACCGGCACTCTCACTACCGGAGAATTCGCCGTAACCGGAATCGTGCCCGAAGGGATTACCTCCGACCGACTTTTGAGCTATCTGGCAGCCGCCGAACGGAACTCTCTTCATCCGTTGGCCAAGGCCATTGTGGCTTACGCCAAGAGGAATGGCATCGGCTATCCCAATCCCACTTCAATGTCGGAGGTGGCCGGACATGGCGTCAAGGCTATGGTGGATGGTGATGAGGTTACCGTAGGCAACGCGGCATTGCTCGAGAAAGAGGGCATAGCACTCCCCCACGCACTTAAATCTGTCAACGAGACCATAATAGCATGTGGAGTCAACGGTAAATTCGCCGGATATGTCACATTAGGTGATACCGTAAAGCCGGATGCCGCTGAAGCAGTGAAAGAGTTGCACAGGCTTGGAATAGAAAGAATCGTTATGCTCTCGGGCGATAGGGAGGAAACTGTAAAAGAGTATGCGTCACGTCTCGGAATCAAGGAAGCATACGGCAACCTGCTCCCCGCTGACAAGGCTGAATTTGTAAGCAGCGCCATAAACGACCGGAAAAGCCGGGTGGCATTTGTGGGTGACGGAATCAATGACGCGCCTGTGCTTACATTGAGCAATGTAGGAATAGCGATGGGTGGCCTCGGCGCGGATGCCGCCATAGAGAGTGCCGATGTCGTTATTCAGACTGACTCTCCTGCAAAAGTGGCGGAGGCTATCTCGATTGGCAGGTTCACACGCAAGATAATTACCGAAAATATAATCGGCGCGATTGCGGTGAAGGTAGCGGTGCTGGTGTTAGGCTTCTTGGGGATAGCGTCGCTCTGGGGGGCAGTTTTCGCCGATGTAGGCGTGGCTCTCCTCGCCGTACTGAACTCCATGAGGATAATGTGGAGAAAATAAGCGCTTATTTCAAAAAAAGTTGCCTTGGTTAGTTGATTCCAAGGCAACTTTTATTAATTTTGTATTTTCAATCATTCCCCGCCCTATGGAAGGCGGACACAAATAGATTAGAATATATGACAGAGATCATTGAAGAGGAGATCGTCAACGAAGGCGGACTCAATTTTGTAGAGCAGGAGATCAAGGCTGACCTCGCTGCCGGTAAGAATGGTGGCAGACTGAGCACTCGTTTCCCGCCGGAGCCTAACGGATATCTCCACATCGGCCATGCCAAGGCATTCATCATGGACTTTGGAGCCGCCGAGAAATTCGGAGGAACATGCAATCTGCGTTTCGACGACACCAACCCCCAGAAGGAGGATATGGAATATGTCAACGCCATCAAACGCGACATACACTGGCTCGGTTACGACTGGGGCGACCGCCTCTATTATGCGAGCGATTACTTCCAGCAACTATATGACCTGGCCATACGTCTCATTAAAGAGGGTAAGGCGTATGTTGATGAACAGAGCAGTGAGCAGATCGCAGCCCAGAAAGGCACTCCGACTGTGCCGGGCACAAACTCCCCCTTCCGCGACCGTCCTGTGGAGGAGAATCTCGACCTTTTCGAGAGGATGAACAAGGGTGAGTTCGAGGAGGGTTCGATGGTGCTTCGTGCCAAGATTGACATGGCCAACAGCAACATGCACTTCCGTGATCCAATCATGTACCGTATCATCAAGACTCCCCATTGGCGCACAGGCGACAAGTGGAAGGTATATCCTATGTATGACTACGCGCATGGTCAGAGCGATTACTTCGAGGGTGTCACCCACTCTATCTGTACACTCGAGTTCGTTCCTCACCGTCCTCTCTACGAATATTTCGTAAAGGAACTGGCCGATGAGTCATATTGCCCGCGTCAGATTGAGTTCAACCGTCTGAATCTCACCTATACAGTAATGAGCAAACGCAAGCTCCTGCAGCTTGTAAAGGAGAATCTGGTGAACGGCTGGGACGACCCCCGTATGCCGACCCTCTGCGGATTGCGCCGCCGTGGCTATACCCCTTCAGCGATCAAGGACTTCGTAAACCGTATAGGATACACTAAATATGAGGCTCTCAATCATATCGAGCTGCTTGAGCATGCTGTGAGAGAGGATCTCAATAAGACAGCCACACGTATCAGCGCTGTTGTGAATCCTGTGAAGCTTATCCTCACGAACTATCCCGAGGGTCAGGAGGAGACTATCTACATGGATAATAATCCCGAGAACCTGGAGGAGGGTAAGCATCCAATGCCCTTTACCCGTGAATTATGGATTGAGCGTGAGGATTTCATGGAGAATCCCCCGAAGAAATTCTTCCGTCTCTCACCCGACAAGGAGGTCCGTCTGAAGGGTGCCTACATCATAAAGTGTACCGGTGTCAAGAAGAACGACGTCGGAGAGATTGAGGAGATTTACGCTGAATATGACCCCGAGACAAGGAGTGGTCTCCCCGGAGCCGACCGCAAGGTGAAGGGAACCCTTCACTGGGTGTCAGTGCCTCACGCAAAGGATGCCGAGGTGCGCGACTATGACCGTCTCTTCGCAGTTGAGAATCCTTCGGCCGAGGAGGGTGACTTCCGCGACCTTCTCAACCCCGACTCTCTTAAGATACGTGAGAATGTGAAGATTGAACCATGGGGCGCCGAGCAGTCCAAACCGGGCGATCATTTCCAGTTCACACGTCTCGGTTATTACACAGTCGATCCGGATTCAACCGATGAGAAGCTGGTATTCAACAAGACAATCGGCTTGAAAGACACCTGGGCGAAGGAGCAGAAGAAGGCTGGCAAATAACATACGCCGACAGGCTTATAAAAAGAGAGGCACTCATTTC
>CANPMT010000099.1 GCA_947575235.1 uncultured Porphyromonadaceae bacterium
AGACCTTCAACAATATATGACATCGGCTACAACTTATCCTGGTTGTAGCCGATGTGCTATAAGTTGAAGGTTTAACCTGTAGTTGAGTTAATGCTTACAGTATAACGGTCCTCACGACGGAAAATCACTTGTGTCACAATATCTTGACATGTGTGCCGAAGATGCCATTATAGTAATGGCTGCCGGAAATGAGGGGCTGTCAAACTGTACAATGGTGTACACCTTCAATGGAGATAATGACAGTGTGGAATTCTGCATAGAAAAGGCAGGTGGAAGTGATAAACGGGGATGGTATGGCTTTACAGATATCTGGAGTGCCGATGAGCGGCCGTTATCCATAGAGTTGACCATATATGATTACATGAACGATAAGGAATTTCCTTTGCTTTTAGAGGCAATACCTCAACCGGGAGAGGAGGTCTACATTTATGGAAAGGACTATGGAGATGAGGCAAATCATGTGTTCCGCAAGTATTTCAATGGTTGGCTGGCCTTTGCAGGTGATGTTGACGAGGAGAACGGAAGGTACAATCTGCAGATTGGATATGATTATACTCCTCTCAATAACGTTTTATCCGGGGTTGGAAATTATCGGGTAGGTGTGAAAATAGGTGGCGAGGATGGAATGGGTGTGGATATATTTGCAGATGCACAGTATTCCATACTCATGTACAAACCGGGAAACCCATTTCCCGGATCTGATATGTCAATCAGCGATTGGGCTTGCGGTCATAAGGTCGTGAGTGTGGGTATGTATGAAAACCTTGATTATAATCCGGTGTCTTCTTACAGTAGTTACGGTATTTTACGCGACGGGAGGTATCTGCCAATGACAGTGGCTCCAGGAATGGTGATTGTCTCCGCCGCTTCACGTCCATATGTAAAGACACATGAGGTAGATGATATACCCTATATGTGGGCCGGAGGAACTTCAATGGCCGCCCCATATGTGGCTGGTTTCATAGCCACTATGCTTGAGGCGTTTCCTGAATTGACAATAGAGCAGGTACAGGAAGCTATAAAAGCGACCAATCATCTCGATGATATACCGTATCCTGAGGATCTTCACAACGGCGAGGGCTTCTTCGACCCTTATGATACGTTGCAATATATCTTAAAACAGGGATCTGTAACGGGTTTGAGAGCTGATGAGGATTCCGTGCGCATCTTACTACGCGATGGCAACGTTGAGATTGTGAATCCTACAGGTTGTGACATTACGGTAGAGGTGTATTCAACCACCGGTATGTTGCATAGCCGTCAGCAATGTGAACCCGGTATAAATGCCATAGGGCTTCCGCAAGGGATGTGGGTCATAAAAGCCGGTAGCTTCAGCGAGATTGTGAGACTCTGACATCATTGTTAAAACGAGTGGCCAGCCATATTCAGACTGCACTGAAAAATTTTTCAGTGCAGTCTGAAGTTTCTTATCAAGCTGATGTATCAACGGATTATCTTGACAATACGGCGTGTGTTGCCTCGCCATGCCTCCACGATATAAACTCCTTTCGGCAACCCGTCGGTTGTAACCGATGTCGTATCTCCGCTCATCGCTATCTCACCCCACTGGTTGAAGAGGTTCCAATGATCGGTGGATACAAATTCAAGCCCAGACAGATGCACGATAATCTGTGGCTCGTAAACATCGACTGCCGTCGCAGACACGCCTGAGGCTTCATACGGATATTCATAACTTGTGGTCATGACATTGTTATTGACGGTATAGTTTACCGTAACATTCATCTTGCCGTCCGCAAGCACCGCGTCGTCAGCCACCCAACGGCCTGAGCTTAAAATTGCCTCCACACCCTCAATCGTCACGCCTTTTATCTTGACCTCAGGCATTAACGACACCACTTCAACGGCTTTCTCATCATGATATGTGGTGTAGGAATACATAGGCACCACCTCATCATCGGTCAGTGCAGAATAGATATCTTCAGCCCGTCCGGGAACACATACACGTTTCCATCCTGTACCCAGTTCCTGACCGGGAGTGAACGTTGACATGTATAGAGATATGTTGGAAGAGTCCCAATACTGTGTCTGGCGGTAGAGCCCGTTCACCCTCTTGTTGTTTATCACAATCTGGGCATCAGTGTTCACCATAGGTATATCCCAGTAGGTCAGGTCAGACTCAAGTATACCCTCCGGAAAATACACCCGCACCAGATTATCGCATTCCTCGAACGCTGAAGAGAAATAATTGCTGACTCCCATCATCGAGATGGCTGTCAGACCGCTTCCCTTGAAACAATCCGGGTCTAACTGAGTTGTGGTTGCCTTCAGATTAACCTTGACCAAATCACGGCAGTTCATAAAGCATCCGCCGGGTACGTGTTTTATCCCGGATGGCCAGTTGACCGAAGTAAGACCTGATCCCGAGAACTGGTAACCCATCACAGCATCATCTAATGCCTCCACAGTAGCGAAAGAGAAAGCTGTCAGACTCCGGCAATCGGCAAAAGCCCAAGGGGCTATGGAGGAAACCTTCATCTTGCTGGTCAGAGGGAAGGCTGTCAGCTTACGGCATTTAGCGAATGCTCCCCATCCTATGTCGATTCGTTTTACTGAGGCGTCAAGTCCTATGGTCTCCAGCTCCTCGCATCCATAGAAGGCGAAATCCCTTATCTTCAGATTACCTGACTCATTACCACCCAGAGTGATACCCTTGAAGTTGACGCATCCTTGGAAACAGCCTGTGCTGATTTCAAATGGCGCATGGTCGGCTGTGAGAGTCTCTATTGTGGAGTTGCGGAAAGCCTGCTCTTCGGCATAGTCGGTCATGACAGAGGGAATCACTACCTCACGCACCTGCGCCTCACAGAAAGCCCCGCCTCCCATATATCGGCAATCAGCATCAATCGTAAACGTATCATACTTCACACCCGGGCACACCCCTTTGAAAATGTTGCCGTAATAAATGCCGCCATCAGCTTTTTGATGATACATTCTGTGTGCACTAAGGTCAATACTCTCTATGGTGTGATTGCCAAGCTGCCAGCAGGTGGAGAGAGTCTGCTCGCCACTCAGATATACCTTTTTAAGATATCGGTTTGACGCGAATGCCCCCATTCCCACATACTCTATCTCTGACGGCACTGCATATGTGGGTGTCTGAATGGCAGAGGGATAGCGGAAGAGCATCCAGCGTGGCTCGTCATAGCCATAATTCTCAAGCAAAGCTCCGGCAGATGCCTTATAGTCTTCGTTGCCATCAGCTACCGTATAACGGCATATATCAGGACAGTCCATGAATTCATTCTCCCCGATAAAGCGGATATTGGCCGGTATATGCACTGAAGTCAGACCAGGACAGTCATGAATTACAGGATCATCGCCGTCATGTCCGGCATAACCTGCCATTCCGACGCCTACAACAGCATAATTTACACCTTTGAAATTTACGCTGTCGGGAAACACGAGTGCTCCGGTTGGCTTAAATCCCTCGGCCACACCGATAATCATGGCTTCCTGGTCGGGACGTCCCAGAAACTGGGTTAGCTCATATACGTAATCACCAACCGTCTCGGTGGCTGCATTTGCGCTTGAGGCCGCAACGAGGCAGGCCCCGATAATAAGTTTTGTAATCTTCATAGTGGAATAAAATTTCTGCAAAATTAGTAAAAAAAGAGATTGCCAAATCCTTTCATATGGGTTTGGCAATCTCTTTTACGTATAATTTGAATCGTATGATATGCGTCAATGAGACGGAATGGATCAGTGACGGTGGGGTTTGAGCTGACCTGTGCGCTTGAGGTAGGATTTGCGGATCCAGAGGTAATAGCCGGTCAAGGGGAGGGTGGCACCGATAAGCGCGCAGATGAGCCAGATGATGCGGGTAGTCATGCCTCCGAGTCCACCGGTGTGTATGGCGTAGATCCAGCCTCTGAGTTTGTCGGCTTCCTTGGCATCCTTGTAGAGGGTGCCGGGTGTAACCTCGCCTGAACGGGGATTGAACTCATATTTGTCGGATGCACGTCCGTTGCCGTAGTTGCTGATTGTGACAGAGGCTGTGCCTTTGCCGATGGTGATCTGGGGTGCGTCAGGGTTCTGAGCGCTGACAGTGTTATAGACCTCCTGCCAGTTTCTGAACTCCGAACGACCGCCTCTCCGGCCTTCGCCTCTTCCTTCGCCACCTTCACCGCGAACATGCCAGTTACCTTCACCACGGCCTTCGCCGCGGCCTTCGCCGCGACCTTCGCCGCGACCCTCGCCGCGACCCTCGGGACGACCTTCACCACGGCCTTCGGGGCGGCCTTCGCCGCGACCTTCGCCACGACCTTCGGGACGACCTTCGCCGCGTTGGGTGTTTTCAGAAGCCTTCGGCTGCTGGCCGAACTCGCGGGGGGTGTGTTCCACACCGCATACGGCATAGAATGCCGTGCGGTACCAGCCGAAGCTATATGTAAGACCGGTGAGAGCCATGGCAAGAACAATAATAACAGTCCACATACCACCTGCCACGTGCAGACCTTTCCAGAAGCCGGGCCAGCCCTTCGAGAATGAGATGGTCATGGTCATCCAGAACTTCTTGGCTGCTCTCGGAGCCCAGATAACAATACCGGTGATGAGGATGAACACAAACACGATGGTAGAGATGCCAACGATAAGTTTACCCCAGTTTGTGCCGCCGTTAGGATTATTGCTGCAGAGCAACCAGCGGTGTAGCTTGAACATGGTGCCGAAGAAACCGATGCGCTGATATTTGCCGGTCACCTCGCCCGAATACTGGTCGATAAACATCGACGCGCGACGCGGCTTGGAGAGATTGACCTGATATGTGCGGTTCTTGTCGGCAAAGACTGTCACACCTGTGATGGAGACACTGTCGGGGAGGGTGGCCTTGACAGTCTTCATAAGCTCATCCATAGGTCTGGGCTCACCTTCGGAGGAGGCTACATAATATACATCTTTCTGTACGGCCCGTGTGATTTCCGGCTCAAAGATAAGCATTGCTCCGGAGAAGCAGATCAAAGTTATGATGATGCCGAAAGGTACCGAGAGCCAGAGGTGCAATTTTCTGAATAGTTTCATGTCGGTCGGGTTGATTTTTTATAATGAGTTGACAGTCATTGCGTATTGGGCGCAATGACTGCCAACGGGATATATGAAAGTTATTACTTCTGGGGAGTGAGGTAACCAAAACCGGTAACGTCGTTTGCCTCGATGGTCAGACCTGCCTCAGCAACGCAAGTCTTCGGGTTGATGCGGTAAACGATAGGGTAGCTGTCGGTTTTGGTGACAGTGGCATATACATATCCATCCTTAACATAGACATTCTTACCGATTGTCTGGATGCTTGCGGGGAGACCGGTGACAGGCTTCACGCTCTGGCTGTCGGCATCGAAGATAGCAAGACCGTGGGCGTTGCCTGAGAAGCCCTCGCCGTAAGCCTCGTCATAGGTCTGGAGGATGAAGTAGTTGCCACCGGCAGCCCAGCAACGCATGAAGCTCTTGCCGAGCTGAGCCTCGAGGTCAACATAATAGTTGTCGAAGTCATCCTTTCCGGCAGGTATGCGGCATACACCGGCTTTGAGTGAACCTTTCTGACCATCCTTGGTCTGTGTGCGTGCATAGCTGGGTGAGAAGACATAGATGTCGCCATTCTCGGCAGCCCAGATAGTCTGGTAATACTGCGAGCGGAAACGTCCGGCAGGGTAGCTGATCTTGTTGGTGTGGGCAATCTTCGGATTCAGGAAATCCTTGTTGGGATAGATTGCAACCCAGCACTCGTCGGGATACTGTGTGGCGCTGATGGTGCCGGCCTGATAAGAACCGCCGCCTGAGCCACCGTCTGCAGTGTTTACGAGATGCTCATTGCCGGGGAGTACCCAGGTGCCGTTAGGACCTGACTTGTCAGAATAGCCATACTGGCTGAGACCCATCGGGATTACACCGCAATAGAGTTTTGAGCCCGACTGCTCTGCGCCTGAGAGGGTGACATACTCACCGTTGCCGAGGAAGTTCTCCATAGAATACTTGCCCGACTTGGTGTCGTTTTCCGATTTCTGCTCGTTATATACGTCAAGATATGTGACGTTGAGAGTCATGGGGAGGTGTCCCTCAGCATCAGCACCTGTGGTGCCGTTGCCTGTGGCCATTGTGATGATATAGTCGTCATACATGCCGTAAGAGGAGAAGCGGCTGATGGCATAGGTCTCGTCGCGTTCCTGGAGTTTGCTGTCGGCATCGAGGATATAGCTGCGTGTCAGACCTGCGTTACCCTGGTTGTAGGTAAGGGCATAGCAGAAGTTTTTATAGAATATCCACTGGGTTGCACCGTCATTCTTGAGGGCATAGGGATTGTTGAGAGGGCTTACTTTGCCTGAGTCGACAGATTCTGCCGGTACGAGGGCATTGGTTGCCACACCCTGAACAGTAACCTGGGTCGCGAGGACGAATTTGCCTCCATCCTGAGTGCTCTCTTCAGGATTGGGATCGGGATTGGGATCGTCGCTGTCAGAGCATGAGGAGAGAACCATAGCCGGGATGGCGAGTGCCGCCATGGCTTTGAAAATGTAGTGCTTTTTCATCTTGATATGTTTGTGTTGTTTGTTAAGTTTCTGAATTATGAATCAGTTGCCGAAATAGATTCGGATCTTGCCATAGAAGGCACGTCCGGGTTTCTGCAGACTGAAATTGTCGTAGAGTTTGGCATCAGTGAAGTTGCGGCACTCAAACGAGAAGTTGTAGCGTCCCTTCTGTATGCTGTAAGAGATCGTGAGGTTGTGCGCGAACTGGTCGGGCACCATATAATCAGAGTTGGTTGAGCCTATGCTGGTGAGGTTGTAGCAGAAGCTGTGGGTATACTGGTTGTCGTAGGTGACCGTCAGCTGGTTACCCTTACGGAAGAGATTGTGCCAGTAGAACGAGACATCACTGTCGGCGAAGAGATAGGGGAGATTGGGGATTCTCTCGCCATATGCCAGGTTGGCTGCCGAGCTCCCCTGGATTGTCTTGACGCGGTCGCGCACATCCATGTTGGTGAAGTTGCCACCCACGCTCACCCAATGTGAGTAGCTGTAGCGCGCCGAGAGAGAGAGGCCCTTGGTGACAACCTTGCCATAGTTGATATAAGTGGCAGCCGAGAGACCGCCGCTGAGGGCGAGCAGGTTACGCTGGATGTAATCGTGGGTGTTGCGGTAGATGAGGCCACCCTCCACGTAAACGTTGTGCTGACCGAATGAGGCGTTATAGCTCAGGTTGAGGTTGACGTTGTCGCTTTTCTCCGGTTTCAGGCTAAGGTCGCCCATCTCAAGGTCTTCATCACCAAACATCTCCTCGATCGTAGGTATGCGGCAAGCCTTCTCATACGAAGCCTTCAGCTGGAATCCGAGAGGGAAGAGGTAGGTTCCGGCCACACCGTATCCGGGATGGTTTACGCGGCGCGACGAATACTCATACTCATCCTGTGCGGAGGTGGTGGCTATCGGGCCGACCACATACTGATAATAATACTTGCCGAAGAGCGAGAAGTTGAGGTGAGTGTTGGGTGCGTAGCGCCAAGAGGCACCGAGGATATTCTTAGTCGTCACCTTTGCATACTCATCCTTTGTGTGCGGGGTGACGAGAAGATTCTCATTGCGGCGGTTGAAAGTGTTCATCACATCGTTGAGAATGAACACATGGCGGTCGCCGAGACGGTAGGTTGAGGTGAAAGAGGTCGACCAGTTGTTGTTGTTCGACTTCGAGTTCATGTAAGACTGCTCACCCGGGGAGTTGCGCTCAACCTTCTCACCACGCCAGTTATAGCGCCAGGAGGCGGTGTCGACGTTGATTGCAATATCATTGTTATAGTTTCCGGTGAAAGCCACATCGAGTCCCTTGGTGAAGAGATTGCGTTTGCTATACTCAACCGAGGGGAGGAGGGAGTGGCCGTGACGATGCTTCTGTCCGTAGACAATCTCCTGGCGGACACCGGTCTGCACCTCCTTGTACATGTGCGAATAAGTCAGCCCCACGAGGAGACGGTCGGCCCAGGGTTTGTTGACAAAACCTGCCTTGGCCACAATCGCCTCATTGTGATATGTATCGTTGAAACGCTTCACATGCTCGAGTTTGCGCTTGTTGATAGATCCTGTCTCGAAATTCTCGACAGGGGTATCGATCCAGTAATCATTGTCGGAATAATTCTGGAAGGCATTGATCTCATACTTGAAACCGTTGCTGAAAGTCTGTCCGAAATTGATATACGACTTATGGGTGTTGAAAGAGCCGTAAGAATAAGAGGCGTCGACAAACCAGCTGCGCTGGCGTTTTGCAGTGACGATGTTTATAACACCGCCGATAGCATCGGCACCGAATCCCACAGGCACCACGCCACGGTACACTTCGATACGGTCGGCGAAATTCACAGGTATGTTGTTGAGCCCGAAAGAACTTCCGACACCCTCCTGAGGCATTCCGTCGATGAACACCTTCACGTGTTTTCCGCTGAAGCCATCCATTGTGACAGCCATATCTGATCCCACACCGCCGCTCTCGCGGATTTTCATGCCCGGAGCCTTCTCCAGAGCCTCACTGAGCGACTTGGTGGTGTTGACAAGTTCCTGTGTGTTGACAGCTGTGGCATTGAAAGCCGAGTTCTTGACCTTGCTGAGCTGGTTGCCCACCACAATCACCTCGCCGAGCTGTCCGGCCTCCTTCAGTTTTATAGTGAGGCGCTCACGTTCCTGAGAGGTGATCTTGACCTTCATCTCCTTCTTCTCATACCCTACAGATGAGACTACCAAGGTGTATTCACCCTCCGGAGCACGGAGGTGGAACAGACCCTTCTCATCGGTGGAGCATGCATATCGTGTGCCTTTTAGAAAGACATTGGCATAGTCGATCGGCTCACGGTCCATCGAGAGGACCTTACCCGAAATCATTCCGTCGCGCCCTTTGCCAAAAAGGGTCTGCGGACACAAAAGCAGCGAGAAGAGGATGGTGAGGCATATGGAATACCTGATGCTGTTACTCATTTTAGATCTTTCTGAAATTTTCTGCAAAGTTCGTCACATTTTGAGCCTTTTGAAATACCTATGAGTAGGTATGACAGGGCTAATATGTTATTAAACAATGTTATAAAAATTTCAGTCCGAATGTCTTAATTGGCGAAGGCTGCTAAAGAAGGGGTGAACGGATGCAATAAAAAGATGCCAAAAGTTACGTTCAGAGGGTTATCTTCTTACGCCGTGCAGGCATTATACGCTCATGTAGGTACTGGAAAATCACGAAAAAGACCGGCACGACGAAAAGAAGGGCGAGAGTGCCGAAAAGGAGTCCGCCGACAGTGCCCACGCCCACAGATATATTGCCGTTAGCACCCACGCCCGACGCGAACATCAGCGGCAGCATACCGAATACCATTGTGGCCGAGGTCATTATGATGGGACGGAACCTCGCTTTCGCAGCCGAAATGGCAGCCGCGGCAAGCGACATACCCTCCTTGCGGCGAGCCGAGGCATACTCAGTGAGCAGGATGGCGGTCTTTGCGAGCAGTCCGATGAGCATG
>CANPMT010000100.1 GCA_947575235.1 uncultured Porphyromonadaceae bacterium
AGGGCACGCTCGGGACTTGCACCCGTTAGATTATGCCCATGTCGGGCGAACAAAATGGGAGGCAACAGAGGTTGCCTCCCATTTTTTTCATCTCTCCGGCTCCATGACCATCTCGGTGAGCTGCGCTGGCAAGACATAAGTCTTGACAAACTGCGAGACGTCAGATGGTGCAATACTCTCCATCTCCCTCATATAGGGCTCGTCAAAATCCTGACCGAAGCGGGTGAGCGCACGCATTGCGGTGAGCCAATAGGCATTGTCACGCTGATTGTCGGCGAAACTCTTCACCATATACTCCTTTACCTTGTCAAACTCCTCCTGACTGACACCATCCGCCATATCACGCAGGGTGGCTTTAACTATATCGGCCGATTCCCCGATATGCGCCGGATCAACCTTGATATATACAGGCAACATGAACTCGGCAGTGTCATCTCCCCGCATACCGGCCGTAACACCACCGTGAGTGGTGATGGAATAGGTCCAGCCTCTCTCCTCGCGGAGGTCGCTCAGCAGACGCGCTTTGAGAATCTGGCCCACAATTGAGGCAAGCTGTATGTTACGGAGATTGTAGGGGCAATCCATATGGCGGAACTGATATACTATCCCTGTGGGATTCGGCATCTCTTCCGTATAGCTCAGATTCTGATTACCCTCCGTGAACCGGTAGCCTATATCTTTCGGTTTCTCCACACGTCCTGCCGCAGGGAGCGACGCTATGTAACGTTCCACCAAGTCGCGCATCTTCGCCGGGTCGAAATCGCCTGTTATGTAGAAGGTGAAGTCGCTGAAGTCGGCGAAACGGTCGCGGTAGACCTTCATAATCTCCGCATAGTCGGCTTTAGAGAGCATCCCGGAATCGAGTTTATGCCCAAGCGGATGATGATTGTAGACGTTGTCATGGATAAGCTCACCCATCCTGTTAACGGCTCCGGTCGAGGCATGCTGCAGCTGGTCAAGGCGTGAGTCATACCATGCGCGGAACGCGTTCTCGTCGGGAGTAAGCTGAGTAGCCTTGAGCCACATCAGACGCATGGCGTCCTCCATGTCGGCAGGGGTTGTCGAAACCTCGACTGTCTCATCATTACGGTCGGCCATCACTGACACCTTAATATCTCTTCCTGCTGTGTAACGTTTCAGGGCGTTGTTGCCATGTTCACCGGCTCCGCTCAGTGAAAGAGCCTCATTGAATATCTTGAGCGAGGGAGCCAGTTCGGGAGTGTAGTTGAGCGAATATCCACCCTCACCCACACCTCTCACAAACACCTGGTTCTCCTTGTAGTCGGTGGGTTTCAGCATCACCTTTACGCCATTCGAGAGTGTGAGGAGTGTGGCGTCGAAATGTGCGAGAGGCTCCTCACTCACAATCCGGCCACGTTGCGGTTCGGCGCTGAGCAACTGCAGGTCGGAAGAGGGGGCGGTGTATGGTGTCAGTTTCTCGTTTCTGACGTTGCGGAAGGCCTCGGCCAACGATGCCTCAGTGGGTAATTTGGCGTTCTCTCCCCCATTGTTATACGAAAGAATCACTACATTCCGGCCATCAGGATTGATTACGGCGCGTAGCCACTCCATACAGTCGGCGGCAGTGATGCCGGGAAGAATCTTCTTCACCCTCTCCAGACGGCTGTCAGGGGTCTCAAGCATACCGGTCTCCCCATCCACGTAGTAATGGGATATCGCCTTGGCTATGTCAGTATTGCTGCGGTTGCGTTTCTTGGCCGCATCGGTGGTCTCCTTGCCGAGCAGTTCATCGGCCGCACTCTTGAATTCCTCGGTCGAGAAACCGAGTTCGCGCCCTCTCAGCATCTCGCGCCAGAGTGCCGACACAGCCTCCTCCACACGTCCGGGTCGGCTCTGCGCCCTCACCACATAGGCACGTGTCTTGCTTGAGAGCAGGAAGTTGGTGTCGCCAGTGCCGATATTGCTCACGGGTGTGTTCTCCTGTAATTCCACGTCATCATATCTGTTCACCATCATTCCGGCCACCAGGTCGGCTATCAGTTCGTTGCGGAGGTCGGCGTCAGCATCCTTGGCAGCTCCATCCTCATGCTTGAAATAGAGTTGGATCATGCTTACGGGCTGCTCGGAATCACTCTCCACAATCACGGAGAGTTCCCGGTTGCCGGGAAATGCGGGCTCAGAGGCAAGTTTACTACCGGGAGCGGGAGCCATATCTGAGAAAATCTCCTTTATTCTCTTCTCAATCTTGTCGGGATCTACATCTCCGGCCACAATCACGGCCTCGGCATCGGGGCGATACCATGTCGAATAGAAATCGCGCAGTTTCTGCGGCGGAAAATTCTCGACCACCTCCATAGTTCCGATAGGCATGGCCTCGCCGTAAGGGGAGGCCGGGTAGAGACGGGGCAACGCACGGCGAAGCATGCGTGAGGAGGCGTTGTCGCGATGACGCCACTCCCCCTTTATCACACCGCGCTCCGCATCAATGGCGGCATCGGCAAGGGTGAGACCGTCGCTCCAGTCGCGGAGCACGAGCAGACAGGAGTCGAGCAGTGACTCCCGTCCGGCAGGCACCACTGAAATATTGTAGACCGTTTCATCGGCCGATGTATGGGCGTTGAGATTCTTTCCGAATTTCACTCCGTTCGACTCAAGCCATTCTATAAGCTTGTTATCGGGGAAATGACGGCTCCCGTTGAAACACATATGTTCCAGAAAGTGTGCCAGACCCTTCTCATCGGCCTCCTCGACTCGTGAGCCAATTCCTCGGGAGAGGAAGAAATCAGCGCGTCCGGCGGGTTCTGTATTACGGCAGATATAATAGGTGAGTCCGTTGGGCAGAACCCCTCTGCGCACAGCCGGATCGGTGATTTCGGCGCTCATCGTGGCCGCACCCAATCCGGCTATCAGGAGAGAGAGAATGTGTCGGTTGTAATTATGCATATTGTATTATGTTAGAATTTTATAAATATCGTTGCTATGAAACTGTATGCCTCTATGCCATGGCTGTAGTTGGAGTAACATCCCTCAACTCCGGCTCCGGCAAGGTATTTCCCGGCTATGAGATAGTGATACGCCACACCGGCATCCAGAAAATCGGCACGTGCCGTGGCCGCTTCATAATCGGCAGTGACCACTCTCCATAACTGTAAATCCTCCTTGTCGGCATAACGCGACTCGCGGCTGAGAGCCGAAGCTGTGGGTGCGCGATGTTGCCAGCCTCCGTTGATGGTCACGTATGATTTACGGCTGAGTGTCAGTGTGGCACCCGTCTTCAATCCGAAAGTCAGGTTCTCGTCGAGCCATTCCCGACGTGGATAAAGATATATGATGCGATGATGGTTCCAGCCTACCGAAGGGTGCAGGTGCCACTCCCACCTACGGGAAGCTAAGCCCACATATCCGCTCACCGAACCGCCATAGCGGTTGTCGGCATATAGTTCGAGGTCACCTATCACAGGGTAACTTCCTGTGGCGGCATCACCGAAGATATTCTCTGTGCCATGTATGCGGCTTGCGTTCCATCCCCCCCAGACACCCCAGGAGCAGGAATAGCCTGCTTCAGGAATGGAAGCCACACACTTGTAACCGGCCTCTACATAACCTGACGTGCCTGACAGGCTGGCAAGCGGGAGACGGTTGAGGTCGGCTATGACATGGCGTGTTGTGGTGCGGTCGAGGCCTGAGTTGATAAGGAAGCCTGGCCCGGACGACGGGAGAATATTCAGTGTGCCCCCGAAACGGTAAGAATCGTTATAGACCTGGCTTCCGGTTCCGTCAAAGCGGGTGTAGCGTGTGCCAAGTCCGGTGAGATGATATAGTTTTGAGGCTCCCATCTCACTTACAAAGCTTATATCCGTTGATAGACGGTAACGCTCAAAAACGGCTGAGGCCGCGCAGAGATAGTCGCTGAATGTACTCACCGCTATACCTGCCTTGAGATTGAGATCACCCGAGATATTCTCGGGCCGGGGATCTTTCTGACGGTAAGAGAGCACCGCCTCGTAGCCACCCTCCACACCCCACGACACACGGCTTCCGCGCCGGGCGTAACCTCCGGCGAAGTTGTAGCGTTCACGCCTAAGGTCGCCTCCGATACTGTCGGCTATCAGATAGGGCTGTATCCGCTGATATTCCCCCGATTCATTCCAGAGTGGGGCAGACAAGACACCGTTTGAGTAGCCGGCTTCGCCCCATACGGTCGAAGAGCCGGAGTGTATGTATGCGTGGGCATCGAAGAGCCAGTCATATCCACCTCTACCCTCCTCTGTCACCACGGGAGCCGACTGGTGCTCCTTCTCATATCCCACCCTCACCCCGCTGAGCGACGTGGACTCCTTCCAGCTCATGAGTGAGGGATTCTCCCAACTGCGGCAGCCTATAGCGGAAGTGCGCCGTTCATGATTGAGCAGACTCATCACGACAGAGGGTGAGTCTGCCCATATCAAAGAGGGAGCTGCCATAAGCGCTGATAATATTACTCTCTCTATTCTCATTCCACCGGTGTTATTCCGTCGTAGGTTATGACAGTGCATGGGGTGCCGTTCACGTCTGTGGCAGTGCCCTGCAGTTCAATCTCGGAGGGGGTGACACAGGCATTGAAATCTTCAGAAGAGTTGTTGGTATCCTGCAATATGGGATATCCTTCAGGCGAGATGGCTATCATCTTGCGACGCACAGCCTTGAAATATCGCTCTTTGTCATGCTCAATCTGGCTGCACCAGGTCCAGCCCATGTCGAGAGCCGGAGCCGATACATTCCATTGGTAAGTGGAACGGGCCGAGCAGTTCACCACATCCACAATCCATTCATTCGGAAGACGGTAGGCGCTCTGGTTCATAGGGAATGAGCCAGCCTGTGTGACGAGAGTGTAGTCATAGGTATAATAGTAATCCTTTATGTATGTCTGGCTGTCTATAGGTATCCTGGCCAGACCGTAAGCCTTCAGTCCCTGGTTGTGAAGTACAAAAATCGACTGGGTGTAGCAATACCATTTGTCGAGGTTCTCCACCGTCGGGGAGTCGATGTCAAGCTGCGACGGCTGGGTGCTGACGTCATACCATTCCCAGTCGGCATGGCTGAGATCGAAGGAGTTCGGATTTATCACCCTGTGGTCTATCCCGGTGTCGGCTATCAGCAGGTATTCACCCGGATTCACCGGATGCTCTTTTCCGCTCCCCGGTATGGTGTAAAGGGCATCTACAGTCATAGCCTCACCCATTATCGAGGGGGTATAGTCGAGCTTCTGTGTTGTGGTGAATTTTGATTCAAAAAGTGTCAGCCCATCGGCATAGAGCACATGGTCGGTGTTGTTGTAAATCTTTATGTAGTCGTCGCCGTTATATTGGTTGCCTGACCCCTGGAGGGTGCCGGTGAAGAAGATTTCGGAGATTATGAAGTCGTCGCCGGTTATGTTGAGATAGGGGGAGAGGATGATGCGGTTCTCCCCCTCGCCTAATGTAACTGACTGACGGAGGGCCTTGAGCTGCGACGTCACACCGTTAGGAAGGGTTACATCGGCCGAATATGACACGTCATACAGTCCGGGGAGCAGGAATATTGTCTCACCCTGAAGGAAAGTGTCGGTGGCTCCGGTGTTGATGTTGAGGAATGAGAACCGACCGTCGCGCACATCATCGGCCTCGACATTATCGGGGAGGGTGAGCTGCACCTCCACAGCCGATTGCGGCAGAGATCCGGTCATTGAATCGTCGCAGCCGGTCAGCGCGACAGCGGCTGCGGGGATAAGTGTAAACAGTGCTGATATATCTCTCATGTCAATGCTGTTAAAGTGAAAGGTTTAGTTCCATACCGAAATAGGCGTCGGTCGAACGGCGCACCAACAGACCGTTCGAACGGTAGTCGGGCAACCAGTCGAGTATGCGGTTTACAAACAATGCCACTTTCAGATGCTTCCCGATGGTCTTGGTGGCCTTGAGATTGAAGTAGCCGGCAAACGGTATCTTCACGGTGCGGAACACGTCGTCGTTATAGGTCTTGATAAGGAAGCGGAGCGCGGCGTCTGTCTCGGAAGCTGTGGTGTACTGATGCAAGGCGCCATCCGCGGCATCAAGATAATAGAGGGGCACTCCGTCCATGGGGAGACGTGTGGTCTTCACCCACCACATGAACTGGAAAGTTGATGTGAACACCAATCCCCATTTCGGAATCTGGGTGTCGAAGAGGAAGTTGGTGTTGACCTGTTCGTTGACTCGTCCGTCGCGGTAGTCGTAGAGACCCACGTAGCGGTCGCTTACCGGCATACCCCCCACAACTTCGGTGACGGGAGAATACATCATCCCGCTGTTGGAGTAGACCGAATGCAACCATGCTCCGTTCACAATAAGGCGTGTGCGGAGGGCTTTCCATCTTGTGGTGGTGAGTGTAAACTCCACGCCTCGTTTATCGAGGCGCGTGCCGTTGGTCACCATACGGTATCCTTTCAGCACACTCGCCTCCGTGTAGGGGATGTCGCCGAGCACAGGTGGGGCTGTGAGCTCTCCGGCGGCTATCGAGCCTTCGTCATAGTCCTTGTAGGCATAGGGTGAATAGATGGTCTGGTAGCGGAAACCGGAATTCATGCGTTCCTCGAAGTAGGAGACATTAAGGGAGTTCCCTTTCCAGGATATGGCACCCGACACCTCCCATTTATGGTTGCGGGCCGGATGCAGGTCGTAATTGGTGGCATCGTCGATATATGTCATGAGGCTCACCAAGGAATTCTGCGCCGGGTTGTTGACATCGTAATAGTTCAGCTGTATGATGTCGGTGTATTGTGCCTGCGGATAGAGGTAGTCGATGGTCGGCATCTTCGTCGTCAGTCCGTAACCTCCGGTCACCGACACGGTCATAGGACTGCCTGCTGCATCAAACGACGGGAACGTCCATGAGGCATTGGCACGTGGGTCGAAATAGGGACGGTTAGCCAGATAGTATTCACTTGAAAGCGAGGGCAACTGTATTGAGCGCACCCCCACCTGTGCCGTGAGGGTATTGGCGCCGACAGGGAGCGTGAAATTATCCTCCACAAAGAAACTGAGCACCTGAAGGGCCGGTATGTCCCGGAATCTCCTCGGACGTGATGTCCAGGATGCGGAGAGTGGACGTGTGAGGTCGTAGATCTGTCCACCTCCATAGTTTTTCGAGAGTGTCCATTCCAATCCTACTTTGTAGTCATGTGTCGTGGTTCCCCATGTGCGCGAACCGGCAGCCTTACCTTTCAGGAATACGTTGAAGGGTCGGCCGTCGCTCTCGAACTCGGCAATATATTCACCAAGAAGATATTCACCGATCTGCTCGCCGGGCTTCATGGTTGTGGGGGCTATCGAGGCACGCTGCGGCGCCACCTGTTTGCGGCGCGTGAGGCGGTCGCGTTCATAACTGAGCGACGTATTCAGATTGAACTCGTCGAATAGACGTGGATTGTTGAGGGTAAGGAGAAGATCGGATGTGAGAGCCATACGGTTGTATGAACTGCGGTATTCATCCACCTTGAGGTAGTTCAGGTCAGGGTCGGTCTTGGCATTATCGAACGAGCCGGTGTAGTCGCCGCCTATGTTCCAGCGGATGTTCATCATCTCCGAATCCCATTGGCTGTTGAAACGGAGCGATCCGGTGATACGGCGGTAATTCTCGAGATTGTCGCGTGGGTCGGCCTTTGAATCGAGATAACTCAGGTCGGCATTGATTACCATGTCGCGCTCACCCACCCCGAATCCTTTCGAGGCAGCGAAAAGTTTGCTGTAGCCGTCGGCCTTGAAACGCGCCGAGAGTGGCGTTGTGCGGTTGATACGTTTTATCTTCACCACACCGGAGGTAAGGTTGCCATATTCAGCGGAGGGTATTCCCCTGATAATCTCCACATTCTCGATATTGTCGGTTGATATGGAACGCATATCAACACCCTTGTTGGTGGTGTTGCGGGCCGAGGCCGCCCCGTCGGCCGAATATGTGCCGAGAGTCTGCATGTTGGCGTCGTTATTTACCGGAGCGCCGTCCACCATGAAGAGGGTGCCAAGCGATGATATGGCATAGTCATCGTTGTCGGAAGGTGCGCCTGTGGCTCCGAGATTGCCTGTCTCACGCAGGGTTATGGTGTTGGCTTTACCCATCTCGGGATTCTTCGATATGTTGCCGGGAAGGAGTTCGAGAAGGTCGGCAAACGATGTGGGCTGAAGATGGTCCATCGCATCGCGGCCTATCTTGGATGTGCTCGTGAGCCCCTCCCCCTCTTTGGCCACCACGACCAGCTCGTCGAGAGTCCGGGTAAGAGAGTCAAGACGGGCCATCATGATGGAATCAGCCTGCGACACAGCTATGGAATCGGTGGTGACAGCCGCTTCCGGAGCGTGCGGAGAGAGTGATGTAAGGTATAATATATAAGTTGATAATCGGTACATGTCAAGATAATCCCCCGCAAAGCGCTCGCGGGATATTCCTTTGCAAAATTATAAAAAACACCTTCCACAGGCAATCACCATATGTAGGTATAGAATGGCCGTAATATACCTATTGATGAGGATTTCGGGGTTTGGAACGGGTATGTAATTTTGCAGCGGTAAAAATCAACCTTACATCGTATGAGAAAAACTGCTACTTTATTCCTTCTCTCCTCACTGTGTGCATTCTCGGCAGGCGCGCAGACAACCCCCGTTCTTGACTGGGCCAACATATTTGACGGACAGACTTCAAGTGGCGACCAGGCGGAGGCGGTGAGCCCGGCTTCTGACGGAGGTGCCTACTGGCATCTCGTAGGTGGCACAACGGAGGCTTTACCTGATATCAATTATGCAGGTGAGACACTCTTCCGTGGCGCTCTCTATAACGCCGGCAACAGTATGAACAACAATCTCTGCATTCTCCGCACCGCTCCTGACGGCACTGCCGCATGGAATCTTCACTCTGACTGCGGTGATTTCGACACAAACGACGGTAATGTAGCCACAACTTCCGACGGAGGAGCTGTGTTCACCGCAAAGGTGCGTCATACGGATGGTATGCTCGATAAGGAGATCTCAATCGTTGACGGCACAGGT
>CANPMT010000101.1 GCA_947575235.1 uncultured Porphyromonadaceae bacterium
TAGCCGATGTCATATATTGTTGAAGGTCTAACCTGTAGTTGAGTTAATGCTTACTTATTTCACTACGAATTTTTTGCCGTTGCGGATGTAGATGCCGGGTGCTGTCGCGTCCTTCACCTGGAAGCCCTGGATGTTGAAGATGCGGTTGTCGCCCTTCACTGTCTCGGAGTCGATAACAGAGATTACGCCGCTGGCAATCTTCTCCTGCACAGCCTCGACTGTAGTATCCTTTCCGTAGTAGACAGCGCGGAAGTTATCTACTACAACCCAGTCCTCGGGAGTAGATCTAACGCAGCCATCAGGAGTCTCCACACCAAGAGCAACCGGATCGCCGTCGACAACTTCAGTTACAACATACATGGGATAGAGGCCGCTCTTGAAGAATGCGGGAGCCTGGTCGATGCTGTTGGGATAGTTGTAAACTGTTCCATCCTCGGCAGTGGCGTTGTCGCCCTCACCGGGAGCGTTGAAGCTCTCGCTGGTGATGTTGGGGAGGAACATCTCTGCCTCATTGGCATAGAATACCACATTGTCAACCTCGAATGAAAGGTCGGGCTGAGCCACGTGGCTACCGTTGCGGTAGTAACCCTGTGCGCGGAACGCATAGATACCTGCGGGGAGACCCTCTACCATCTGGTTAAGGCTGCAAATCTCCTGATTCCAAGACTCAGCAATGAAGTCAGGATGGTTGCTGCCAGCGCTTCCTACGTTGATGTTGCTCCAATCCCAAACGCTTGTATCCTCACGCTGGTTGAAGTTGGGGTTCTTGATGTAGTGGGTAGCCTCGACAGGATTCTCGAGAGTAGCCTTCTCAAGGAGGGCGTCGCGCTCTGCACGTGTTATGAGCATCCAGTGAGCGTCAGGGTCGTCAGCCTTTCCTGAGCGAGACTCGCAGCTTACTGTTGTCTCGTCGTTATTCTTGTTGTCGGTAGCGCAAGTGGGGTCATAGATCACGATAGCGTCAGGATAGTCAGCCTGAGTGATTGTGAACACATTAACCTGGCCATCAACCGGTGTGAAGCGGAATGTGCTGCCTGCGGTATCCATGTAGCCACGGTCGTTCATATAGTGCTTGCCCTCGCCATTCTCAAGATGGGTGTTGAGACGGAAGGTCATGTTGTCGGCATCGAAGTCCTCGATAGTCAGCTCAATACCCGGCATACCGAGGGCAGCGTGCGCACCCCAGTCGGAACCACCGCAGAGGAACTGCTGCTGGCCAACGTTATATAGGTAGAAGTTGCCGTTGTCGGGCTGAGCACCCTCGAATACGTTAGGCTGCTTCACGGCAGCGGCGCGGCGACGTGCATAGCGCATCCACATGAGTGCATCCTTGAAGTTATCTTTTGTGGAGGCAGTGGCGAAGATTTCGGCAGCACGGTCATAAGCCACACCGTTGCGGTCGTTGATCTCCTTGGTCTCGTTGTAGTAACGGATGTTGTCGGCAGAGCCGCTTACAGCGTCAACAACTTGACGGAGAGCTGCGATAGCCTCAAGAAGTGAAGTTGAACTTGTTGCGCTTTCGAGCTGCTCTTTTGCAGTTGTTATAGCAGTTGCAAGAGAGGGAACGCTCGGAAGCTCCTCACCCTTGGCGATAAGCTCAGAGAGCTCGTTCTTGAGGGTTGTGAGATCCTCGGCAATCGGGGTAGTGCTCTGATACTGGAGATAGAAACGCTTGATGATCAGCCAATCGTGATGAGTCTCCTCACCGTTGTCAGTTTTTCTGACACCGATAGCGAGTGAGCCGTCGGTCACAGGCACAGAGATGAAGTCGTTGATATAGTTGCCGTTGAACATGGCTGCTCCGGCATCGTTCATGCTGTTGGGCACCCATACTCCCTTCACATCTTCGGGGTTGAACTCACCTTCGGGAGTCTCCTCGGTGTATACCTTATGAGTGAAACCATCCTCGGCATTCTCCTTGGCATCAGCGAAGATTGACATCACAGTGCCCTCGGAAGCGCCTGCATAATATTTGGCGCGGAGGTTCTCCTCACCGGCGAGATAGCGGTCGCGGAGAGCGGCGTCGTCGATGTCACCGTCGCGGTAGTAAGCCTGAACCGCGAAACCGTAAGTACCCTCCGGGAGATCTTCGATTGTGTAAGTCCAATCAAGTTTCACACGGTGCCATGCCTCCTGGACAGGATATCCTCTTTGTCCGTCGAAGCCTGTGCCACCGCTGAAGTCGTTAGATACATTCTTGGTCCAGAGACGGTCGCGCATATCGTTGCGGCCGAGGTCGTTCCAAGGGATAAGCCAGGAAGCGTCAACGGGACCGTTCTTCACATCCTCAATCATCTTGGCAAGACGCTCCTCGCGGCTTACGAGCTGCCATGTGTAGTCGGTAGGGTTGTCGGAGAGTTCGCCGTCGGCGGCTCCGATATATTTATCCTCGGCAATCTTGCTGCGGTCGTTTGCGTCAGGTTTGGCCTTCACCATAATCTTATAGGCGTTGGGCACACCATCTACGGTGACAGGTTCGAACACCCAGTCGGTCAGGTCACGGTCGGCCTGGTCAAGATAGAAGCGGTCCTCGTCCGAACCGTTGAGCTCGCCATTGGCCGTGTAGTTACAGAAAAGCTGGAAGCCCTCGAAGCCATCGATCTTCTTAAGCTGTACGTCGAAGCCTACATTGTCAAGCTGGGCAAGTGTTGTCCACTGGTCCAAAAACTTCATGTTTGACTGAAGCCACTGACCGGTCTCTACCTGATAGAGATAGAATGTGCCTTCAGCAGCAGGGCTACCCTGGAAGGGTGATGAAGCAGCGAAAGCGCTGCAGCCGGCCATGAGGCCCAGCCCCAAGAGAATGTCTCTTTGTTTCATGCTGTGGTTATATTAAGGTTAATAACTATTTTCATGTTGTGCAAGTGTCAGGTCTGTATGACGCTGCAAAAGTAGGCAGGGGGCGTCGAAAAAAATGCGAAAATCTGTTCAAATTTATGAAAATTCTTGGTCAAAGACATTTTTTGCACGGAAGTATACACTTTTCAGGGGTTAATGACCGCGGATTTGCAGTTATTGAACAACTATTTTCGCGATTCCCGGGCGCGAATGCCTAATTTTGCGTCAGTGAAAATTCTAACATAAACCATATGCATCATGACACCAACTGAAAAACTTTTCAGCATCCTTGCCCTGTCAGTGGCTGCAGGTGTCCCTGCGGTGGCCCAGACGGCCGAGGATTTCATTCCGTATAAGGAATCGGATCTCCGACTCCCTTCGGTGCCACTACTGACCAACGACCCGTATTTCTCGATATGGTCGAACTATGACACACTCAACGGCGGTCCCACCCGAATGTGGTGCGAGCATGAGAAGGCCGTCAACGGTATCCTCCGTGTGGATGGCGTGAGCTACCGTTTCATGGGTGCCGAGCGCACTAACCTCCTCTCGCCCATCGCCCCCCTCACCATCGACGGCGACGGCTGGAGCGGAAAGGTGAGCCACGACCGCCAGAACGGCACTGCCTGGACAGCCCCCGGATTTAACGACAGCTCCTGGAAGACAGAGCAGGCAGCATGGGGAACGCCCGGCGAGTATCCCAACGTCAACAACACATGGAAAGATGCCAACTCCGACATCTATGTGCGCCGCACTGTGAACCTGACACCCGAGGATCTGGCCAAAGACCTCTGGGTGGTGTTCTCGCACGACGACGTGTTTGAACTCTACATCAACGGCGAGAAGGTGGTAGGCACAGGCGAGACCTGGCTCCAGGGTGAGCAGAAGCAGCTCACCGAGCAGATGAAGTCAAAGCTCAAGGCCGGCGAGAATGTGATAGCAGCCCACTGCCACAACACAACCGGCGGCGCATACATCGATTTCGGCCTCTATGAGAATGTCATGCCGAAAGACTCCCAGATCCAGCAGGCACGCCAGAACTCTGTGGATGTCATGGCCACAAGCTCATATTATAACTTTACCTGCGGTCCGGTGAATCTGGATGTTGTGTTCACATCGCCTCAGCTTATCGACGACTACGACCTTATCTCCACCCCGATCAACTACATCTCATATCAGGTGAAGTCGACCGACGGCAAGAACCATAAGGTGCAGTTCTATGTGTCGACCTCAGCCCAGCTCACTGTAAACGAGATGGGTCAGCCCACAATCTCCGAGATTGAGAAGGTGAACGGCGTGAATTACCTCAAGGCCGGAAGCGAGGAGCAGAATGTGCTCGGCCGCAGCGGCGACCTTATCTCGATCGACTGGGGCTACCTCTACATCCCCGCCATCAACGGCGAGATCTCGATGAGCTCACCCCTCACGACAGAGTCGACCTTCGCCAGCACCGGCAAACTCCCCTCAAGCGAGAAGGGTGAGGTGAGAAGCACCAATGCCAGCAACATGCCCACATTGGCCTTCATGAAAGACCTCGGCAACACCAAAGAGGCCCGCAACTTCATGATGATAGGCTATGACGAGGTGTATGACATGCAGTATATGCACAAGAATTACAAGGCATATTACGCACGCGACGGAAAGACCATCTTCGACCAGTTCAAATATCTCAAGGATAACTACGCCTCGATCATGCAGCGTTGCCGCGACCTTGACAAGATGATCTATGACGACGGTCTGGCAGCCGGCAACAAGAAATATGCCGAGCAGCTCGCCGGAAACTACCGTCTTGTGATGGCGGCCCACAAGCTCTTCGAGGATGAGCATGGCCATATGCTCTATTTCTCAAAGGAGAATAAGTCGAACGGCTGTGTCAACACCGTCGACCTCACTTATCCCGAGTCGCCCCTCTATCTGATGTATAACCCCGAGCTTCAGAAGGCTATGGTGCTCTCAATCCTTGAGTATGCCCTGAGCGACGAGCGCAAGGGTAAGAACTGCGCCGCCCACGACCTCGGCCAGTACCCCTTGGCCAACGGTCAGGTCTACGGTGACTCGATGCCTCTTGAGGAATCGGCCAACCTCCTGCTTCTCTGCGATGCCATCTGCCGCATCACAGGCGACGGCGAATGGCTCAAGCCTTACCGCAGTGTGCTCACCACATGGGCCAACTACTGCCATGACGAGGGCCAGAACCCCGGCAACCAGCTCTGCACCGACGACTTCAAGGGTCCGAGCGAGCAGAACACCAACCTCTCGATCAAGGCAATCATGGCCGTTGGCGCATACGCCAACCTGATCCCCTATATCGGCGGCAATACACGCGACATAGAGCGTTTCCAGACTTACGCCAAGAATATGGCTCTCCTCTGGGAGGCTGACGCCCGCGACGGCGACCACTACCGTATGGAATTCCACAAGGGTGGCACATGGAGCCAGAAATATAACCTTGTATGGGATCTCATGTGGGGCACACACTACTTCCCCTTCGAGGTGGTTGACCGTGAGATCAAGTTCTATCTCAAGAACCAGCAGAAGTATGGTCTGCCGCTCGACAGCCGCGACATGATGACCAAGAGCGACTGGATTCTCTGGACCGCCGCCATGGCTCCCGACACAGAGACCTTCCTCCAGTTTGCCGACCGTCACTGGGATTACATCAACGAGACACCCTCACGCATACCTTTGAGCGACTTCTTCCTTGCCGACCGCGGCACATCATGCAACTTCTCGGCCCGCTCCGTGATAGGCGGTCTCTGGATGAAGGTGCTCATGGATAAATACCGTCCCGCAGAGGAGAAGAGCGCGTGGGAACCTAAAGGTAATCATATCAAGACCCGCTGGGCGGCTGAGGTTGACCCCGAGAATGTTCTCGGCGAATACCCCCGTCCCCTCATGCAGCGCGCCGACTGGCAGAATCTCAACGGCCTCTGGGACTATGCCATAGCCGACCAGAACAGTACCCCCGGTGAGTTTGACGGTGAGATTCTCGTGCCCTTCGCAATCGAATCGAGCCTCTCAGGCGTGATGCGTCCCCTCGAACCCGGGAAAGCCCTCTGGTATAAGAAGGAGATTGAGATACCTGCTGAATGGAACGGCAAGAATGTGATTCTGAACTTCGACGCCGTTGACTATCAGTGCTGGGTGTATGCCAACGGCACAAGCGGCCGCAACACCATAGGCACGCACATCGGCGGCAACACCGCCTTCTCTGTTGACCTCACCAACAGCATCAAGGATGGTAAGGTGACTGTATATGTGAAGGTAATCGACGACACTGACGGCGGCAAGCAGCCCATCGGCAAACAGCGCCGTTATCCCGTAGGTGGCGGTGACATCAACTACACCTCGACCTCCGGTATATGGCAGAGCGTATGGATGGAGCCTGTGGAGAAGGCCCATCTCACCGACCTCCGCACAACTCCCGACGTTGACAAAAGCACCCTTACCTTCGACCTTGCATACTCTGGCACACCGACAGGGAACGTTACCGTGAAGGTGATGGATGGCGATAAAGTGGTGGCTTCAAAAAGCGTTGCAGCATCAGCGGCTACAAATGTAACCCTTGATATCCCTAACGCGAAACTCTGGAGCCCGAATTCCCCCTTCCTCTATGATGTGAAGGTGACACTGGCCGACAACGGCAATGTAATGGATGAGGTTGACAGCTACGCAGCCCTCCGCAAGATTTCGTCACGCAAGACCAAAGATGGTTTCTGGCGTCTGCAGCTCAACAACAAAGACCTCTTCCAGTTCGGTCCTCTCGACCAGGGTTACTGGCCTGACGGTCTGCTGACCCCTCCCACAGAGGATGCCCTTGTCTACGACATACAGCGCACCAAGGACTGGGGCTTCAACATGATCCGCAAGCATATGAAGGTGGAGCCCGCCCGTTGGTATTACCACTGCGACCGTCTCGGTCTGCTTGTATGGCAGGATATGCCCTCGGCCTTCGCCACAGATGAGGGTAACTGGATCACCGACACATGGTATCCCGAGCACAAGTGCAGCCAGAACGAGACCCTTGAGAAGAACTTCAAGGCAGAATGGGCCGACATCATCAACCAGCACTACTCATATCCCTGCATCGTGGTCTGGACCCCCTTCAACGAGCGCTGGGGACAGTTCAAGACAGCTGAGATCACTGAGTTCACACAGAGCCTTGACAACACCCGTCTGGTTAACCCCGCGAGCGGTGGCAACCACTACAAGCTCGGGGAGGGCACATTTGTCGACATGCACGACTACGGCCGTCCGGTACACATCTTCGAGGGTGTGGTAGACTCAACCCGTCCGTTCGTTCTGGGAGAGTATGGTGGTCTTGGCCGCAACATGCCCGGTCACCGTTGGTATGACCGAAATTCACAGACCTATAACACCTTCGCCAATGAGAAGGAGCTGACCGATGCTTTTGTGGAGCTTATCGACCAGATAGAGAATGTGGCCAACGGTTACGTCAACAAGAATGGAGTTAAGGTAAACTTCTCGTCGGCTGTGTACACACAGACCACCGACGTAGAGACCGAGGTAAACGGCATCATGAGCTACGACCGCGAGATCATGAAGTTTGATGAGGACCGTCTACGCGAGGCGGTTAAGCGACTCACCTCACTCTACGGAGCCGAAGACTCTGTCAGCGTCCCTTTTGAGGATGGCACCGGCAGTGAGGTCTATTATGACCTGATGGGCATACGACATGACTCGCCGGTGCCTGGCATCAACATCGTGGTAAGCAAAGACGGCGTCAGCAAGATAATCCGATGACGACACAGCAATGAATGTATTTGACGCGCCGATGAATGTACGGACGCGCCGATGAATGTACGGACGCGCCGTGGCGCGTCCACGGGTCAAAATGCATTTATCCCAAACCGATATAATACGATAAACCCGATATAATACGGTATCCCACCCCGTATTATATCGGTTTTTAAATTATCCATGCATTATGTTATTAATTACCCATGCATTTTGTTATTACCCGTGGACGCGCCGCGGCGCGTCCCTACTTAAGATTTCGTTTGTGGTAAATGGGTTTGTTGCATTTTTATTCATGCGGTCCCTATCCCAGTTCTCTACATTATTATCTATGTAGTTCATGATGTTGCGATAGGCAATATTGTCGAAGATGATGTGCTCATGATAGCGTGGTTGCCATTCGAAAGCTATATCTTTCGCTTTTGCAAACTTTGAGATATGACCTTTCAAATGATTTATGACGATGCTCAATGCTGAGTTATGGTGGTTGTTGAAACATTCCTTACCCTCCCTCGTGGGTTTAAGACATCCAATCTTTTTTGTTTCGTCAGATGTTGTCAGATCACGACGGCTAATTCCTATGACGAGATGGATGTGGTTGGGCATTACAACATGATTGTCAAGAGTGCAATAATCGTGGAGTTCAGGCAGCCGTATAATTCGATTTTCGATTTCTTGACCTATCACGGAATAATGCATCACACCATCTTTTATGCTCCCGAAATAGCAATTTTTCTCCTTGCAACAGATGGTGACGAAGAAAATGCCCTCTTCGTAGGTATGCCAATCGGCCCGAAATTGATGCCTTTCACCCATAGTGGTTAAGTTTATTCCGCTTCTAAGAAACTGTGAACAGTTCTTAATACTGCTGTTACACATATTAAACCTCCTGAGACATAAGTTTATTGCCCCACAGGTGGGGATAAGTAATTATTAATGATATGATAAAATTAAATAAATTATGTTAATCAGGTTTGTGGAATGGTGTGAATAATGATTACCCATGTATTTTGTTATTACCTGTGGACGCGCCACGGCGCGTCCCTAGGTGCAAAAACAGTTATTAATAACAGGGTATTTTGTTTTTTATTTAACATTGATTTTGGTTTTAGCTTTTGGCGCGGCCCGGCGCGGGCCG
>CANPMT010000102.1 GCA_947575235.1 uncultured Porphyromonadaceae bacterium
ATATCGTCGGGGTGAAAGGATTCGAACCTTCGACCCCCTGCTCCCAAAGCAGGTGCGCTAACCGGACTGCGCTACGCCCCGATGGCCTTAACGGCTTTTCGACTGCAAAGTTAATACTTTTTTCCGAATCCACCAAAAAAAATTACTTTTCCCCTCAACCTGTTTCCCTTCGACCGCTACCCGCACCACTTTAAACATACACTTATTTTTTCAAAAGTCCCGAATCATTATCTCCTTTATCCAATTGAGGACGTTCTCTGTTTTGATTACGACCGAATGACATATTCCAAGACAATTCGAACGCAATATAATTTGCGCCATCCATTATATCAAAATGTCTCTCTGAATAAACCGGCGCATCTTTGATAGTATGTTCACTTTCCTTGAATCCTTTTCCAAATGGCATGAACCATTTAAGTCCAACTGAAAGATTGGAAATCGGTCGATAATAAACCTCGGCATACCATGCCTGAGCCCGAGGCCGTATAAGCTGTCCATCTGCGACTTGACCGGGGTATTGATAGAATGCGGAAGCTGTCCATTTATCAAGATTTAAAGACAATGCTGACATCCACTGAAATCGATACCCTGACCAACTGTAATACGAATTCTTACCACTTACATCGCCTGCAATAATTCTGTTCCAAAATGTAAGTTTGGAATTCCCCAAGGGTGTAATAGTTAAATCCAACATCCCCTTGATTTCGTGATAGCTGTCAAGATTTACTATGGTTTCAAGCATGTATCTATCTGTTGGGAGATACTGACTGCATATCATATCGGGTGAGTATTCGTAGCTTATTGACAATGATGTGTTAATAAAACGATTGTTTAACCCACTCTGTATGGAGAAGGAATGATTTTTTGAGGCTTTCAATCTGGAATTGCCATGATATACAAGCTTGGTATCAAGCCATTGGTCTGTCTCGCTCAATTGAGCGATGGAGGGTATTGTCAGGCCATAACTATATACACCTCTAAGATAGAAACTCTTTAAGATAGAAACTCTTTCTGGGTTGCCAAGTCATCATAAGCAACGGATCTGGAATTATTACATTATAATTCTTAGATAAACCGGTAGTGGCTATATGACTGGCTGACATTCCCAGTTTTACATACCACCTGATTCTACTTTTGAAAAAAAACCATGTGACATTACCTCCGGTGGAATTGGTTGTCTGGAAAAATGGGAACACGGCATCAGTATACCTGCTGTGTTTATAAGTTTCATAGGCTGATAAGGAGAAGCGACCTATTTTACAATATGGGAATTCATATTGCACCTCCGCAAATAATCCGTCTATGCGTGTTTTGTATGCAGAATAATTATTGACAGCATCTTCAC
This sequence comes from uncultured Porphyromonadaceae bacterium, assembly GCA_947575235.1. Classification (GTDB taxonomy): domain Bacteria; phylum Bacteroidota; class Bacteroidia; order Bacteroidales; family Muribaculaceae; genus Lepagella. The sequence goes on from CANPMT010000102.1 coordinate 1,346, forward strand.
TATTCAATTCCGAAACTTCCTTATAAGAAGAGACATACCGGGTGTCATAATGCTGATAATTCACATTTGCAATAAGATTACCCTTGTCACCTTTATCTCCAAAATATTTTTCAAAATAGTTGGATATATTATATTTTGCATACTTTGTATTCAGATAATTCACAGCTGCCATCTGATTATCATCTGCGATGGCATCCTGAGCTAAATTCATCCGGTCTCTATCAAATCCTGCCCCCAATTTGATATTGTAAAGGTAATCATCAGGATTGTTATTCTGATAAGATAATGACAGATTATTATTATCGGCATCAGCATCTGACCCGATTCCTTTCTTAGTCTTCTTATATTCCTGATTGTCATAGGTATAATCAAGTATCTCATTTTGAACAAGTTGGTCATAATGAGAATTCGATCCGGAATAAAGCAACGATAACCTTGAACGCTTATAGTTATAATAAATCGCAGCTGAATTATCTCCTTTCACCGGATCAAATGCCTGATCTATATTAAGACCTACATTCCCTCCTGTAAGATGTGATTTGCTCCGGATATCAATTACCGTCTTTATTCCTTGCGCCGCAAATCTGGCAGGAGGATTTTTGTATACATCAATTTTGGAAATATCCTCTTTTGAGATTGTCCGTAATTCAGAAACTGATGTTTCAACTCCATTAAGCAAGAAGACTACATCTGAGTCTCCCTCATAATAAGCGCCCCCTGATGATAAGATAGTAAGGGAAGGGATTTCATTCAATGCCTGATAAAAGTTGGTATAACGATTCATATCAGACATAGGAATACGATAGGTGGTTTTATTTCCCAATTCCTTTACATTATCAGGAAGCACAACAACTTCATTTAGCATTTTTATCGGGTTAAGATATATCGTATCTGTCTTAATCGAAGACAAATCCACATATTTTTTATCGTAGCCATCAGCTTGTACCTCCATATACCTACAATCAAGATTATTGAATTTTACAACACCGTTGCCTGATGAGTAAGTATGCTCTATGGAATCATTTTTTTCATTAAAAAACACACATTTGGCAGATGCAACAGGTGCTTGTGAGGCATCCGTTGCAATTACTAAAGTGCGAGCATTCCCATAAATAAAAATGCAAAACAATATTGGCAATAGAAGATATTTCATACCTTAAAAGATTATATTGGAAATATATAGAAATCACATTGAACTTCTTTCATTTCCTGAAGGAGAAGCTGCTAAATCTTCTCTGTTTCTATATTTATATTTTTTTAACATTAATTATTTGCAAATATAAAACATATATTTATGACAAGCAAATATTAACATTGTATTTAACACTTTTAACATTGTCTTTTCTTATGGAAGCCCACTTCTAATTTTTTAATACATTTTTAAATCTTAATCCCAAAAGAAAGGTCTGTTTTTGACATGCCAAAGGGATGTGCATACAAAAATATTGACATGTCAAAGGTTCCCTCCGGCATGTGCACACAGGATTATCCTTTGAAATTGCGGATGGCGTTTACGAAAGCTTCGCCGTATCTGGCGGTCTTCTTCTCCCCGGCACCGTTAATCTGCGAGAAGGCCACGATATCCTGAGGCCGCTTCGCAACCATGTCGGCCAAAGCCGAGTCGTGGAATACCATATACGCCGCTATCTTCTCCCTGTCGGCCAACTCCTTGCGCACCCTCTTCAGAACCTCCATCAGCTTCTCGTCATTACTGAACAGCGTCCCTCCGGCAGCTCCATATCCGGCTCCTTTGGCGCCATAACCGGCTCCGGCTTTCCCTTTGGCACCCGGTTTCTTCGCGGCGAAGGCCGTGTCGACAAACACCGCCAGCTCGATACGCTGCTGACCCTTCACCACACGCATACCCAACGCCGTGGGGCGAAGATGGAAATTATCGTCATACGCCACCTCCAACAGTCCCAACTGTATCATCTGCAGGATATAACTGTGCCAGGCACGCGAACTCAGGTCGCGCCCCACACCATAGGTCTTCAGACGGTCATAACCCCGCTGCACCAGGTCCTGACGGTAAGAGGCTCGCAGGATATCAATTATCATGCTGATACCCTCACGGGCATTCACCCTGATCACCGCGCTCAGCACCTTCTGCGCAAGGACAGTGCCGTCAAACTTCTCACGCGGATTCCGGCAATTGTCGCAGTTCCCGCAGTCGGTCACACTCTCCTCGCTGAAATAACTCAGCAATATGCGTCGCCGGCACACCGTAGCCTCGGCATACCGCTGCATGAAATCCAGTTTCTCGTTATTGATCTCCGGCTGCCCCGAATCATCGACAAACTGGCGCCGCATTATCACGTCGCCATAGTTATAGAAGAGGATGGTCTCAGCCGGCATACCGTCGCGCCCGGCGCGTCCTATCTCCTGATAATAGCTCTCGATATTCCCCGGTATATTGTTATGCACCACCCAGCGGATATTGCTCTTGTCGATACCCATGCCGAATGCTATTGTGGCGCACACCACCTGCACATCGCCGTTCACAAAAGCCCGCTGCGCCATCTCACGCTCCCTCGGGGTCATCCCGGCATGATAGCACACCGAGCGGTAGCCCGCCTGTTCCAGCGCCCTGTGCATATCCTCGGTCTTCTTACGGCTCAGGCAATACACAATCCCCGAATCTGAATGATAACGCTCTATGAGCCGGCTTATGATCTGCACACGCTTGGCCTTACCCGGGTCGTTGAACACCTGGATGGATAGATTGGGACGGTCGAACGAGCCGATCCAGGCGAAAGGATCCACCAGACCCAAAGCCCCGGCTATATCCTGGCGCGTGAGTCGGTCGGCCGTAGCCGTGAGGGCCATCATCGGCACATCCGGCAGACGGCTCTTCAGCGAGCTCAGCTCGGTATACACCGGACGGAAGTCGTGCCCCCACTGCGATATGCAATGCGCCTCGTCGATGGCTATCAGCGACACGTTGACCGAAGCCACTATATTCTCCAGTTCAATCATCAGACGCTCAGGCGAGATATAGATAAGCTTCACCCTCCCCTGCGAGGCGTCATACAGATACTCACGGTTGACGCGCTCATCCTGGTTGGAATGTATGGCCACAGCCGGAATGCCGTTGGCACGGAGCGCCGTCACCTGGTCGATCATCAGCGCTATGAGGGGTGACACCACGATGGCGCATCCCGGGAGCATCAGCGCCGGAATCTGATAGCAGAGCGACTTCCCGCCCCCCGTGGGCATAAGCACGAGCGTGTCGCGGCCAGCAGCCGCGTTGGCTATGACCTCCCCCTGTCCCGGACGGAAAGAGGAATAACCGTAATATTTCCTGAGAAGGCCCAAGGCCGCGTCCATCAGCATCGCTTACTCTCTGTTCAGTTCATTATACATAGCCTCGGCCACAACCCAGTCGAGCGGCGTGTCAAGGTCGACCGAACGCGCCGCCGGCATCGGCGAGGGGAGAATCCTGCGGAACTTCGACATCGGCTCCCTGCGCAGCGAATCAGCCGTCATGACATATACGGCGCCGTTATACTCCCACACCTCCGGGGCATCCTGGCGGCGTGTGTAGCGTCCGTCACCCTTCGAGATATGTAGCAGACCCTCGCTGTCGGTCTCGAATGCACTGTAATAAGGGTTGGTGCGCGCCTCGCACACACTCACCACCATATCCACCTCGGGGGTCCAGCGCCGCAAGGCGTCGCTTATATCCTCCGTGGTGCGGAGCGGCGATGTCGGCTGCAGCAGCACCACGCGGTCGAACCGGTAGCCCGCCATACGTTCCATCTCATTGAGGGCGTGCATGATGGCATCGTAAGATGATGAGGTGTCGGTGGCCAGTTCAGCCGGACGCAGGAACGGGGCCACGTCGCCCGGTGTGCCCGGGAGGTCGCCGCATTGCCGTGCCACGCTCCGGATCTCCTCCGAATCGGTCGACACCGCCACACGGTCATCGCCCGAGGCGAGCTCCAGGGCCTGCATAACAGCGCGGCACACCAGAGGTGTGCCACAGAAAGGTTTAATATTCTTCCCCGGAATCCCCTTGCTCCCACCGCGGGCAGGGATAATCCAGAGTGTCTTGCATTGTGTCATGTTACGAACGGTCATAGAAGATAGCCTCCTTGAAATATCGGGCCATAAGTGTGCCGGAAGCCCAGTCATCGCAAGGGGTGAGCTCGATTCCGAGCGCCTCCTGAATGATATAGTCAGTAATCGGAGCCCCGGCATATATTGAGCAGATCACGCCGCCGCCGAGGCGCGGGTTCACCTCCATCACGAGATAGCGGTCGTTGGCAAGGTCATGGAGGAACTGGATGTTGACCGGGCCGCGCAACTTGAAGCTCTCGATCACCTTCAGGCTGAGGTCGCGCAGCGTCTCATTGCGGCAGGTGCGGGTGCGGGTGGACTCACCCCCCATCACCTCAAGGCGCTCGCGCGGCACCGTCACCAAGATCTCACCCTCGCGGTCGATATAGCAATCCACCGTGTACTCCCGGCAATTCTCCAGATACTCCTGCACCAGATAATTCTTAAGGTCGGGCAGGTGCATGAGGTCGTCGATATTGCGGAAGATATGAATTCCGCGCGACGAGCGTCCCTTACGCGGCTTGGCGATAGCCGGCATCTGCGCCGAGATAACGGAATAAGTGCGGGGAATCGGTAGACCGGCCTCCTTGAAAGCCTTGGCGGCCTCCACCTTGTCGAAGAGCATCGACACAGTGTCGAAATCCGTCACCGGCACAAACACCTCCGGCAGTCTGTCGCGCAGCATCGAGGCCACATCGAGCGAGTTATTTACAATAGGGAGAATAATATTTACGTCAAACTCCTTGACTACGCGCTCGATATCAGCCACCACATCCGGGTCGCTGAAAGGGAGGCCTTTAATTACCGTCGCCTCTAAGGCGATGGGAACCTCTTCGGAGAGATCGTAGCTCACGACATTGACCTGATGTCCGAGTCTTTCGCCCGAACGCTTTAGAAGTTCTGCGAGCGACACCCTTCGGGCGCCCCCTAACAGCATGACCGTGAGTCGCTGATTTTTCATCTGTTATAGATATTGGGTTTAAATTTCTTTAGATTGTCGCCTGCCGTGATCCAGTCGATAGTGCGGCGCAGACCCTCCTCCAGGCTCACCTGCGGAGTCCAGTCGGTGAGACGGCGTATCTTCTCGTTCGAGCCGAGCAGGCGGAACACCTCGCTTCCGGCCGGGCGGAGCCGCTCGGGGTCGGTCACCCACTTCACGTCGGCATCCATCAGGCTCGCGATGGTGCGGAGTGTGGTCTCCATGCTCACCTCACGCTGTGTGGCGATGTTCACCTCCTCGCCCGCCGTGAGGTCGCTCTTGGCAATGGCAATGAATCCCCGGCAGGTGTCGGCCACATAATTGAAGTCGCGGGTAGGGGAGAGGTCGCCCACCTTTATCTCGCGCATGCCCGAGGCAATCTGCGTGATGATGGTGGGTATGATAGCCCTCGCGCTCTGGCGCGGACCATACGTATTGAACGGACGCACCACCGTCACATTCAGTCCGAAGGCATTGTGGAAGCTCATGGCCAGGGCGTCGGCGCCGATCTTCGTGGCCGAATACGGGCTCTGCGGCTGGCGCGGGTGCTTCTCGTCGATAGGCACGTAAAGCGCGGTGCCATACACCTCCGAAGTGGAGGTTACCAGCAGCCGCTCCACCCCCGCGGCCTTAGCCGCCTGGCAGATATTGAGAGTCCCCTTCACATTGGTGTCGACATAACTGTCAGGGGCCACATAACTGTAAGGAATTGCAATCAGGGCCGCCAGATGGAACACCGTGTCGGCGCCCTCCACGAGAGTGCGGCACAGGTTGGGGTCGCGCACGTCGCCGGTCACGACCTCCAGCTCGGGATGCGAGATCCCTTCGAGCCATCCCCAGTTGTTGAACGAGTTATACTGGGCGAGCGCCCTGACATGACACCCCTCCGCGAGGAGCGCCTCCGTAAGATGACTGCCGATAAAACCGTCGGCACCGGTGACCACTACGTTTCTCATCATTCCATCATGTTGATGTCGTCGTTTTGCATGAACGTCTGGATATGACGGCGCTTCTTCTCCTCGAAAATCTCCGAGATCTTGAAGAAGATACCCGTCTCCTCCACCTCGCCGAACTCATGGTTGACAGCCGTCCCGAACACCTTCATCGTCGGTGAGAGCGACATATATGCGTTGACAAGCGGAGGGATATTCTGGCCCTTCTCGCGTATGGCATGGTTCAGGATCTTGTAATCCTCGCGGAAAGAATTCCCCGTGAAGAGGGCCTGCACCTCGCTGCTCTTCGCCTTCGAGGGGAGCGCGTCGATCGGTGTCACGAGTCCCTCCTTATCCTCGAAATACTTATGCAGGAACCCGAGCAGCATATCGCGGCACTCCTCGCCGTAATTGGGATACATCGTCACCTTACCGAAGAGATACTGAATCTGCGGGTACACCACCGTGAGGGCGCCGAGGCCATCCCAGAGGTTATCGAGCACGTACAGGGCGCGGGAGTGCGACTTGGTGCTCTGATAATCGATCGAGACGAACGAGCGTCCTAACTCCAGGGTAGAGGGTAACAGGTCGTCGAGGAAACGTTGCGAGAAATTGAACATATGCGAGGTGGCGATCTGCGGCTTTCCATCCTTGATCTTGATATCCTCGCCGAGAATGAAACGGTATCCACCCACAATCTCCTTATCCTCGGGGTCCCACACCACGAGCTGGCGGCACGGAGTCTCCATCGTGTCGAATTCATCAATGTCGCATTCTAAGCCAGTACCGCCGCCGGCGTCTCTGAAAGCGATCTCGCGCAGTCTCCCGATCTCGCGCATAGTGTTGGGGGCGTTATGGGCGTCTACAACATACACCTCATTAACGCCCTTGTTGGCATGACGCAAGAGCCTGTCGGGAGTCAACTCCCTCATGATCAGTGCTCTGTCTACTGGATCGATAATCTTTTCCATCTTAAAATTAATGCCCGCAGGGGCCGGATAAAAAAGCCCGTAAGGCCGGAATTTTTGCAAATTTAGTAAAAAAACGGGTTAATGCAAAATGAGAGAGGAGGAATAGCAATAAAACACGGCAAAATAAAGTAAGGTTGATTAAACTAAAAAGGTTTTTTTTACGTCATATAATATGGGCGCG
>CANPMT010000103.1 GCA_947575235.1 uncultured Porphyromonadaceae bacterium
TCCCCGATGAAATCAGGGATTAAACTGCTGCAGCGCGGAGTTTGGGCCGTTTACGGTAGGCCCACAAAATTACGGGTATCTAAATATACTACTTTTAACATCTTTCTCGTTAATATTTAAGTATGCTGTTTGCGTACTGATATATGTTTAATCTTTTTAACCCGCATACCAATGATTGTAACTCTTTCAAATGTAGGAATTCTCAGATGGGCCAGATTCTCACCAGCCCCTCTCACCGTGGTGTGCGGTGATAATATATCAGGCAAAACTTTCGCCTCTTATGCTTGGTTCGGGTTTCTGGATTTTTTCATAAATAAGTTCAGATTGCCTATCCCTTCCAATCTTGTGCCTGACTTCTTAAATACAGGAAGACTGTCTTTGCATGTTGATTCTTCGCTTGATGAACTTAACAATATTCTCACCCAAGCTGCCTCTGAGTATTCTTCTGTAATGCACGAGGTTTTTGCTGCGAATAGGGATGACTTCAAGACAGCCTCTTTCTTAATCGAGCTTGAAGAGGGGGACATTGACTTTGTTGAAACCTTCTCTTCCTCCTTCAGTTCTGCCTCACGCGAAATCATACAGATCAGCCGTAAAGGAGCTAATGACAATTTACATTTCTCTTGGGTTGGAACAGGAGATACTGACAAAAATAGTCCGGCTTTTAAGTCTATTGTGGCTGTGTTGATTGCAGATGTGCTTAAAAATGTATTGTTCAGTAAAATTTTTCCTCTTCCTTTTGTTACAAGTGCAGAAAGGACTGGCGCTGCTATTTTTCGAAAGGATATCGTCACTTTTAATTTCATTGACGATGAATCACCGGCAAAGGAGATATTCAAACTAAACAACGCAAGGTATCCTCTTCCAATAATCAAGAATGTCGCATTCATTAATAAACTTGACTTCGTCTCTAATCGTCAGGGAGAACTCGCAGAATCACACCCTGAAATCTTAGAGGAATTCGCAAAAATTGCAGGCGGAAGATATGACGTTGACAAGGCCACTGATCTTGTGGTTTTTATTCCTGATGGTTCTTCAAAAAAATATAAAATGGCCCAAAGTGCAAGCTCTGTACGTGCACTTATGGATCTTTATTTCTATATCAAGCATGTGGCTGCCCCAGGCAAACTACTCATTATTGATGAACCGGAACTGAACCTTCATCCATCACGACAGATTGCTATGGGAAGACTTATCTGTATGCTCGTAAAGTACGGACTTAAAGTGATGGTCACGACACACAGCGATTACATCCTTCGAGAAATTAATAATCTTCTGCTTCTTAATTCCAAATTAGGTAAGAAAGCCGTTGATATAATTCTTGATAAATACCAAATCAATAAGGATTGCCTGATTCCGGCTTCTGATGTAGCGTTGTATACGGCCAAAGTTGCTTTGGCAATGGTGCCCGGCTATAAACGTCGCATCAAAGTCAATACTCTTATTAACTCGGATTTCAATCCTGACTATGGTTTTATAGACAATGTGTTTAGCGAAACTCTCCATACAGTTGCACTCCTCCAGCAGGACATAACTCTCGCCGACTATGAAAGCCAATGATTTAATTGATGCAATTTTTGCAAACGCCGGTAAGTTGCCGATTGTCAATGGTGAAGTGAAGTGTCTTGAATATGATGCCAAAGCTAAACTTCAAGAGGTAACCATAGTTAATGTACCAAATGATTCTATTGTTCTTAAGCTTGAACATATCGCTATGAACGGTCTTGTACGCAAAGCCGGTATTGAAAAAGAATGGGGATTTAACCAACATTCTGACTTTGTCATTGTCACACCCGACAAATGTGTTTTCATAGAAATGAAGTCTAACCCAAAACTTGACAATATCAAAAAAGAGACAATTATCAAATTTATTTCCGATGTTTGTCTTATGAATTACTCTGACAATATTTTTACCAATCTTTGCCAAAAAAATCCATTTTTCATGAATAGAGATCTTCATTTCGTACTCTTCCACGCTGCACCCCCTATTGCAAAAGTTCCAGTTAGCTTTACGCCTCCGGGATTGTCATCCCCTAAGCCCAATTCTATTCCATCTGCCTTCCGACCATTTTCCCTTGAAAATAAATCCAAGATAAACTTCAATGACCTCGTATAATCCGGCGTGCCTTGCACCCGGAGGCTCTTTTTTCAGTTCAATCTACAAAATCTCTTCATTTTTTTATCAAAGGAAGCAAGCCCCCCATGATTCCCTCTTTCACCTCTTCGTTGGGGATACCGAGCTGATATGCCCGCTTTGTGGGTGTCAAACCTTTTATCGTCAAGTAGCCCGTCTGATAAAGCAGCGCCGGCAACGTCATCCCGTCATCTTCCGATGCCTCCAATTCTTGCTCGCTGAGTATGGGGTATAATACACCTGTCAGTGCCGAAGGCTCATTATTAACATTTAAACATTCAGCTGATCAAGCCATTTTACAAAGCGGCAACATAATTCGGTGTCGGTAGCAAAAAGTTTCTTCTGAACCGCCAAGGATAATGTCTCTCCCGGCATATCCTGCCATGAAAGCCATGTGTGTAGGCGTGCTTTCGACAAGTGGGATTCTTTGAACATATTCTCATAGTCCCCCCTTTGAGAATTCAATTTCCCCGTTATATTCTCTGCCTCCTTTAATAACTTGTCTTCCTCAGGTATCAAACGCATCATGAAATCTTCTAACATCCCGACATCTGTATTGTTGGGCATTATCCAGATACCTACAGTTAAATCTTCCGGGTTCAATGGATTAATTATCAAGCCCTCTGTAGGCAAGGAGAGCTTTTTATCTATTTGATACCTCCCACTTGCGTCAAGAATATACTTCATACTTTCCCAGGCTCCTTTGAAATTGTTATCGGCATCAATTATTACCCATAATTTCCGTAAGGTGTTTGTTGATTTTAAAAGTGTCTTGAACGCACTCTTCAATTTTTCCAATCCTCCTGCCGATTCTATATCAAAGGAGTGGGCAATACCACATCTTTTACATAGTTGCGGTATTACTGATTCCTCACTGTGACCTTCCACTAAAAGTTTTGATGTCGTCGCCATGATATTAACGGGTTTCTATATTACTGCTGGCTATGTATTCCAATTCATCAGCATCACTGTACACCACACCTCGAATCCCCTCTGAATACTTTTCAAGGCGAATAAGCCGTGTATCCGAAACGCCAGACGTTGCTTTGAGAAAACTTCGTAGACAGTCATTGCTGTGGGTCGTGGCAAAAACCTGAAAGTTCAATCTCTCTGACAATTTATATATTATCCTCCACAGCTCCTCCTGAACAGTATAATGCAACCCGTTCTCAAACTCATCTATAAGCAAGATTCCATCCTTTACATTTAGCGCTGACAGAATTATTGTCAAAATACGATTTATTCCATCTCCCATCGAACTCAACCGGATTTTCCCTGATTTATTTCTCAATACCACATAAGGCACCCTCGGATCTCCTTTTAACGTAAGAACCCTCGATTCATCCTTAAGAAAATTAATTGCCTGAATATCCCTATCTATAATATGCAGCGCTTTAATCAATTCATCCTCCAATTCGGATAGTGCTATCTTATCGAAGAGTCCCGGATTCCTATCTCCCGAAAACTCTGAGGTTCTGACATACTCAAAAGAAATTGATGACGATTTCTTTTCCACGGGAATGAGACCCATGACATCGAAGCCATAGGTCTGACGTGTAGATGGTGTCTCAACTGTCACACCCCCTGTGGTTGCAACTTCTTCAGTTTCCGGCTGATTCTCTTTCTCTTTTATAACCCGGCGGATCAGTTCCTCCCCGGTGTTGCTTTTAAAAATTAAATCCGCAAGTTCAACCCTTCTGATTCTTACACCAGAAGTGGATGTACCATCTGCTGCAGACCCTTCTGTGCGCCTAAAGCCTGCTATTGTTATTGGGGCTGATAAGTCATAATTATGAAAAAATGAACTGAAAATATCCTCATTAATCCTGTAATCCCAGCCTGTTCTCGGCTTCCTATTATCAAAATACATCCCTCGCTGCTCAAGTATCACTTTGAGCCACGCCACATCTCCTTCTGCTGCCAGAATGGATAGCGCCTCCAGCACTGATGACTTGCCCGTATTGTTACGGCCAACAAAGAGATTTACTCTCCCTAAATTATCAAGTTCAAACCGCTTGAAATTTTTATAGTTCTCTATCCGAAGCGTATCCATATAAAGCTATTAAAAGTCAACACATTCTGAAATGTATCGCAAATTTATATAAAAAAAACTATTTCCACAATTATTTACCAAGAACTCTTTTCTATCATGAAGGTCGGTAGTCGGCCCGGACTTCAGTCCAGGTCGACTACCGTGATGCCGGCGCCGCCGAAGCGCACGTCTTCGTCGCGGAGGTCCACGACGTTGGGATGGGCCTTGAGCTGCTGACGTATCAAGGTCTTGAGGATGCCGTGGCCAGTGCCGTGCAGTATCCGCAGTCGCCCGGCGTTGAACTGCACGGCGTCGTCAAGGAAGTAGGTCACGGCTTGCAACGCCTCGTCGGCCCGCATGCCGCGCACATCTATCTCGTTGCGGAATTTCAACTGTCGCTCACGGCTCTCGTTGGTGGTGGAGGCCGACACGGTCATGACGGTGGCCGTGGCACTCTGTTTCGGCTTCTGCGCCTCCTGTAGCTTACCCATCTCTACTATGGTGCGGAGTGCCCCGAAGGCTACCTCGGCTTTCTTGCCGTTGACACTTAGAATCTTACCAACTACTCCACCATCTGACATCCTGACGTAGTCGCCTACCCCCAAGGTCTTCTTTACCGGCTTGGGAGCGGCTTTCTGCTCGCGCTTCTGTGCGTCGCTCTTACGGCTCTTGTGGCGCAGGGGCTTGAGAACGTCGGGTGTAGCGGCATCGTCGGCAAGGTCTTCGTTGAGACTCTGCTTATACTCCTCCAGTTCCTTGCGTATCTGGCGCGTGCGCTCCTTCTCGGCCTCGGCCTTGCGGATCTCGTGGATGCTGCGCTCTATCTGGGCGTTGGCTCCGGCCAGTATCTCCTTGGCCTCCTCGCGGGCGGCACGGAGTATGGCGGCTCGCTGACTCTTGAGGTCGGACGACGACGATTCGTAGGTCTCCAACAGATTGTCGAGCTTATGCTCCTTCTCCTTGATGCTGAGTCGCTTGTTGGCCCAGTAACGGCGGTCGCGCTGGATGTCGAGCAGGTATTTGTCCATGTTGACGTATTCGCTGCCGACTATCTCTCGGGCCCGGTCAATCACGGCCAAGGGGAGTCCGGTGTTGCGGGCTATCTCGAGGGCGAAGGAGCTGCCGGGATTGCCGATCGAGAGCTGGAAGGTGGGACGCAGGTGCTGACGGTCGTAGAGCATGGCACCGTTGACGAAACCGGGCTCGGACTCGGCGAAGGTCTTGAGATTCTGATAGTGGGTGGTCACCACACCCATGCACCCCGACTTCCCGAGGTCGGTGAGGATGGCCTGCGCCAACGCGCCACCTATCTGGGGCTCTGTGCCTGATCCCATCTCGTCGGCCAATATCAGGGTCTTGGCATTGGCGTTGAGAAGGAAGTACTTCATGTTGCGCAGATGCGAGGAGTAGGTACTCAGGTCGTTCTCGATCGACTGCTCATCGCCTATGTCGATGAAGATACCCTCGAACACACCCATATGGGAGTTGCTGTAGAGTGTGGGGAGCATACCGCATTGCATCATGTATTGCACCACGGCCACGGTCTTGAGGCAGACGGACTTACCTCCGGCATTCGGTCCGGAGATGATGAGGATGCGTTTCTCGCGGTCGAGGTGGATGTCAAGGGCCACGGGCTCGCGTCCCTGCTGGCGCAGATTGAGAAGCAGACCGGGGTGAAGGGCGTGAAACCAGTCAATCTCCGGCTGACGCTCCAGCTGGGGCACATCGCCGTCGGTCATGATGGCAAAGCGTGCCTTGGCCTTGATGAAGTCGAGGCGCGCCAGGATTTTGCAGCCGTCCACAATCTCGGCCACGTAGGGGCGGATCATGTCGGTAATGGCTGTGAGGATGATGGCTATCTCGCGACGCTCATCCATCTCGAGCTCGCGCAGACGGTTACCGGCCTCCACCACCTCGGCCGGCTCAATGAAGACGGTCTTTCCGGTGGCGCTCTGGTCGTGCACGATACCGTTGATAGAGCGTTTAACCCCGGCTGCAACGGGGATGACCATGCGTCCGTCGCGCAGTGACGGAGTGGCGTCTTTGTCGACCACCCCCTCGCTTATGGCACGGTCGAGCACGCGGCGCATGGCGCGCTGCATACTTCCCTGGGCTGCCGACATGGCGCGGCGCACGTCGGAGAGTCCGGGGGAGGCGTTATCCTTCACCTCGCCGAATTTCCCGATGCATCGCTCTATCTCCCGCACTATCTCGGGGAAGACGGGGAGCGCGGCGAATTCCTCGCTCAGGTGTGGGAAACGGCTGCGGCCGCTCTCCTCGTCGCGACGGGAGAAGAAGGTGCCGACAGCCGACATGGTCTGGAGTGTGGCGGAGAGCTTGCCGAGACGGTCGGCGGCCATGAAGGAGCCGGCTGCCCGTATCTCGGAGAGCCAGGGCACCACGTCGTAGACGCGTTCGTCGGGGAGCTCGGAACCGGAGGTCAGCAGCGTGCGCATCTCTGCGGTTGACTGTAACCGCCGGCGTATCTCCTCATATGTATGGGTGAAACTCATGGCTGACGCCTCCTCTTTGCCGAGGCGCGTCTCGCATTTCTCTATGAGGATCTGCCGCAGGGGGGCAAATCCGATCTTGTTCTCAAAATCTTGCGGGAAAATCATTCTTCAGTTTCGATGTTTACACAGTTGCCGCTATGTCGCCGGCTCGGTTCCGGCTCTCTGCGGCTTTCACACGGGGAGCGCCAGCATCGGCATGTCGCGCTCGAAGAGGAGCTTGTGCGCTATGCCGGGATTGAACAGGCGACTCAGTATGTTTCTTTTCTTGTTGGGCACTATGAGCATCTCTATACCTTTATCTTTCACCAGGTCCTCAAAACCCTCGCGGAATTCCTTCTCGCTGAAGATGGCGGTGCTGAAACGTGCCCCGGGATAGTTCTTGGTGAAGTATTCGCACAGGCTCCCGACCTTCTCGCGGATGCGTGACCCGGCGCGCTCGTTCACGGGGATGAGTGTCACCTCCACCTGGGGGAAGTCGAACAGTCGCATAAGGGTGTCGATAGAGATGATATCCTGCTGGTCGAGGTTGCAGAAGTAGGCCACTTTCTTTATATCGTCGATGCTCTCTTTGCCGAAGTTCTCGGGGATGGCGAGGATGGGCACGCGACAGGAGTCGAGCACCTCGGCGGTGACGCTCCCCACAAGCTCCTCCTCTTTCTTGTTCTTACCCCGGGTGCCCATGACTACCAAGGCCGGGGGTGTGAGACGGCAGTATTCCTGTATCACCTCCTCGGGAATACCCTCGCTTATGGTGGTGGTGAACTTCACGTCGGGGAGCTCGCCAGCCTCCTGGCGGCGGCGGATGCGGTCGGTGAACTCTTTCATGAGCCGTTCGCTCTCGGCCTGCATGTCGCGGTCGGCCTCCATCTCGGCTATGTTGGCCTCGACGTTCATCTCGCCGGGGTCGAGCACGTTGCTGTAGGCAAGGTTGCCGCCGAAGTAGGAGGTGGCGAAGGTGTGCATGAACACCACATCGAGCCGCAGGATGGCGGCCAACTGCAGCCCTACCCCTGCGGCGAGTCCGCTGTAAGGTGAGAAGTCGACGGGTATCAGCACGTTGCCGCTGATTCCCGCAAGGCGCATCTCCTCTTTTGAGAGCGACGCGAGGTCGCCGCTCTCGACAATCTTCAATGCCAACGCCAGATTCTTCTCATTGATCTTGACCCTGACTCCTGACGCTATGTCGGCTCCCGTAAGCACGAGATTCTCAAATTTAACCTCTATCCCGTGGCTCTCCAGGATTCTGCGGAGGGTCACTGCGCGCGTATAGGTATGTATCGCTAATGTTATGAATCTTTCTGTTGCCATAATATCAAGTGAAAACGGCGCCTCAGATCACTGGGGCGCCGATGATGAAACGAATCAGTTCTCTACTTTCAGAACAATTCAAGCGTTCGCCTGGTTCTGCTCCTCAAGAATCTTGACTGCCATATCGTAGATGGTGGTGTCGTCAAGAATTACGAGACCTCCGTCCGGGCCCGGTTCGATGTGCATGCCGACGTTCTTGCCGAACTGATAGTTCACGCCTCCGAAATAGTTGCGTACTGTCTGTACTGTGAGGTTCAGCTCGTCGGCTATACGATGTGTTGAACCGTCAGGCAAACTGTCTTTGAGTCTGCGAAGCTCGTTGAAGGTGATTGTCTTGCTCATA
>CANPMT010000104.1 GCA_947575235.1 uncultured Porphyromonadaceae bacterium
TGCTTTCTGAGTTTTAATTTTATAAATTGATTCTGCTATGACCAACACCGACAATCCCAATAACAACCCCGGCAAAGATAATCCCAAGGGGAAGACTCCCCCCAAGGTGTCGCTAATCTCTCGCACCATGACAAAGGTGCAGGATTGGGCCAACTATTTCTGGACAGGAATATGGAAGGAGACCACCGACAGCACCAAGGTGCGCCTTCTGAAGGTGGCCAACCTCTCGATACGCTCATTCATGGACCGCGACCTGCAGTCGCGCTCCATGTCGCTCACCTATTCCACCGTGCTGGCCATCGTGCCGGCCTTCGCCCTACTCCTGGCCATCGGCAAGGGGTTCGGGCTGCAGGACCTCCTCGAACAGCAGCTATACCAGAATTTCCCGGCCCAGAAACAGGTGATAGGATACGGTCTCAAATTCGTTGATTCTTATCTGAAGGAGGCCTCGCAGGGTATGTTTGTCGGCATCGGCATCCTCTTCCTGCTCTGGACCCTCATCTCGCTCCTCTCCTACATAGAGAGCGCATTCAACATGATTTGGGATGTGAAACATGACCGCACACTCTATCAGAAGGTTACCGACTATATCGCCATCTGCCTGATGGTGCCGGTGCTGATGATATGCTCGTCGGGTGTATCCATCTTCATGTCGGCCACCGTACAGGACAACATGCACTTCGCCTTCCTCACACCCTTTCTCAACATCGCCCTCGAATGCTCACCCCTCGTTCTGGCATGGCTCGCCTTCTCCCTCTCCTTCTGCCTCATTCCCAACACGAAAGTGCAGTTCAAATATGCCATGGTGTCGGGCGCCATATGCGCCATAGTGTTCCAGATTCTGCAGATGCTCTTCGTCAACGGACAGATCTACGTATCGAAATATAACGCCATCTACGGTTCGTTCGCCTTCCTTCCGTTGCTGCTGATATGGCTGCAGCTCTCCTGGCTGATACTCCTCTTCGGCTGCGTGCTCACCTACTCGCTCCAGAACGTCTTCGCCTTCAATTTCTTAGGCGACCTCACCAAGATGTCGGAGAATTACGAGCGTAAGGTCACGATTGTGCTAACGGCGGCGATAGTCTACCGTTTCCGCAACAGCAAGCCCCCGCTGACACGCACACAGCTCAGTTTCTACTACGACATACCGATACGCGTTGTGAGCCGCATCTGCGAGATGCTGTATAAGGCGAAGATTGTGAATTATATCATGATGGCCGACGACAAGATCGGCATAGCTCCCGCCATGGAGACGGGCGACCTCTCCGTAGGGGAACTGTTGCGGCGACTCGACGCCGTGGGCGACTCCAACTTCATCCCCCGCTTCTCGATAGTCTACCGCCCCGTGCTCGACAAGATCGACGCATGGCTCTCCGACTCCTACAAAAGCATGGACAGCTACCTCATCAAGGATATCCATCTCCCTGAAGACGCCGACAAGGAGAAGGTGGTGAACGCCACACCCAAACCCTTCCTCGAGACCGACGATGCCGACGAGGCGCCCGTCAACAGCGATTTATAATCATCCTCACGGCTGTAAAAAGATGAAAAAGCCCTCAAAAAACATGCTGAAAAACATTTTTCACAAATTTATATTCTTTTTTCACTATAAACGTTTGCAAGTTTATTTGCAAACGTTTATCTTTGTAGGAGATTTTTATCTCTGCACATACTGATGAATCTCTACCATGGCTCTCCTTGACATAACCGATCCTCTTATTGTTTTATAAGTGAATCTCCTCGGGTTAGTAAAACGTGACTCAAAATTTACCTAATAACTACAGATATTATCCATATGAGTTATCTGAAATTTGACAAGAGCCTGATGATAAACCTGGAACAGAGCCTCCCGAAAGAGATGCTCCGCACCAATAAGTCAGGCGCATATCATTGCACCACCATTGTCGGGTGCAACACTCGTAAGCAGCATGGCTTGCTTGTGATTCCTATCCCTGAGATGGACGACAAGGCTCATGTGCTCCTTTCATCGCTCGATGAGACTGTAATCCAGCATGGCGCACCCTTCAACCTCGGCCTCCATCAATATGGCGACGGCGTATTCAGCCCCAACGGACACAAGTATATCCGCCAGTTCGACTGCGAATCGGTGCCTACCGTCACCTACCGCGTGGGTGGCGTGATTCTTACAAAGGAGAAGGTGTTCATCTCTCATGAGAACCGTATCCTTATCAAGTACACACTCGTTGACGCCCACTCTGAGACCTTCCTGCAGTTCAAACCCTTCCTGGCATTCCGCAATGCCAACGACCTCTGCATCGAGAACGGAGCCATCAACACCAATATCGACTATGTGAAGAACGGCATAGCCACTTGTCTCTACGACGGCTACCCCCGCCTCTTCATGCAATTCTCAAAACAGCCCGAATGGGTCAACAACGGCCACTGGTACAAGGGTATCGAATATTATAAGGATAAGGACCGCGGCCTCCCCTATAAGGAGGACCTCTGGGTGCCGGGCTATTTCCAGCTCCCCATCCGCAAGGGTGAGTCGATCATATTCTCGGCATCCACTTTCGAGGCCGACCCTGACAAGTTTGTACAGACCTATGATGAGGAGCTCGTCACCCGCACATGCCGCACCAGCTTCTACAACTGTCTGAAGAACTCGGCCAAGCAGTTCTATCTCAAGAACCCCTCCGGCATGTATATCATGGCCGGATACCCCTGGTATAATGTCCGCGCACGCGACGAGCTCATGGCTCTCCCCGGCTGTACCCTTGCCATCGACCATAAGGAGGACTATGAACTGATCATGGAGACTTTCCTCAACGCTCTCGGGCGTTTCCTCAACTATGGCGAGAAGGATAAGACAATCGGCGAGATCGACCTCCCCGATATCCCCCTCTGGACTGTCTGGGCCCTGCAGCAGTACCGGCGCAACACCTCCACAAAGGATTGCCGCGAGAAGTATGGCGAGACTGTCCGCTGGATTATCGACCAGGTCCGCAAGGGGAAGGTGCCCAACCTCTACTTCAACCCCAACGGTCTGCTCTCAAGCAACGGCCAGGACTCACCCGTCACCTGGATGTCGGCCTCTACCAACGGCAAACCTATCATACCGCGCACCGGCTATATCCTGGAGTTCAACGCCCTCTGGTATAACGCCCTCCGTTTCGCCATCTCGCTCTATGACGGCGACGCCGCGCATCAGGATTACATCGACGAGATCTCAGGTCTGGCCGAGACCGTCAAGGAATCGTTCATCTCAACCTTCCTCAACGATTACGGCTATCTCTACGATTATGTCAACGGCACATACACCGACCTTGAGGTACGCCCCAACCTGGCCATAGCCATCGGCCTTGAATACTCTCCGCTCGACCGCCGCCAGCGCAAGAAGGTGCTCGACCTCATCACCCGTGAGCTCCTCACCCCGAAGGGTCTGCGCTCGCTCAGCCCGAAAAGCTACGCCTACCGTCCGCAGTATGTGGGCGACCCCGTGCAGCGCGAGTATGCCGTGCATCAAGGTCCGGCACGCCCCTGGCTCTTCGGCTTCTATGCCGACGCCTATTTCAAAGTGTTCGGCGTGAGCGGAGTCGGTTTCATCGAGCGTATGCTCATTGGCTACGAGGATGAGATGACCGAAGGTTGCATCGGCTCCCTCTCAGAGCTCTATGACGGCAATCCCCCCTACACCGGACGCGGCGCCGTCAGCACGGCCAAGAACGTGGGAGAGATTCTGCGCACCTTGAAAAACGTGAAAGAATTCAATAAACTACAAACCTTAGAAACCGAAGAATCGAAATGAAGGCTTTAATGTTCGGATGGGAGTTCCCTCCGCATATCCTCGGCGGTCTCGGAACTGCAAGCTACGGCCTCACAAAAGGCATGCACGCCAACGGCGACATGGATATCACTTTTGTGATTCCCAAACCTTGGGGCGACGAGGAGCGTGGATTCGCCAATATCATAGGCGCCTGCAACACACCGGTGGCATGGCGCGACGTCTCCTGGGATTACGTGAACTCGCGCATCGGCAAGATCATGAACCCTCAGACCTATTTCGACCTGCGCGACCATATCTATGCCGATTTCAACTATATGCGCCTCAACGACCTCGGCTGCATAGAGTTCTCCGGCAAATACCCGGACAACCTTGTCGAGGAGATCAATAATTACTCTATCGTGGCCGGCGTGATCGCCCGCACCGTACCCTGCGACATCATCCATGCACACGACTGGCTCACCTACCCCGCCGGAATCCACGCCAAGAACGTCACCGGCAAACCGCTGGTGATCCATGTGCATGCCTCGGAGTTCGACCGCTCCCGCGGAAAGCCGAACCCCACCGTGTTCGCTATCGAGAAGGATGGCATGGCCAACGCCGACCATATCATCACGGTGTCTGACCTTACCCGCCGCACCGTAATAGAGAAATATGGCATCGACCCGGCCAAGGTGACCACCGTGCATAATGCCGTGATACCCCTCGACGACGAGATCCTCAACCTGAAACGCACCGACACCAAGGATAAGGTGATCACCTTCTTAGGGCGTATCACGATGCAGAAGGGTCCGGAGTATTTCGTAGAGGCAGCCGCCAAGGTGCTCAAGAAAACCAAGAACGTGCGTTTCGTCATGGCAGGTGGCGGCGATATGGAGAAGGATATGATACGCCTTGCCGCCAAGCGCAACATCGCCGACCGTTTCCACTTCACCGGATTCCTCCGCGGAAAGGAGGTCTATCAGATGTTCCGCGATTCCGACGTGTATGTCATGCCCTCCGTGTCGGAGCCTTTCGGCATCTCGCCGCTTGAGGCCATGGAGATGGGCGTCCCCTCTATCATATCCAAACAGAGCGGCTGCGCCGAGATTCTCGACAATGTCATCAAGACCGACTACTGGGACGTGGACGCTATGGCCGACGCCATGCACTCCATCATCACCAACAAGGCTCTCTACAACACCCTGCGCGACCGTGGCATCGAGGAGATTCATGGCATCACCTGGGAGAAGGCCGGCAAAAAAGTAATCGATATCTACCGTAAAGTTATAGAAAATAGGCAATAACTATGAAATCAGTTTGTTTCTACTTCAAAATCCATCAGCCGTTCCGTCTGAAACGCTATAGATTTTTCGACATAGGCAACGATCATTACTACTATGATGATTTTGCCAACGATGAGATTATCACCCGTCTCGCCCAGGTAAGCTATATACCCATGGCCGAGACTCTCCTCCAGATGATCAACGACAGCAACCGTGAGTTCAAATGCTCACTCTGCATCTCGGGCACAGCCATCGAGCAGTTCCAGCTCTATGTGCCCGAATATATCGACCTTCTGAAGAAACTGGCCGATACCGGCTGCGTTGAGTTCCTCAGCGGAACCTACTCGCACAGCCTCGCCTCGCTCGAGGACCCCGAGGAGTTCATCCGCGAGGTGAAGATGCACGACGACCTTATCAAGCGTCTCTTCGGCGTGAAACCGAAAGTGTTTGCCAACACCGAGCTTATCTACGATGATGACATCGCCTGCCTCATCGGCTCGATGGGCTTCAAGACCTGTCTCACCGAGGGTGCCAAGCATATCCTCGGCTGGAAGTCGCCCGACTATCTCTACGCCTCAGCTTCCTGCCCCGACGTGAAGCTCCTCCTCACCAACGACAAGCTGGCCGACGATATCGCCCGCAATTTCAACAACACCTCTTGGGATGAGTATCCCCTCACCGCCGACAAGTATGTCGACTGGATTGCATCTCTCCCTGAGCAGGAGCAGGTGGTCAACCTCTACATGAGCATGGATACATTCGGCTCGTTCCTCCCCAAGGACACCGGTATCTTCGACTTCATGAAGGCTCTCCCCCGCTTCGGCAAGGAGAAGGGGGTTCGTTTCACCACCCCCTCCGAGGTTGTGGCCAAGCTCAAACCGGTCGACATGATCTCCGTACCCTTCCCCATCTCCGACATCGACGAGGCTCGCGACGTATCGGCTTGGAAGGGTAACGAGCTCCAGAACGAGGCACTCGGCAAACTCTACGGTGTGGCCGAGCGTGTCAACCTCTGCCAGGACCGCCGTCTGAAGCAGGACTGGGAGTATCTCCAGAGCAGCGACCACTTCTACTACATGAGCACCAAGAATATGGCCGACGGTGCCAGCCATGCGGCGTTCAGCCCGTATGACTCACCCTTCTCGGCATTCACCAACTATATGAATGTCCTGGCCGACTTCCTGGTACGTGTGGAGGAGCAGTATCCCGAGAATATCGATAACGAGGAGCTCAACTCGCTTATCCTCACAATCAAGAACCAGGCAGCCGAGATCAACGAGCTCAACAAGGAAGTGAACTCCCTGCGCACCAACATTCTCAATGCCGACGATTCAA
Source organism: uncultured Porphyromonadaceae bacterium (assembly GCA_947575235.1). Classification (GTDB taxonomy): domain Bacteria; phylum Bacteroidota; class Bacteroidia; order Bacteroidales; family Muribaculaceae; genus Lepagella. The sequence continues at coordinate 6,346 of CANPMT010000104.1, forward strand.
CCAACGCTCCCAAAGAGGAGCTTCTCGAGATAGCCGAGAAAGCTGATGTCGAGACCCCCGCCAAAGAGGCTGCCGAGCCCGCCGCTCCCAAGCGCCGTGGCCGCAAACCGGGTCCTAAACCCGGCGCCAAGGGCGCCAAGAAGGCTGCGAAATAATTACAATTTGGTTAAACATGTCGTCTGCGGCAGCTGAATAAAATCAGCTGCCGCAGATTATTTTTTACCTTTCAGTTTTGACTATTGATAAAATTTTAATAAATTTGCAACAGATATTTCAAAACAACCAAATACTGTTTATATGAACAAACTTTTACTATCTACTCTCGCAATCGGCATTATCGGTGCCACATGCGAGGCAGCCCCACGTGTTAAGCTACCGCGTCTGCTTCAGAATCCCGGAGTTTCCAAAGTCCAGACCACTACCGTCGGCAAGAAGAAAGTGCGTCGTGCCGCCACTGAGAACACCGGCATATGGTGTCCCGGCACCCTGAATGTATCCGTCTGGGCAGGCGACGGATGGTTTGAGGTTGAGGACTATGCCCGCACCTATACCCAGACCGGCAAGATAGCCACAGAGACAATCACCAGTCCACTCGACCCCACAGAGCTCCGCACCACATATACATATAACGAGAACGACATGCCTGTGCTCGAACTCTCGGAAATGTCGGAAGAGGGTGACGAGTTTGAGAAAACAGAAAAGGTTGAGCGCACCTACGACAACCGTCTCACCAATGTAATCACACAGAACCGTCAGTATGAGTGGGATCTTGATGAGTGGTATCTCTCAGGCAACAACTACAACCGCAACATAACACGCGATGCCGCCGGCAACATCACTCAGAGTGAGATAGCCGTATGGTATGACGGAGATTTCGACCCGACCCTACGTCTCAACATGACCTACGGTGAGGATGGCAAAGCCAACACCATCACAGAGAATATTCTCACCTACGATGGCTTTGGCTTCTCATGGGAAGAGGGCCAGGTATTCACATCATGTGTATGGGAGCAGACAGATGGACAGATCTATCAGGTAGACAATCTCTTCGAGGGGAACAACCGTCTGAAGAGCTGCGCGATAAACGACGTGGATTTCGGAGGTGGCGCATTGGTATATGTCACCTATGGCGAGGATGGCTCCTACACAGTATCCTTCACCAGCATGATGAACAGCGGCATCGAGGATTATCTGACCGCTGCTGAAGCCGTCTTCACCCCACTTGACAACTATGGCAGCTACACCTACGAATATACCATACATTACCTTGAGGATGGAGAGGCTATGTCGGAGACAATGCGTCAGACTGCGAAGTACGATGCCTACGGCAACGAACTTCTCTCAGAGGAGACCTACATCTTCGATGGTGAGGAATACGTTGAGGGTCGTCTTGTAGGCGAGGTTACCTACGATGAGACCAACGGTTATCCCCTCACCTACACCATCGCCTCACTCGACCCCGAGACAGAGGAGATGATACCCGAGATGAGAATAGCCTTCAGCGACTACAGTCTTATTACAGCCGTGAAGGGAATCTGCAGCGATCAGATAGAGGATGAGGCTGCCCCTGTAGAATACTACAACCTCAACGGCCAGCGCGTGCTCAACCCCGGCCACGGCATCTACCTGCGCCGTCAGGGCACCAAGACCACCAAAGTAGTACTCTGAACCGACAGACCCGGGCTCAACACAACCCCGGGATCCGACACACCCCCGGCATGGCACAACACAATCCTTGAATAGGGTGCGCTGAATAGCGCACCCTATTCAAGGATTGTTCTCTGCAAGTTACAATTCGCAAAATTGTTCTCTGCAAGTTACAATTCGCAAAATTGTTCTCTGCAAGTTACAATTCGC
>CANPMT010000105.1 GCA_947575235.1 uncultured Porphyromonadaceae bacterium
ATATGTGCCGATTTTTTAAGGACGCTACTTTGTGGGGGACTTTTTCAGTGCCCTCGCCGTGGCGCGTCCCCATTTTTTTCAATATTTAATCAGGCTTTCCTGAGCATCAGCGGTCGGACTGTCTGTCTTATAAGCTTGCGTATCGTTCTCCATTTCGGGAATATGACACTCGGACGCATCGGCCCATAACCTATCACTATCACAAGCACCGACACTATCGCCGCTATCAGAAGCCAGCCGTAAATCTCTTTCATCGACACTACCAGCGCCTGCACCTGGACACTCCCGTAGAGCTGCCCCACCGGCAGATACCCGGCAACAGTATTGGTGTCGGTCATGGCCGATGATATCAATGCCGCGTTCTTAGCCATGGTGTGCCTGAGGAATTCTCCGATTACCGCCGGTCCAAAAGTGGCTCCCATAACAGCTCCCGTGAAGCCGTTGACGGTAAGCGCCTGCGGGAATACAAAGAAGTGCATGCCACCCTGAAGTATCGACGTGAGATACACTATGGATATGATCACCGACCCGGCCCCGCGCAGGAAAAGCGGTATGAAGAGCATCTCCTTCTCTACACCGTAATCTATGAAGAAGTAGAAATAGGCAAGATAGGCTCCCGCAAGACTGAATCCTATGGCCGTCATGGTGCGGTAACGCCAATGGCGAAGGGCGAAGGTGACGTAGGTGAATCCGGTGCCCGCTATTATTCCGGCAAAGACATACCAGTTAAGGTCGATCATATTTGTCTCGTCAAACCCTAACACGGCCGCCGCATAACTATGTTCAAACACATGCTCTGTGCCGAGCAGCGTGAAGAAAACCAGATATATCAGCGTGGCCCTCACAACATTCCTGTTGGTCAATGCAGTGAATGATATGTAGGGATGATGAAGGAAGGTCGCCCTCCATAGATTTATTCCGGCACATACCAGGCCAAGGATGGCTGCTCCTCTGATCTCCACAGCATCCCACCAGTCGTAGAAATTGCCGTAGACGCATATGAAGGTGAAGCAGAGCATGAACACACTCCATAGCCCGGCTCCGATCCAGTCTATACCGAGGAGGGGTATCTGAAGAGGCCCCTTTACAGGGCGCACCAATATCACCACCATCAGCATCATCAATGCCAACAGACCGATCATTATCCATTGCATCATCTCCCACTGCATGTGGAAGGCTGAGTACACTGTGGCCACTCCACTGAGCTGTATCACGCCATCTACCACCAGGTAGACGTAGCAGAAGAAGATTGCCATATCCCTCACCGGAGTGAGCCATAGCTGGATGGTGGAGTTGCAGATGAAGGTGGCCCACATCCTTACCCAGCCAGCCACGAAACAGGTGGCCACAAGAACTGGAACCGACCCGGTGTTGGCGCATATGATATTGGCAGCTATCAGAATCGTGCCGCATATCAGAAGCCCCACACGGTTGCTGAAACGGAACTTCAGCCTGAACATCACCGCGAAGTTGATCGACATACCCACGAGCATGGCGTAGCCGGCCATCAGTATATCCTCCTGCATCAATCCGGTGGTGCCCACCATGTCGGAGGCGGCCGCAAGATACACGCCACCTGAGAACTGAACTATCAGCACAAAGAATATGAATAGCCACGGCTTCAGCCGACGTGGTATGAAGTCGGGTACGTCGGGTATATCAAAAGGGCCTTGTGGCCCGTGAAAATCTCCCATATCAGTATTTCACCTCACACTCTACGTTCATACCGGCTCTCAGACGCTTCATGGCCTCCGCCGGATTGCCGGACGTGAACTCTATCCTTACGGGCACACGCTGACGGACCTTTACAAAATTACCTGCGGAATTATCCTGCGGAAGGAGCGACAGCTGTGCTCCGGTCGCCTGCGACAATGACACGACTTTGCCATGATACACTACGTCGGGAATGGCATCTACCTTGATCTCTACCTCTGCCCCCTCCGATATGTGCTTGAGCTGGGTCTCTTTATAATTAGCGGTAACCCAGGTGTCGTTGGTGTCAACTATGTCAAGCAGGGTCTGACCGGGCTGCACCAGCTGGCCGGTCTGTATCTCTTTCCGCGATGTATAGCCGTCGCATGGCGCGAGTATGACGGTGTATGAGAGGTTGAGCTCGGCTGTCTCAAGGAGTGCCTTGGCCAACTCTATTCCGGCATCGTTCATGGCTATCCGCTCTTTGGTCTCTGCCACTACGGTGGTAGAAGCCGACTTCTGACGCATGAGCATCTCGTAACGCGCTTTTTTGGCCTCATAGTCGGTCTTCACAGCGTCATACTGCTGACGGGTCACAGCATCCTTCTCAAGCAACGCGCTGTAGCGGTTAAGCTCCTTCTCGGCATGCGCCAAGAGCACTTTCGCCTCTGAAATAGAGGCATCGCTTACGGCTACATTTGAGGAGGCTACATTTATGCTGCGGTCGGCCACACCTTTCCCGGCAAGGGCATTCTGATAATCGGCATTGGCCTGAGCCACACGCAGACGCATGTCGGCATCATCGATTATCACCAGGGTGTCACCCCTCTTTACCGGCTGATATTCCTTGAATCTTATCTCTTTGATGTAGCCCTGGACACGGCTGTTAACCGGCACAATCTGCTGCTGCACCTGCGCATTGTCGGTAAATTCCACGTCGCCGAGACGTATGAATTTGCCGCCGATCCATATGGCCGCACCTGCTATCACGGCTACCGAGAGTATGTAGGAGAGTATTTTCTTGCTTCTGTGGTTCATATTGTTCCTGTGATGAAGAGTAGTTTATAGTAGTTGTAGATTATGTTTATTCTGGCATTCACCAATTGCTGCTCCGCCTCAAGTTTTGAATTGGCGGCATCAAGCATATCGGTTATGAGAGCCATATCATTCAGATAGCGTGTGGAGGTCACCGAGTAGTTGCGGTCGGCCAGTTCCACGCTCTTCTCCTGTGTCTTGAGCTCCTCGTATGCCTCCATGTAGCGGATATGGGCGCTTCTTACCGCCAGGTCGATATTCTCCTCTTCGGCTATCAGCTCCTCAGCGGCCTTGCGTGTGGCCACCTTACTTTTTGCCAGCGATTTGTTACTCTTGTAGAGTGAGCCGAGATTGTAATTGATTCCCACACCTACCCACCAGTAACTCAGGTTACGGTTAATCGGTGGAACCTCCACAAGAATGGGGCCGTCGATTGTCCATCCTGCCTGAAGTCCGATCTTCGGCAGACGTTCCGACTTCACAAGGGTCTCGGCCTTCTTGCTTATCTCAACTCCGCTTTTAGCCAACTGCAATGAGGGGGACATCTCCTTGGCAGTCTGCTGCCAATGCTCCTCTCCCTCCATAGGGAGTGCCCGTGCAAGCAGTGTGGTGTCGGGATAGATAACAGTATTCTCAGGCAATCCTGCGGTTGTGACAAGACTGTTGTTGAGAATCTCGATGGTGTTGTCGATCTTTATCAGCTGCAGGTCAAGATTCGATACGAGAAGTTCGTAGCGTGTGATATCGTTCTGTAAAGCCGTGCCCTGTTCGTAACGGGCTTTCATCTCTTCGAGCACTCTCTTTGCCTGCGCTATATTCTCCTGAAGCACCATCCTCAGGTTGGTGCATTTGTAGATGTCGAGGTAATATCCGGTGAGATTGAACCGGATATTGTCGCGCTTGAATTCCGTGGCATATCTCGCCGCCGTTGATTTAAGCTCGGCCAACTCTATACCGGTGGTTATGGCTCCTCCGGTATAAACCGGCTGGCTCACGTTGATAGAGGCTCCATTGCCGAAATGCGGAATCGGGGCTTTCTGATAATCTCCGAAATCTCTCTTGGTGGTGAAGCCATTGCCAATAAAACTGAATGATAGACTTGCATTGATGTCAGGAAGGCGCTGGCTACGCGCGACGCTTATCTCGCGCCTGGCCTCCTCCTCCGCAGTCAATGATGGACGTAACTGAGCGCTGTTGCTCTCGGCCACACGGAAAATCTCTTCGAGACTCGTCATTGCATGCGACTGGCCGACACAACACGCGCCACCGCCCGACAGAGCCGCCGACAGCAGCCCTGTGAGCAATCTGCGATTGTTCATAAAGGGGATGTTATATAAGTTTGATTATGGAATTCGTAATGGAACAATACGTCCCGGCACCGGCATCTTGGTTATGCCGATAGGAGTGTATAATCACTGGGTGCTTTTCCAGTTCTCTTTATATGCGTAGTTCTGTACGGCCGCAGCTCTTACAGCTGCTGAAAAGTAGGTATTGTAATAATTCATAAAGGGTGAACCCTTTGTGGATTCACCCTGCAAATTTAGTAAAAATTTTTCAAATATCAGTCACGTCCCAACACTTCCATTTCGCATCTTCCGCAGTTGAAACGTAGATTATATGCCCTGTTTCCGCTCACAATCTCAAGCGGCTCTGCAAGTTTACGGCTGCTGTCGCGTCGGCACATCCCGAGCTCGCGCAGTATGCAATGCCTTGTTGTCATCAGCACTTTCCCGGAATGGTTCCGTGAGCCATCCACCTCCATGGCCCTCTCTATCTCTTTCACGCCATGCTCCTCATAAAATCTGAAAGAGACACTGTTGGCAACATTATCGCGATAGTCGAGACGGTCATAGGGATACGGGAAATCCGGATTCTCCTTCCGGCGCATATCGTAATGATATGTCGACAGATTGGCCATGTCGAGAGCCTCCACCATCTTACGGCGCAGGACTCCGAGTTCCGACCGCGGGATGAATACAGTCTCGGGAATCGTGCAATCGAAGTTTTCAAGTTCGTAGATTGTGTTCCCTAACTTTGCAAATTCTCCACGGAAGTCCATCGGTTTGCGGGCCTCATCCTTGTTGACCTCAAGCGGCAGACGCACCATCATCCCTCTTGCATCTGAGGCTGTCAGCCCGGTGTCATCAAGCGTTACCGACACACCGATTCTTCTTGAGGCCGTCTCGCGTGCCATCCTCTTCTGCCATTCGATATCGCTCGTGCGGTGTATCTCGGCATCCCTGGGGATATCGACCTTGCGTCCTGTAATTATTCTTCTCCCCTCAACCTTGTTTACATTCACACCCTGGTAATTACCGTCGCGGTCAAAATAGCTGATTCCATCCCCATTGTTGAGCGTGGAGATATCTTTTATTATCTCACCCATTGATTTGGGTGTGCGCAGGGAAGCTATATGCGCCGGGCGCCGGTCAGTGAGGAAATAATCGGTAAAGCCACGGTTGAAGCTCTTCTCGGGGCGGGGAGTGAATGTTGTGGTGACCTTTCCGTAAGACGACCTTTCATACTGCCCGGGAGCGTCGGCTATTATGGAGTTGAGTCCCCCGCTGTAGTAGGCGGTTATATTCTTCACATAGTCAACCTCCTTTAGACGCCCCTCTATCTTGAACGAGGAGACTCCGGCCTCCACCAATTCCCGCAGATGCGGATATGCGTTGAAATCACGGAGCGAGAGGAGATGACGGTCTTTGCTCAGGATACGCCCCTGCGCATCGCGCAGCGTGTAGGGCAGACGGCAAAGCTGGGAACATTCTCCACGGTTGGCACTCCGGCCGGTTGTGGCGCAACTGGCATGACAGCGGCCGGAATAACTCACACACAGCGCACCGTGAACGAAGCATTCCACAGGCACTGTCACAACCGACGTGATTGCCTCTATCTCCTTGAGCGAAAGCTCTCGGGCCAGCACAAGCTGAGAGAAGCCGACCTCCTCAAGGAATTTCGCCTTCCCGGGAGTCCTTATGTCGCATTGTGTGCTGGCATGAAGCGCTATGGGGGGAAGGTCAAGGCGCAACAGAGCCATATCCTGCACAATCAGCGCGTCCACCCCGGCCTTGTACAGTTCGCGGCAAAGACGCTCCACACTCTTCAGCTCGTTCTCATAGACTATAGTGTTGACGGTGACGTATACTCTTGCCCGGTACTGATGGGCAAAGTCTACTACCCGGCGTATATCTTCAATTGAATTTGCCGCTGACTTTCTCGCGCCATGACTCATGGCGCCTATGTAGACGGCGTCAGCACCATGCTTCACCGCCTCTATCGCTATATCTGCATTTGCAGCCGGAGCCAGAAGTTCAAGGCTTCTTTTCTTCATATATTCTGTCATGTATTACTTTCAGGGAAGGAAATATCAACGCTCCCACGTTTTACCTTCATAGTAGTTAACGTAGGCCTGACAGATTTTAGTGTAAGCCCCTGAGGTGGGATAGTTGCCGGAGAAGCACCAGTCGCCTGTATGTGTCGGTATGGCCTTGCGCAAATCCTCTGGCGCGAGATATACCACCCTTACCTTCGCACGGCACCCCTCGGGAGTAACCATGCGGGTAATCTCCTCAGAGAGTTCATGACCTGAAACTTCTTTGTAGAGAAGACGCACAAAGTTTCTTGTGCGCTGTTCACCTTTCAGCGCAGAGACACATTCCCGGTAGATATGATCAAGAATCTCACCCTTCCCCGCTCTCTTCACAAGATTGACAGCGGCACGGAATGCAATGAGTTCCCCTAAACGTGACATATCTATTCCGTAGAAATCCGGATAACGCACCTGCGGTGTGCTCGACACCACCACAATCTCCTCCGGACCGTAAGAATCCAAGAGGGAGATCACTGACTTTTTCAAAGTTGTGCCACGCACTATACTGTCATCGATAATAACGATACGGTCGGTTCCTTCAGGGAGTTCGGGTATCACCCTGTTATACGTCTTCTCCACAAGGTCTTCGCGTCCGGTCTCGGTTGATATGAATGTGCGCAATGCCTTCCCTTTCTCTATAAGACGTCCGAAATTAACTTTGCGGCCATCCTCTCTTATAATCATATGGGGCTTATTCTTGTCGGCATAGTCTCCGGCAAGACTTTGTGCAGTGACCGGAAGCTGGCGTTGTGCGAAGTATGCCACCATCCCCATAAATGCGGAGCGGGCAGAGGCCGGGACAAATGAGAAGAAGGTCCGTTCCATATCGGGCAGTCCGGCCGGAGTGACATGGCGGGCGAGGTAATAACCGAGACGCTCTCTTTCAAGGGTTATCTCATCTCCATCAGCACGTGAGAAGTAGATACGCTCGAACACGCATTCCCTTACAGGTTTCTCCTCTATGACCCTTCTGAACACTATTCTCCCCTCTCCGGTCACCTTTATCATAACTCCGGGCTTGAGCTGCCTGACATCATTCTTGTCAACTCCGGCGGATAAGGTGATGGCCGACTTCTCACTCGCCACTATGACCTTCTCATCGTCGGCATACCAGAAAGCGGGACGTATGCCATGCGAGTCCCTTACTGCCCAGAAATCACCCTGGCTGCTTATGCCGCAGATTACAAATCCTCCATCCCACATCGGAGCGGTTGATTCCAATGCCGACTCTATGCCGAGCCGCGCCCCCTCTTTACTGTATAGGCGTGAGGATATGTGTTCAAGAATAACCTGGGTATCGGTGTCGGCATTCGCCTCTATACCCTCCTCATATAATTTCTCCCATATCTTGCGGGTATTGATCAGATGGAAATTGCCGCATATCATCAGACTCTCTCCCCCGCCCGCGGGGAAGTCATGACGGAAAGGATGAAGATAGCATTCCCCCTGCAGTCCGGTTGTGCTGTAACGCACATGACCCAACATCAGATTTCCGCAATAGGGAAGATGGCTGGAGCCCCACTCTCTTTCGGCGGCAATCTCGTTATCTATTCTTGCCGCCATCTTTTCAACTGCCTGCGCTCCCTCCTGACGGATTACGTATACCTCCGGGTCAGCCGATGCGGAAGTCTCCACAACCCCCATTCCGGCACCGTCCTGTCCGCGGTTATATTGGCGTATCAGCATATTCTCAAGCAGATGCAGACCATAATATGAATCGCCGTAACGCTCCTCATAATGTTTACGGTCTTTAAGCAACCTCACCATCGCTATTCCACATTCATGCTTTATGAATTCCATCTTTTCTTTATTTGTATTGTTGTTTGATATTGATTTTTTACCTGCATATAAAGGAGCCGCCCCCGCAAGAGAGGATTTCATTCTCTCTTGCGGG
>CANPMT010000106.1 GCA_947575235.1 uncultured Porphyromonadaceae bacterium
TTGAATATCAATAATTTCAAAGTACTCTTATAATTTTTTAGTGGACACTAATGATCAGTCTTTGGTATTCACTTGTATGTGTGTCAATGACACTCAGCATATCCTTACGCATATTTTTATTGCTGGCGTTCCAGAAATTACGTTCAGTAAGATCTTTGAATTCATTGAGCTGCTGATTCAGATATTCAGCCATTGCCTTTGCATCCTTATTGACGAGTGCGGTATTGATTGCAATTTCACGGGCCATAAGATTATAGTATGCCAGAGAATCAGATTTGGGAGTTCTGATGAGCTTCAAGACCATTTCGGTGGCCTCGATAGGTCGGTTACAATACATAAGTGTCAGGGCGGCCATATTCATCGCCCTTAGTTTATCATGTTCCTCCAGTTTGTTGTTCAGGCTTTCAGCCAAAGTCATATATTCAAGCGCGGCTCCGGCGTAATCCCCGGATCTGTAGCAGAGATCAGACTTGAGTTTACGCATCTCTACCTGATCAGGGTAGATAGCGATAATAGAATCCATATAGGCTATCCGCTGGTTAGCCGGAATGGTCGTGTCGTTTATTCTTGACCTGAAAAAAGCCTCGCGTACATTATGGTTGGCCGCCGAGAGAGTCAGGGAACATAATAAAAACAGAAGGGATATGGTGTGTATAGGGATCATTGAAAAAATGATTAAGTGCCGATGCAAAGTTAATAAAAATGTTTAATAGTATACTAATTAAACGTGAATAAGTTAAGAAAGTTTGTTATAATCGGTTACTTCATCTCAAATCGGCAATCAAATTTAGGTAATATTTTAAATGTAAGAAATATAATAAGTTAGATGTTGTGAAGTGTAAATGAAGTGTACTTGAAACGGAGTTGTAGCACACTTGTAGGGGTAAAAAGTTTGTGAAGGGGGTGCTGTGCGTATAACTTTGCCGGTGAGGCAGGTCGATTTCAGCGGCCGGTGAAAATGATTGCCGACTTGCCCGAGAATACCAACAACTTCGTATAGCAATCATGCGAACACTAACAGATGCATTATGAAAGCAACTTTCCTAAAAGCATTGGCTTACCTCGCCGCAGGATTACTTTCCATTCCTGCCACAGCGGGTCAGGAGATTCATCAGAAGTCGCCAGCCGTGACCCATCTTCCTCAGAAAGCCGACGGCTCGATCAACGTAGCGTGGGATGTGATTCTTCCCCCATCAGTAGTTCTCTCTGAGTTCTACGTCTACAATGTAGAGAATCCTTATTATCGTGCATCCAATTTCATTGATGCCGAGAAGGTGGCGGCTCTGACCCCCGGTAATTATTTTTTCTATTTCCAAGGGGTTAATGTCCACACAAGAGAGGTTTATTTCTATGTGTCGAGGATAATAGATATCACCAAAGAGAATAAGTTCACATTCGACCTTAATGATTGCGTCAATGAAGTGAAAGTTGAGACCATTCTTCCAGATGGTCAGCTTGCGCACTCAAATACCTGGCGCGACTCGCTCGGTGCTTATGACACCGATGGCTCTATTTCGACAGGATATATGAGGGTGAATTTTTTCCGCGATGACTCGAAACTTACAATCGGCACCTATGATTTGTTCTACAACAGAGTTGAAGAGGATGGCGAAGAGATACAGTATGGCAATAAGTTCAATGTGAATCAGTTGAGCGATGATTTCCAGATTTCGACTTTCGGATATATGGAGATGAGCTCTTCGGGTGAGAAAGTATGGGCCTACAATACGGTTGCTGCAAAGGATATCGCGGCAGAAACTGTGCTTACCAACAAGGCGGAGGATTACATGGCGTTTGATGCTGAATATGGTGAATTTGCCGATGTGCCGCAGAAATACACCGAGAGCACCCCTTACAGATGGGGCTTCTTCTTCATGCGGAATAACAATGTCATGGATGCCTGCGGAAGTACCTTGACACAGCTTGACGGCAAATCAAAATCATATGTGAGTGTCAATAAAGGTGAGGATACAGATGTGGAACTTCTGTTCCGTCATGGACAGGTTTCGGTAGTAGAGGTGGACCCCTATAGCGGAGGACTTCTTTTCTATCCTGTAATCTCTCCCGTGGTTACATTCAGTGAAGATGGGGCACGTTATAATCACTACATATCAGACGACCAGTTTATCGATAGCGAGGCGATGCGTCCTGAAGGTGGTGTTGATTTCCGGTTTCTGAATCCATTCTCCTCACATCCGCGCTTTTCATGGGATTATAATCCCGATGAGATGCCGGTATTCGGCAATTCTGTGCCTGTAATGGTGACGGTGACTGAATGGCAACCCGGTCTGTATCCCTATTCCTGTTTATATCCCTACTATTTCGGGCGTATGAGTGAGCTTCGGGAAGCCGATAACTTCGCTGCCTGGGCGGAGGTGGATGTTGACGGTGAGAATATCTTTCAGGGTACGCCGAATGAACTTAAATCCTGGTCGCTCGACGAGTTCTCGTTGCCTAAAGCGAGTGGCAATTACACTTTCCTCTTTGAGAACGACTGCGCAACTGTCGACGGTATGCCGAGCATGAACCGCACCGTGATGAAGGTCAACGCTTCAGGCCCAGACCGAGAGGCACCCACACTGACCATGCTGAATTTCCGAAATGCCGAGGATAAGATAACCGACAAATTCGAGAATGCCGCCGACTGCACACTTGAGTTCTCTGCCGCCGATCTCAGCTCGCAGATGAATGAATTCAACTGTGACTGGTTCAGATGTGAGAGTCCGGCTGCTGTTAAGGTTGAGTGTGCCGCTGAGGGAAGTGAAAACTTCAAGGAACTTACAGTCCACGAGGTGCCCGAGCTCTTCACGACACCAGCGTTCGGCAGCTTCTACCGTGTGTCATTTGCCGATGTCGACACCCGATCGGAGTCCGGATGGTTCCAGATTCGTGTTACAGTTACCGATGCAGTTGGCAATTCACAGCAGCAGACGCTCACTCCGGCTCTCTATATAGGGTCGCTCGCTTCGGTTGATGCCGTGGATATAGAGGAGGGTATAACCATCGGTGATGGTGTTATCCGTGCAGAAGGGGAGATCACGGTCTATGATATCGCCGGCAAGCTGGTGAGAAGCGGTGAGGATGAATTGTCTATTGACGGTCTGTCAGGTGCATATATCGTGCGTTGCGGATCAAAATCAAAGAAAGTAATAATCTGATAACATGAGACTATGAAGAAATCAAGTATTATAGCAGGTTTACTGCTGACGGCGGGCGCGATGAGCGCCGCCGTCACAGAGCAGGCCGCCATGGAGTATGCCTCATTCAATGTGAAGGATATCGATACTCAGGTTGGCGCTTCTGCAAATACACGTATAAACATGCATGTGACGTATCCCGAAGGATTTGAATACCGGACGTTCTATGTATTCTCACGTGAATATGACCCGACTGGAAGATGGGTGGGGGATGCCGTACGTGAGTTCTCGTTCAACTGGTATGAGGATACATGCTTCTTCTGTCTGGACGGTGTATATAACGGCCTTCCCTACATTCTCATTTCTCCTGATGTTGAGGTTACCGGCACCACAGATGTGCATCTCGATTTCAACGACTGCGTCAACTTCATAGAGGGGCAACCCGTCCTTTCGGATGGTTCAGACGCGCTTGGCGAAGTTCTCAATAACAGAGGCGAGGTTGTGAATGAAGGGAACATTGAGAGGGGATGGGCCGCTACTGTGATTTCTCGGAAGGGAAATTCAATGCTGGTTTTGAGTAATCTTACAATATTCGGTTTGAATGGAGACTCATCAACACTAAGCAAAGGCTGGGGTGGTATCATGATAAATGATATAGGCGATGAATATGAGGTATTGCTGAACCAATATTTCGACATAGTCGCAACAGGAGAGTACGCCAGTGTGTTCCAATCAGTCAATGGCGCCGATGTGCGTGGGGAGCTCTTTTTGAGAAATAATCCGGATGATTATGTGAGCATGGCTGCCGATTACACCAACCCGGTGCCGGGCCCGTATGATGTCACAGATACTGACTGGTATCAGATTACGACAACCTATTCATATGACGGCCTATGGTCAGATACCGGTGGAGGGCGCTATACTACCAGTATGCCTGCTCAGGATCATTTCCTGATTAATCAGAACTTGTGCGAAGGGAACAGGATACAGCCGGTGTTCACTATTGCCAAATGCGTTTCCGATAATGGAGGTGTGGCTGAAACACGCAATTTCTATCCCATCATGTCGCCACGTTTCCAGTTGAGTGGATCGAAAGCTGTTTTCCAGCCCAATCACACGGATGATTTCTTCTCATTCTTCCATATCTCGATTCCGGAGGAAGGTGTACCGTTCTTTCTGTACCGTCCTTATCCAGTGCATCCGAGGTTCGGATGGGAATGGGATTTCGCAAATGAAGAGGTGCCGCATTTCGGAAATACCACTCCATGCATCACAGTAGCGTCCCTCTGGAACAGTATATATGCCGGCTCAGTAATGGAAATCTATAATATAGGGCGCCTTGGCGATATCCGTCTGTGTGATGATGAGATTGCATGGGCCATAGCAAAGAGAAACGACGAGATAGTGTTTGAAGGAAGCATAAGCGAATTATATGCTTGGAGTGGTATGGAGTTCCCTAAAGCCAGACCGTCAGGGAAATATGTCTTTACGATTGAGAACGACAATGCCATGGTAGACGACATGCCGTCGCTCAATACCACAGTGATCAGTGTTGACGCTTCAAAACCTGACCATGAGCCTCCAAGCCTCACCATGGTGACTTTCCGCGACGGGGAAGACCGCATCAATGATCATTTCAAGACTCCCGGAGAGGGAGTGTTAGAGTTTACAGCTGTTGATTTCTCATCAGCCATTAACTCATATGGACTCCCATATCTTTCTGCTCTCCCTCTTGAATCAGTAAAAGTGGAATACTCACCGATGGGTGAGGATAAATTCAAGGAACTCGCCGTCGAAGAGATTCCCGATCTCTATTATATGCCGGAATTCGGTTATTTCTTCCGTGGTTCGTTGGCATCGGTGACCGATTACTCGGAGAACGGATGGTTCACTCTCCGTTTCACGGTAGCTGATGGGATGGGCAACACACAGGTGCAGACACTCGAGCCAGCATTTAAGATTGATTCAGCCATGACAGCGGTTGAGGAGATTACGGATGATTCCGGCCTCTCCATCACATCCGAAGGAGTAACGGCTTGCGGAGAGATACTCATCTACGATAGCATGGGGCGTATTGTGCGACGCGGTGAAGGGAATGTTTCAACTATAGGTCTGAGCGGTGTGCATGTCGTAAAGACCGGAATAACAACAACTAAAATCATACTCTGATGAAAAGCAGGATATTATCATTAATCACGCTTTCTGCGTTGGTGGTTCCAATGTTTGGAATGAGTCCGGAGGATGCTTTGTCGGTCTATATCGGGACGCGCCAGACATCTCCGGTAAGGAATAACGTCAGGGAGAAATCTGTCTACACCTTGGCAATGCGTGGTGATAACGATGCCACGTATCTGTATAACTCCGCCTCAGGATTCATCATTCTCGATTCTGAGAGTGCCGGACTTATTGGTTATGGTGACGCACCCGTTGATACAGCCAATCTTTCCCCCTCTATGATAGCGGTGCTGAGGGGATATGCAGCCTCACCGTTGGCAGCCTCTGTAGAGATGCCCGAGCATGAGAATATCCCGGTTCAGCTGACGTGCAAATGGGATCAGGACACTCCCTACAACGATGATTGTCCGATGTTTAACGGGGCGAGAAGTGTCACCGGTTGTATGGCAACGGCCATAGCTCAGGTGTTGTATCATCCGTTGAACCGTATGCAGGGTAGCGGTAAATATGATTACTTCTGGAGTTTCGGTCAGGGTAGAATATCGTTCGACTATGATGCTCACCCGTTTGCCTACGACCTCATGCTCGACACATACGACAGGAACAGTCCGGAAGAATCTCAGGCCGCTATCGCCAATCTGATGTATGCTGTAGGGGTATCCACATCGATGAACTATAATTCAGTCATGTCTGGCACAGGGGATTGTGCGGGGGGTGCGGGCCTTATCCGCAATCTCGGGTGCGACAAGTCACTCAGAGTGGAGAACCGCGATTTCTATACAGATACAGAATGGGACGAGATGATTTACGGGCAGTTGTCAACCGGGCGTCCCATGGTGTATACCGGAGTGTCGAAAGATGGAGGGCACGCATTCGTGTGCGACGGCTATCAGCGCCTTGACGGTAGAAATTACTATCATATAAACTGGGGGTGGAGTGGCAACGGCGACGGCTTTTTTGAGCTGGCTCGGCTTGCTCCCTCTTATCTCGGTATCGGCGGCGGATCATCAACCGATGGATTCAGCCTTCTTCAGGCAGCTCTCATCAATATAAAACCGGATGAGGGAACTCCATCCGCACAGGTGGATTTCTGGCAATACGGAACCCTGAAACCTTTGACATACACAACTACCCGTCGTGGACGTGTGGACATGTCGTTCGAAGGTAACGCTCAATATGGAGGTGGAGGTGTTCTGTCAGGTTGTCTTGAGGATATATATGCGGTGATAGGGTTCAAGTATATAAATGTGGAGGACGGGAGTGAAGAATATGTACAGTTGTCACAGCCGATGTTCTTTAACGTAGGGAGCGGTTTTGATGAATTCACTATGCCTTGCCAGCTCTTCCCTGATAAGGATGGCACCTACATCTGCAAGTTGGCGTTCAAGGTAGATGACCAATGGCATGATGTGCATGAGGAATTGGCGTCATTGGGCGATCTTGCAGTGACACTTGAAGGGAATCAGGTATCCTTCACGTTTACCGACAAGGGTCAGCGTCTGAGAGCAGATTTCATCGATTTCCCCGGATACGTGGTGAAAGATGCCGTAACGAAACTGACGGTAGAGTTCCTTGCCGGCAAAGAGGATGTTGATACAGAGGTAATACCCACCATTATTACGGCAGCAGGGAAAGTGCTCTGGAAACAGTCGGCCCAACACCTTGAACTTCCTTATGGCGAGAGTGCTGTCCTTGAATGGGAGGAGCCATTCACTCCGGCAACCCGCCGGGGATCCTATATGCTGACTCTGCAAGATGAGGAGGGTAACAATCTCATCGATCCATTCAAGATAAATGTAGTGACCGACTCCGGTGTCGATAGTGTGGATGCAGACGGCCGGTCGGAGGAAGTCTGGTATACAATTGATGGCATACGGATAGAGGAGAAATCCCCATCTGACGGCATTGTGATAAGGCGAAAGGGAGGTAAGACTGAGAAAGTGATAATCAGATAAAAACAAATGAAAAAAAGTCAGGCGGTGTCTTTGGTGACGCCGCCTGTTTTGGTATCTGAAGTGTAAGAATTTTATTTTATATCTGTTGTGTCGGCCGGAGCGATTGTCGCGGTGTCGGCCGGAGTTATTGTTGCCGTGTCGGCAGGGGTTGTTGGAGCGATGGTGTCAGCCATCGTCACTGTGTCGCCCCCCTTGTCATCCTGAGCCGCTTTTCCCGGTGAGCATGAGGAGGTTGCGGCTGCGATAGCGGCAGCTATCGCCAAAGCTGATATGATTTTGTTCATGTTAAAATATCTGATTAGAAACAATGAAACTTCGTGTTAGTTTTAGTTTGCCTCCCGCATGATTGCCGGAAGCAATGTTATAACATCCCGTCTTTGGAAATGGTTCATTGCACCGGAGAAATTTTTTCTACTTATCGTCTCTCAATGCCAGAGTTGGAAAATTCTCTCTCTCAATGCCAGAATTGGAAAATGAACAATTTTGTAGGGATATGCCTTCGGCATGCAAAAACGAATAATCAAAGGATAAAGAAAAAGACGGCACATCACGTGTCGTCTTTTCTGGAGTGTCTATATTAACCTCTAAACTTGAAATTGATAAATCTTCAATTATATCGTCGGGGTGAAAGGATTCGAACCTTCGACCCCCTGCTCCCAAAGCAGGTG
>CANPMT010000107.1 GCA_947575235.1 uncultured Porphyromonadaceae bacterium
TAGCCGATGTCATATATTGTTGAAGGTCTAACCTGTAGTTGAGTTAATGCTTACTACCATGGCTGAATCTTCTGTCTTCATCAACCCTCTGACCGATTTCGGTTTCAAGTATCTTTTCCAGCATAAGGATATTATGTTGTCATTCCTTAATGCTGTGCTGGATTTGGGTATTGTGGATTTCACTTATATTGACAAGGAGAATGTCGGGGAATCCCCTCGTGACCGTTCATCGATCTATGATCTCCATTGTGAGTTGGCTGACGGTAGTAAGATTATTGTGGAGATGCAGAATAGTTCGCAGATCAATTTCAAGGATCGTGCGCTGTTTTATATCTCGCAGGATTTTGTATCTCAGAGTAAGAGGGGTGACGACTGGGATTATAGCCTTACTCCGGTGTATGGTATCTTCCTGATGAATTTCAACTGGAAGAATGAGCCCACCGAACATTTGAGGGAGGATGTGGCGTTATATAATATGAGGACTATGGAGGTTTTCTCTAATAAATTGTCTATGGTGTTCCTGAAGGTGCCTCTCATGACAAAGGATGCGGATGAATGCAAGGAGACGCTGGACAGATGGTTGTACATATTAAAAAATATGGATAAGATGGAAAGTATACCTGCTTCTTTTATGAATGAGCCAGTTTTCAAGACTTTGGGCAGATTGGCTCAGGTGGCCGCCCTGACACCGGCTCAAAAACGGGCCTATGACCATTCTCTGAAGGTGTATCGCGATAACAATGCCATCGCGCAAGCGAAGCTTGCCGAGGGGAGAGCTGAGGGGAGAGCCGAGGGGAGAGCTGAAGGTAGAGCCGAGGAACATGAGAGGATGATTGAAAAAACACGGCTGGAACTGGAGGCCTTGGGTCTTCATTCATTGCAGATTGAGCAAGTCTTGAATAATCTGCGTAACTGATTTTGAGTGCGAAGCTGGAGTTTGTCATGGATAATTTTGACTCAACCCGCTGACCGTCTGCACACGCTTCTGCTACAACATTGGTATGACACCGAGGCTACTCAAAATAATCATACTTTTAACTACTACCGAACAGATACATTACATCTATTATGAGCTGGAAAATTGACGAAATCATAATTGAGAATTTCAAATTTTTCAAAGAGAAGTTTGTTCTTCCTGTCAAGGGGAGAAATGTTTTGATTTTTGGAGAGAATGGTGCTGGGAAAAGTTCGATTTTCTGGAGCGTATATACGTTTATGCAAACGGCTTTTAAAGAGAAGCCGGAGGCTGTCAAGTATTTCACTCATTCCCATCCTGAAAATCTACGAAACCGTTTTTCCCACCCAAATGATGATTCGTCGATTTCAATCGCTTTTGATAATGGTAAGGGAACTATCCATACAAAACTTTTGGCTAATAATGCTTTCTTCGGGGATTGCCAGAATGCCAGACATTTTGTTGAACAGTCGGCTATTACTTCGGATTTTCTGAATTATAAATTCATCTCCAAACTATTCGACTTCAATAATAGTGAAGAGAATGATGTATTCCCGATTTTTTTGAAGGAGGTATTGCCTGTCTTGACTTTTCAAGAACCGTTTGTCAGGATAGGGGATGGCTCGATTGGCTCAAATTCTTCTTTGGAGTGGTGGAGGTATCTTAATGATTTTGACTCTTATCTAAAAAAGAATGTCAAGCATCCAAATACTTATAATCAGTCAGTTCCTGAATATAGTAAATACCTTAGCCTGCTTGAGCAATTTGATAAGTTATTCCGTGTTGAATTAGGCCTTATTATTCAACAGGCCAATTACTTGTTGAAATCTAAATTCCATTTTAATGTCGAACTCTGTTATGAGTATACCGGACTTAAGTTTAATGAGCGTGTGCCGGACAGAAAGAAGAGCCGGACTCAAAGGCTTGAATTTCCCAAATTGATTCTGTCAGCTAAGATGACTGATAAGGGTGTGGTTGATAATACGGAAATCAAGCATCCAAAATCGTTCTTTAACGAAGCTAAAATCACGGCAATGGGATTGGCAATGCGGCTTGCTATTTTAGGAAGACGTACTCCTATTGATGAGGCTTGTGCTGTCTTGTTTATTGACGACATGTTGATTTCATTGGATATGTCGTTAAGGAAGATTGTTGTGCCTTTGATTCTTGAGTATACGAATTCATGGCAAGTATTTATCTTTACTCACGACCGTTCTTTATTTGGCATTTATTCTCATGAAATCAAACGACTCAGTCAGATAATCAAAATTGTGAATGATAATAAGACTGAGGGAGAGGATGATAAATCTGCTCCGAAATGGGTAGAGTATGAGTTGTATGCATTGGGTGAGGAGAATGAGGAACCGGTGCCGTTTTTAGCAGAATCAAAGGATTTACTTGAAAAGGCGAAGGATCATCTTAAACATTGCAGGATTCCGGAATGTGCGAATGCCTTGCGTAAATGTTATGAACAGTGTCTAAAGGCGTTGTTACCTCCAAATCTTCTTGCAGGATCACGTTCAGGTGAGGATGGGTTTGTCAATCTTAATGCAATGGCAACAAAATTTCAGAAGTTGCTTGGTGAAATTTCACATCAGCCTAATTATCTGATTGCGCATTTCCCAGGAATAGGTGATGACCGACAACTTATACTGAATCCATTCTCGCATGATGATATGGAGACAGCTTTTTATCGAGATGAACTGAAACAAATTATCAAGGATATTGAGAAACTCAGAAAGATAAAGAGGTCTGAAGTTGTTAAATCTAAAGATGTTGACAGAGAGCAGGAATTTGTCATATCTCATAAAAAAGTCGGGGAGCCGGAAGAGATTATCACGGAGGAGGTGGTTTTCAAGGAAAGTTTATGGATGTGGGAGATAGATGGTGAAAAATATTTCAGCAATCCTCGCGTTTCTCTTATAAATAAAGTTGAAAATAAGTCTGGCCCAAGGGAGGGTGATTTGCATGGCGTTTATAAGAAAATGTTTAAACACCATTCTAATCAAAGTTGGACGACGGCTGCCTCATTAGATGAGGTTCTTAGGAGAAAAGAATGATAGCAATTGAGAATAAAATAAAAGAGTCTTTCATCCGTGTCGGAGATGTGTTGTTAGTGCAGACTAAAAGCACTTACAACCGTACTCATGATATGGAATCTGATTTCATTAGTATCTTTGTCAAGGGTAATTTTTCGACACTGGATGAAGATATTGTTGATACTTCAGATGCTCATCCGTATAAGTATGCCATCAGTGGATCCCAGATGGATATTATTTTAATTACAGAAGGGATATTGAATTCTCAGTATGGTAAGTTATGTAATGGTATTATTTCTTCAAATCAGATAAATATCAAGAATTTGAAGAATATTCGTGTGCCTGTAATATCTTCAGAAAGACTTGCGTTACTACTGTTCCTCTTTGTTATGAGCAAGGTCTTAAAAGGATTATCATATCAATTTGATAAATCTGAATTTGAGATAATGGAAACGTTTTTCAATATGGTGAAAGAGTACTGTATATTGGAAATATATATCCCCACCTGGTTTCAGGAGAGAGGAATCTCAATCTTTGAACAGTGGATGAATCATGTGGGTAATTGCCATATAGAGATAAGTGAAGGGACTCCTTCAGAAGAAATGGTCAAGTTATTATTCCGTTCGTTAGTGAAGAATGGCCAGGGATTGTTGGAATCTATGAATAAGATGAAGGCTTACCAGCAAGAGATTGCTGAAATCTTAAGGAATAGAACTGTCGTCTTATGATTCTTTCCGATTCCACTTTGTACAAATTTACTATGGTAGGGTGGATGAATGCCTTATGGTTAGGATAGGATGTAAGATGAAGGCACTGCTTTGCGGTTGCTTTGATAGGCAGTTTTCAATATATCTTAACAGGCCGAACAGTGCGTGAGCATCGTCCCGTAGCTGTGTCAGGGGGAGATGTGGACTTTTTTGTCAGGGAATTTGCATCTGCGGTTTCTTTTTCGTAATTTTGTGATGTAGTATCTCTTAACGCATTTTTACCATGGCTGAATCAAGAAAGGGTTGAGACTTTTGTTTTGACTCGGTTGACAGGCTGGAAGCCTGTGCTCCTTGCGTTTTGACTCGGTTGACAGGCTGGAAGCCTGTCCTCCTTGCTCCGACTTTGTGGGGTGACAAAGGATGCGGACGAATGCAAGGAGACGCTGGACAGATGGTTGTACATATTAAAAAATATGGATAAGATGGAAAGTATACCTGCTTCTTTTATGAATGAGCCAGTTTTCAAGACTTTGGGCAGATTGGCTCAGGTGGCCGCGTTGACACCGGCTCAAAAACGGGCCTATGACCATTCCCTGAAGGTGTATCGTGATAACAATGCTATCGCGCAAGCGAAGCTTGCCGAAGGTAGAGCTGAGGGTAGAGCTGAGGAACATGAGAGGATGATTGAAAAAACAAGGCTGGAACTGGAGGCCTTGGGTCTTCATTCATTGCAGATTGAGCAAGTCTTGAAGAATCTGCGTAACTGATTTTGAGTGGCTTATTGAATAATCTGCGTAAGTGATCTTGAGTGGCTTATTGAATAATTTTAATCCCAAGAAAAATTAAAATCACCTTCAAACAATTTGTTTATATTGTCTTCCACCATAGGGCCGGAGAGATTCCCTTTTTCAATCTGCTGTCTATTTAGCAGCAAGTACAATCGTTCATTGCCATCGTGGATATGTACAAAAGTCTTTGTTCCGAAATAATAATTGACTACAGTCCGATAAAAGCGAAAACGACGATTGCCTTTCTTTGGATTTTTAATGGGACTTAAATCTGGAGCTGCAACAAATCCAAATGAGACAGTGTTGTTCTCCAGATAGTATCGTTTCATCAATTCAAGACATGAGTAGACAATGGTTCTCGGTTCATTATCATTCGTCATCAAAGAATACCGATCATCGCTCAATCTAACTCCTTTGTAGTAAAACTTTATTGCAATCAAATTATTGTCGAAATGTTCCATCTCAACAATATACCATTTGTTACTCTTGGTGGATCTGAACTTCCATATATCAGTAATGCGAAGCGTTTCATGATGTTTGCTTCGCATTACAAATGATGCCGGATAATGATTATATTGCCTGCTCACGGAATAGCTGGTGAATACACAGGAATTCTGTATTGTTCTCTTTCGCTCGGTGAAACAACTTGTAATTGAATCCTGTGGCTTGGGTTTCGATTTGATGATAACTGAGCCTGAAACTCCATGCTCCATCGAGCATCCTCGTAAATATCTACACGCCAATCGGAATGTGTAAACAATTCCTCTAATTTGATTTGACAATCTGAAGTCTTGGTGCTTTCATCAAATACAAGTTGGTTCTCGGCTACAACCTTAGACCAAATAGAATCCTTTACATGAGTTAATTCAGATAATTCGTCAGCAGAGGATGTCCTATAAGTCTTAATCAATTTATCAATCTCAATGGTCTCACTTTCACTAAATGCGTCCTTAATACGTAATGATACATTAGAAACCATATTAACAATGCGTTTCTCGCTTTCAGTACGATGATATGATACAAATTTATCGAAAGCTCCATTCTTGATCTCATATACTTCAGGAGCTACCGGACCTTTAGCCCAAGCATAGTAATCAAACCATGTCAACGGAAATCCTCGCATCTTCATAAAATGCTCATCCATCAAGTAGATAATCTTTAGCAGTTTACGGAGATGTATATTGGGGATATTGTTGGCGATATACGCCAACAATATCCCGTTTTTCTCTTTATTGACTGTTATGCCTAAGCTCATGTTCATATATGAATTATTCTACAAAGTTAATGCTTTCAGTTTTAATATACAACACAAAAGTGATACTGATGTTTTTTTAACATTTTAAGGCAAGCGATTAAAAGAGAGTGTATTGAGATACCGGTGGTGGGTCAGCGGGCTTCGAGGATGCTGACGGGGGTGGGGGTGCGGTCGATTACGCGTTCGCCGTCGCCCTGGCTGGTGGGCTGCACGAAGATGTGCAGCTTTTTTTGTGCCCGCCAGAGGTCGGTGTCGATCGAGGGTTCCCAGGCGTCTACGTCGAAGTCGGTGAGGTCGGTCACGGTCCAGTCGCCTTCGGCTCCGGTGGTGGTCTCGGCGATGGAGACTCGGCTGCCGCGCTCTTTGTCGCGGAAGATCATGGCTATGTAGTCGCCGTCGGCTACTACGCGGGGACGTGAGACGGGTATCATTTTGGTGCCGCCGCCGGAGAGGCTGAAGGGGGTCTTGCGATCGGTTATCTGGCGGGAGTGCCACTTGTGGCCGTCGTGCCAGATTACACGGTATTGGGGGATTGACCCGGTTGACAGGCTGGAAGCCTGTCCTCCTTGCTCTGAAGTTTGTGACAGGCTGGAAGCCTGTGCTCCTTGCTCCGAATTTTGTGACAGGCTGGAAGGGTGTGCGCCTTGCTCCGAGGTTTGTGACAGGCTGGAAGCCTGTGCTCCTTGCTCCGAAGTTTGTGACAGGCTGGAAGCCTGTCCTCCTTGCAGGGGCTCTTGATCTGAGGTTTCGCGCCAGTAGGTTACGATGTAGGGGTGGGAGGCGGCGTCGGCGGTCATCGAGGTCTGGTTGATCAGCTCGGAGTTCTGGGGGATGCGCCAGGCGTATTCGGCGTTGGAGGCGGTGATGGGGAGGGTGTAGTCGGTGCCGTCGGAGCGTTGCCAGGTGCGGCCGCCGTCGCTCGAACGGGCGTAGCATAGGTCGTGGTTGGTCTCCACAAGCCAGGTCTCGCGCCATACCCATGAGACGTGCATCACGTCGTTGGCGTCGATGTAGAACTGCCAGTAGGGACTGCGCTCCTCCTCGCCGTCGATAAGCGAGTCTTGCACACGCTGCCAGGTGCGGGTGGCCACGTCGTAGCGGTTGATGGCCATGTTGCCGCGGCCGGAGGCTCCGGAGCGGTAGATGAAGAGGAGGTCGCCGTTGCTGAGGGTGTAGAATTCGGGGTAGGTGACGTTACCTTCGTCGATACCGGTCATCGGCTCCATCTCGCCGAGTTCGAGACTGCCGGGGGCTTTGGAGCGGGCGTAGTGGAGGGGATGGCCGTGATGGTCGAAGGCCACGTGGAGGTAGCCCTCGCCGTCGACACCCATGCTGATTACGTTGTGGCCGTCGCTGACGTTGCCTTTGTATTGTGTCGGCGCGACGGTCCAGTCGGTGGTGCCGAGCTCGCGCTTGGCTAAGGTGACGTAGCCGTCGGGGTTGTAGTAGCTGGCGTATTGGGTGTCGCCATGGGTTATGACGGAGTTGGTGCGGAATACGGCTGTGTTGACTGAGGTGGAGCTGTAGCCGGGGCCTATCTCGGTGAGGAGGGTGGTCAGAAGAAGTATTATTAGGTTCATGTTTTGTTTATTTTTGACTCGGAGGACAAAGGTGACGATTTCCTTGGCTTGCTAAGGTGACGGTTTCCTTGGCTTACTTTTTTTGACTCGGTTGACAGGCTGGAAGCCTGTCCTCCTTGCGTTGCAGTGCTTTTTTTTGACTCGGTTGACAGGCTGGAAGCCTGTCCTCCTTGCGTTGCAGTGCTT
>CANPMT010000108.1 GCA_947575235.1 uncultured Porphyromonadaceae bacterium
CTCCGGATGTAGTTCACTCACCTCTGTAACAATTCCTGATTCGGTGACAGAAATCGGTGATTACGCTTTCTACAGATGTAGTTCACTCACCTCTGTAACAATTCCGGATTCGGTGACAGAAATCGGTAATTACGCTTTCTACAGATGTAGTTCACTCACCTCTGTAACAATTCCTGATTCGGTGACAAGAATCAATTCTGAGACTTTCGATGGATGTAGTTCACTCACATCAATAACAATTCCTGGTTCGGTGACAAAAATCGATAATTACGCTTTCTCCGGATGTAGTTCACTCACCTCTGTAGCAATTCCAGATTCGGTGACAAAAATCGGAATATACGCTTTCTCTGGATGTAGTTCACTTACCTCTGTAACAATTTCGGATTCAGTAATAGAGATTGGAGATAATGTTTTCAGTGGTTGCATTTCGCTTACTTCCGTATTTTTAAGTTCGAATTTGAAATTGATAAGATATGGTTTATTTGAAGGATGTAAACAGCTTGAGAAGTTAACTATCCCAGGTGGTGTAGAGGCGATACAAATGTATTTGTCTTTAGGAAGCAACTACGAAGATAGTGATTGGACATTTGGGAATTGTGATAACTTAAAAGAAATGGAAATCTCGTGGAATACCTTTCCTTTGGAATTTGGTTATTTGAGGTCAAGTTATGGATTTAATCTTCTCGGATCTTCTAAAATTTTTATTTCTGGTAAAGGCTTGAATATTCCATTGGAAAAGATTACAATTGACAGGGAATTGAAATGGAGACTGGCTTTTATGTCATTACCATACTTGAAGGATTATGTAATGGGTGAACATCTGACAAAGAATCAAGTGGATTTGTCTAAGTCTGAACAATTAGAGTCAATCACCTGTTATGCAGCTAACCCACCGGAACTGGGGGACGTTATTACAAATGCCCAATACATGAGCCTCAAGGTTTTGGTGCCGGATGAGTATCTGGAAGCTTATAAACAGGCTGATGGATGGAAGAATTTCTGGAATCTATCCGGAGTGGATGAGGTAAAGAATGACGCTTCGGAGAGATTTGAGACTGGCAGATATAGCCTGAGCGGACAGCGTGTGAGTGAGGATTATGACGGTATGGTCATTATCCGATACTCTGACGGTTCCTCAAAAAAGGTAATGCAAAAATGATAATGCAGGTCCACAACCGCTGATTCAATAGGGTGTTATCCGTCTTAGCAAGCTTGCCTTACGGCAATAATTAAATAGTCCGGGATGATGACCGTCATCATCCCGGACTATTTAATTAGCGTCTTTTCTTTAAATATAATCAGTTGTGTTCATCCATATACTCCATGAGTGCAACCGGACCGAGATGCCAAAGTTTGGTTTCTTCACGTTCCAGATCCTTATAGGTATTTGAATGATATATAGCGCGGAGTGCATCAATAATTGTGACATTGAATTTCTTCGCATAAAGCAATGCCATCTGACTAACTTTGGAGGGGAGGATTAGATATAGTTTTTCCGGTGTGATTGCATTTATCATCTGGTGATTCTTTTTGAAGATTGAAATTTTAAGAAGTTTATGGCTGCATCTGTGTGAAACAGATACTGGTCAACAAGACGATAGGTCTTAAGTTCCATTTTCAAGACCTCGCGACTGGTAGTGCCACTCTCATAAAGTGCGAAGGCTGTATATACTTTGTCATTTGCAACTGGACCTACAACTACATCATAGTTGTGCTGGAATCCGACAATCTTACGATTTGACATAACAAAATCGAGTGTGCGATTTGGCTCCCTGATTTCAGGGTGCTCGATAGTCTCGAGACCGCCGTGATATAGAGTGATCATGATTTCAGTTTTTTATTTACGTACTCGTCAACCTCTTCGCGTATCCATTGTGGACTCTGTGTATGAATTATTTCATAATTCTCGCTTAGATATTCTAAAGTTCCGGTTTCAGACAATATTTTCATCGCCTGTTCACCTGAAATTGATTTCATATTTTTGTATTCTTCTATGCAAAATGATAGAAATAATGGTATTGCATCTTCTGTCATACTTATTCGTTTTGTTACTTGCCGGTTAGGAGGCCCTGGAGGTCGTAGAGGAGGTTGAGGGCCTGGAGCGGGGTCAGGTTGTGGCTGTTCTCCACAAGCGCGTTATCCTACGGATGGCGCACACGCGCGAGACGAAGTCGGATTCTGTCATATTGTTACGTTATAAATATTGTTATTTGATACTGCGGAATCGGGATTGGAGAGTGGAAAGACGGGCAATGAGAGTCTCGAAAGGTAGTTTGTCACCGTAAATCATTGTTTTCATCATGACTTCGTAGTCAGCTCGCATCTTGTCGAGGATTTCATCGGTGGGGCAGAATGAAATTGTTGCCGGGCGATTGAGGTCGTAATTGACTCCGCCAACGTGGTAAAAGCGGCGGCGATGTTCGATAATTTCGTGATATAGGGGCATATCTTCGAGTGCCAATGATGCGAAGGGTGTATCCATAAGTCGCTCCAAATCGTAGAGGTGACGGCTCATGCGTTCAGTACGTGGGGCGCGTCGTTGATATTCTTCGTTGAGCAAGAAAGCTTTTTCGAGAAAGGTGCGGGTTGGAGTTATTGTTGGAATATCGGCAACAGTCTCATCATCAACTTCTGGAAACGCCTCGCCTACGAGTGATGATATACGCTTGACCTCAAATGGTTCTTTCATCGAAAGACAACTGATTTCAACCTTTACCACCGGATGCACGTAGGTATCAGAGCTAACACTGACAGGATAATATATTTCTATTATCACCGGATCGCTGTCATGGTCTATCGGAGAGCCGTCTTTCTTTGTGGTAATAGGGGCAACCTCACATTCGCCAAGTCCGGATTCTTTGAGTTTAGTCTTTAACTCCTCTGCAAAATCTCCGAGAATGTAATCACGGTTGGCAATACGCAGGTTCTTCACCTGATTATTAGTTCCTGCTTTGGCGCAATCCTTGCCAAGTTCATTAAGATAGAAATCACGGTAAAGAGCGATGTCGATGTCTTCTGAAAAGCGGTCTATCAAGTTCCATCCCTTGCTCAGACTTGTACCGCCTTTGAAGAACATATATTTTGCCGGCGAAAGAGAGAACAGTACTTTGAGAATGGCCGTCACCCACCAGTCTTTTTCCACAGCACCTTGACTTATCCTTTTGTCTTTAGCGACCGATGTTGCCATGACGCACCAGTGGTTATGTATACGGCATTCATGGGAACTTGGGTTGAAAATCCAAGGTAGTTCTCAGCGACCGGACCGCATGGTAATATTTTCGCATGGTCTCGTTTTGCAATTATTTCAGCGATTTGGTATAGCGATGGCATCAAAATTCCGAATCTTGTAACCTCCGGCTTCAAGTATATGCCCTGACACACCCTGACCAATATACCATCCTTAACCAATTGTCCCAATACATTTGAGGCATATTGGACATCAATAGGAGAAAAGCTATCGGGCAAGAAGATTGTATTCCTCTTGCTGTTCTTCACTTTCGATATTATGGTCTCTTTCTGATTCATAGAAATAAAAATGAAAATTTTTGAAATATTTTCACTTCCTATGAGTGCAAAATTAGCTAATTATCTCCATATAACCAAGGCCTTATAAGACTTTTATTGCAATTAACCATAGTTAGTGACACTACGCCATTTAACTAACCTTTTCCTTTAGTTTGAGGTTACTTGCCGGTTAGGAGGCCCTGGAGGTCGTAGAGGAGGTTGAGGGCCTGGAGCGGGGTCAGGTTGTCGATGTTGACGTCGAGCAGGCGGTCGCGTATCTGCGAGAGAAGTGGGTCGTCGAGCTGGAAGAAGCTCATCTGGTAACCCTCGCGTCCGGCGCCGATGTTCTCCACAGCTCCCTTGCTGACGGTGTCGCGTCCCGCCTGGGTGCCCTGCGACGCCTCCTCAAGCTGCTTGAGCACGTCGTTGGCCCTGCGCACTATGGAGGGGGGCATACCTGCCAATTTAGCCACGTGTATGCCGAAACTGTGCTCCGAACCACCTCGCTCCAACTTGCGCAGGAATACTACCTTGCCGTTGATTTCCTTTACAGAGACATTGTAATTGGCAATGCGCTTGAACTTCTTCTCCATCTCATTGAGCTCATGATAGTGCGTGGCGAAAAGGGTCTTCGGACGACAACGCCCGTTCTCATGTATATGCTCCACAATCGACCATGCTATCGAGATGCCGTCGTAGGTGGAGGTGCCGCGTCCCAACTCATCGAAGAGAATCAGCGAACGCTCGCTCATGTTGTTGAGTATGGCAGCCGCCTCGTTCATCTCCACCATGAATGTAGACTCTCCCGACGATATATTGTCGCTCGCCCCGACACGGGTGAATATCTTGTCGATAACACCCATTTTAACGCTCTTGGCGGGCACGAAACAGCCTGTCTGGGCTAACAGTACTATCAGGGCTGTCTGGCGCAGCAGAGCCGATTTACCGCTCATGTTAGGGCCTGTTATCATCATGATCTGGCGCGAGTCGGAATCGAGTTCCACGGTATTGGCCACATATGACTCTCCCGGAGGCATATTGCGCTCAATCACCGGGTGACGCCCTTCGGTTATTGAGAGAGCCATACCCGTGTCGATTACGGGACGGACGTAGTTGTAATCCACAGCCGCCTCGGCGAAGCCCGTGAGGCAGTCGGCCGTGGCCACACCTGAGGCGACGCTGTGCAGTTCTGACTGGCGCTTCCCGATGGTGGCGATC
Source organism: uncultured Porphyromonadaceae bacterium (assembly GCA_947575235.1). Lineage (GTDB taxonomy): Bacteria > Bacteroidota > Bacteroidia > Bacteroidales > Muribaculaceae > Lepagella. The sequence continues at coordinate 4,723 of CANPMT010000108.1, forward strand.
AGCTCGCCGTAGATACGCGCCTCGATGGCTGCTATACGCTCCTCGGCACCATTTATCTTCTCCTCATACTCCTTCAGCTCGGGGGTGATGTAACGCTCCGCGCTTACCAGGGTCTGTTTCCTTATCCAATGCTCAGGCACCTTATCCTTATGTGTGTTGCGAACCTCGAGATAATAGCCGAACACATTGTTATTCTGAATTTTGAGCGATGTGATGCCTGTATTCTCAATCTCGCGGGCCAGGATAGCCTGCAGCGCCTCATGACCGTTGGCGTGGAGCCGACGCAACTCGTCGAGCTCGGAGTCGATGCCGTCGGCTATGACCGGGGCTTTACCGAACCCAGCGGCAGCCTCCGGTCCGAGGGTAGATTCAATCCATCCGGCAATCTCCCCCACATCCGGAATGGTGAGGGCGATGTCGCAGAGAGCCTGCGAGTTGGAGGTGGCGAGCAATTGCTTGAGCTGCATTGCCCCCCTAATCCCCTCGCCGAGCTGCACCATCTCGCGCGGCAGTATGCGCCCTGTGGCCACACGACTGCTGAGACGCTCAAGGTCGCCGGTGCGGCGTGCCGCCTCACGCGTGTTGTCGCGCAGGGGAGGGTTCTCCACGAAAGCCTGCACGCCATCCAGGCGACGGTTGATCTTTGCTGTGTCAAGGAGCGGCAGCATAATCCAGCGGCGCAATTTCCGCGCACCCATCGGGCAGACAGTCCTGTCAATCACATCCACCAGACTCTTCCCATCCTGGCACATGCTGTTGAAAATCTCAAGATTGCGCACAGTGAAACGGTCGAGGTGCATATAGAGCCGGTTGTCGATACGGCTCAGGGTGGTGATATGCGATATCTGGGTATGGCTTGTGAGGTCGAGGTAATACAGAATGCTTCCCGCAGCTATGATACCCGCCGGAAGGTCGTCCACACCGAATCCTTTCAGGGTGAGGGTAGAGAACTGCTTCTGGAGGCGTTCCTCAGCCGCTTCGGTGGTATATACCCAGTCGTCAAGCTCATAGATGCTGCATTTATGGGTAATATTCTGCTCGCAGAACTCGCGTGTGCCGCGCATGCGCAGCAACTCCTTCGGCTGGAGGTTTGATATAAGTTTGTCGGCCTCCGCCACAGAGGTCTCGGCGCAGAGAAACTCACCCGTCGAGATGTCGAGGAAAGCCAGTCCCACCGATTTCTTGGTGACATGGATGGCGCCTAAGAAGTTATTCTCCTTCGCCTGCAGAGCCCCGGCTGAGGTGTTGATGCCCGGTGTGACAAGTTCGGTGATGCCACGTTTCACCAGTTTCTTGGTAAGTTTGGGGTCTTCGAGCTGCTCGCAAATTGCCACACGTCGTCCCGCCCTCACCAGTTTGGGGAGGTAAGAATCGAGCGCGTGATGGGGGAATCCGGCCAGTTCGATCGACTGTGCCTTGCCGTTGGCGCGGCGTGTGAGGGTAATGCCGAGAATCTCGCTGGCCGCGATGGCGTCTTCGGAGAAGGTCTCGTAGAAGTCGCCCACACGGAAGAGCAATATGGCGTCAGGGTGTTTCTTTTTCATCTCCAGATACTGGAGCATGAGCGGAGTCTCGGCAATCTTGGCCATGATATATAAAGGATTTGGAGGTTTGTGTTAAGGTTTTTTGGGGAGGGGTTATCCGAAAATCGAGAGCATCCAGGAGGACATTCCCACGTAGATAAGCAGACCCACGACATCATTTGTAATCTGGATGAAAGGACCGGTGGCGAGAGCCGGGTTTATCTTCAGGCGCTCCAGGGTGAGAGGCACGAAAGTGCCGAACACCGTGGCGAAAATCACCACAGCGAAGAGCGAGGCCGCCACGGCCAAAGATACGGTGTATTTCACTCCGGCCGGCTGTGTGAGGAAGATATAGAGGAACACCACGCTTGAAATGACTATTGCATTCAGCATCGCCACGAGACATTCGCGACCGATCTGGGTCCATGCGTTCTTGATTTCGAGGCGTCCGTTGGCCAGACCCTGCACCACGATGGCCGAGGCCTGCACACCCACGTTTCCACCCGTGCCGCCGATAAGGGGGATGAAGATGGCCAAGGCGGTCACTGCCGCGATCTGTGCCTCGAATCCCCCCAATATAAGCGAGTTGACGATACCACCTATTATGCCGATAAGCAGCCAGGGTATACGGGCTTTTGTCTGTGCGAAGACCGAGTCGGAGGCATCCACATCAGAAGAGATACCCGAGGCCAACTGATAGTCGCGTTCGCTTTGCTCGCGCACCTCGTCCATCACGTCATCGACAGTGATCTGTCCCACAAGACGGCCTATGCTGTCAACCACCGGCATTGCCACAAGGTCATACTTCTCGAAGTCGATGGCCACCTCATCGATAGGGGTTTCGGTGCGTACGGACACAGGGTCGGATTCCATGACATGCTTGATTTTTGACACCGAGGGGTGGGTGATCATCTTCTTGAGCGGAAGTATGCCGCGCAGACGGTTGTCATCGTCCACCACATAGACGTAATAGATGTCGTCGAGGTCCTCCGCCTGGCGGCGCATCTCGCGCAGGCAGTCAGGCATAGAGAGGTTCTCGTTCACCACAATCATCTCCGTGCCCATGAGGCCGCCGGCGGTGTCCTCGTCATATTGGAGAAGGTCAACGATATCGCCGGCCT
>CANPMT010000109.1 GCA_947575235.1 uncultured Porphyromonadaceae bacterium
TTGTCGCCATCCATCACCCTGGAAATAAGATTGCGCGACAGCTCTCTCTCAGCCTTAGCCATATCCGTATTGTCACCCTCAAGGTCGAACAGATCCATAAATTTCAAGGCATCTCCGGCATTTTCCGGGGTGAGAGGGATAGCTTTCCAATCGGTATACTCCCTTTCGAACTGATGCACGTGATTACGCTTCTTGCTCATTTTCTTGCCTGCCACGGTAGCCAGAGGTTCAGCGGCATATAGGTAGTCACCCCAGTCGGTAAGTTCCTCCACCCTCAGTGGAGAGAGAGCTTCCATATCAGCGAGGGCATATTCCGGCACAGCCGAGAACTCCAATGTAATATCATGCGCGTCGCAATAATCCTGCAGCAGCCTTACAGATTCCTTCAGTGAGAGTTTTCCGACAGGAAGAGAGAAGGCCGGTTTGCTGAGGTCGCTTTCCACCACACCCTTTATGAAAAGAGTGTCGTCATATATAAGATATTCATAATTGAAATAATCCACCCACATAAGGACGCCCGCATAAGAGAAATCGGTTGTTCGTCCCGGTTCACGCAGGAGGTAAGGCCATATAAGCTCCATATCCTCGGCAGTGATTCTCTTGAACTCACCGATGATGGCCTCTCTATTGTTATTATTCAGATTCTCGGCCATGGAGGCCATTCGGTATAAGGTTTCCTGGTCGATAGTGGCCTGTGAGGCCGGGGAGAAATTCCATGTACTGTCCATAATATGTAGAGTCTCGATTTTTAACACTAAATTCTTGTCATTTCATTATAATAACGCATGAAGTATTAAACATGTTGAAATTCGGGCGGAAACTCCTAAAAAAGGTTATATGGCAAAGCTGATGTAAAAGATTTTGCGTTAATTTGTTGTGCCGTCAAGGCTTCATTTAAAAAACATTCATTTATCGACATATACAATTCTACTATGCAACTTATAAACCGCGAGAATATCGAGATTGTAGATATCTTCACCCACATATATGGTGAGCTGCTCACCAGCCTTACTCCACATTACGAAGGCACGATTGAGTTCAAGACACTCAGCAAAGAGGAGAACAGGTATCATGACATAATGGTAAGGTTGGGCAATGTGATCTACATATCCAAAGAGGAGAGCGGTATGATAGGGCTTACCGACACAGAGATGCTGGCGGCCATAGCCCATGAGATTGGTCATATCGTTTACAACACGCGCAACTGGCAGTCAGACTGCGAGCATCGCGCCGACATGCTTGCAGCCGAACTTGGCTTAGGGTCGCAGATGATACGTGCCATAGAGAAGATACTGGAGAGCAGGCGTTATCAGAAGCTTACGGCACTTCTTATACAAAGAATTCATTTTCTTCAGAACATGATGAGGGGTTGAGTTGTTATGCTTGTAGCGGCTCTATGTCCTGACATGGGCAGCCGGTTATAAACAACTAAAAAAATACAGAATCATAATGGAAACAGTAACATTCCAGGGGGCACCGATGCACACAGCAGGCGAATTGCCCAAGGCTGGTACTGAGGCACCCACTTTTGCGTTGGTAGCTAAAGACCTGTCAGAACTGAACCTTCACGATTACAAAGGGAAGAGGGTAGTGCTCAATATCTTCCCCAGCCTTGACACAGACGTATGCGCGGCATCAGTGCGTCGTTTCAATAAAGACGCAGGTGAGTATCCCGACACAGTGGTATTGTGTGTATCTCAGGATCTCCCCTTTGCGGCAGGGCGTTTCTGTGTGGCCAACGACATAAAGAACGTCCACACCGCCTCAGGCTTCCGCAGTGATTTCGGCAAGACCTACGGCATTGAATTGGTGGATGGCCCCCTCCGCGGTCTCTACGCCCGCGCATTGGTTGTAATCGACAAAGATGGCAAGGTATTGGGTACAAGCCTCTGCGAGGAGATTACAGAGGAGCCTGATTACGATTTCGTGAAGAACCTTCTGAAATAATTCAAAGACAGCAATAACAACAAAGATTTCACTTTTCAACAGGATACAGGCACCCGGAGTGTCTGTATCCTGCATTCTAACGTATACGATGGTGTTTTTAATAAACACCTAAATAAAAAGCACTTGTTATGAAAAAACTTTACACGGCGATTGCAATCCTTGCATTGGCGGGGACTGCGGCTTCTGCGCAGAATAGTGTGGTGGATAATCCTGCCAACAAGAGTTATTTCGGTTTGCGTCTTGGGGGAGAGATTACTTGTCCCGGCAAGATAACGTCACATGGTGTGGGAATCAGTGTGTTCGATAATGGAGGGGGTGTTGAATTCGGTGGTATCTTCAATGCTCCGTTGGTAGCCAACCTCTACCTTGAGCCGGGATTGATGTTCTATTACAACACCTACTCTTACAAAGATGATATGATAGAGGAGTTAGACGATGACATCATCTTCGACGGAGCTTCCATTCGTAAGTTCGGTATGCGCATACCAGTCATGCTTGGCTATCACTTCGATTTCACACCGACGACAAAGTTCTCGCTTTTCACGGGTCCGGAGTTGGAGATAGGTTTCACAGCCAAGGAGCATATCACAGGTCACAACATCGAACTGACAGAGGACCTCTATGATGATGGTGGTGATATGAACCGGGTAGACCTTCTGTGGGGTATCGGTGCCGGCTTCACCATCCAGCAATTCTATGTCGGGGTAAAGGGGAGTCTTGGTCTTCTCAACATGTACAATTACAACGACATATCGTTCCACGAGAACCGTGTCACGCTCAGCGTCGGATACAACTTCTGACCCTCCCCCACAGGAGGTAAGTTTACTCCGGCAGTAAGCTGATTCATACAGAAATATACCGAAAGCGGTTCCGCAAAGTGTATTCACAATGCGGAGCCGCGTTTCTTATATCCGATTTAGAGGGATATTGGGATTTACGAATTGGCCGAGCCTTGTAATAACCACGGACTCTTAAAGGGGATAGTGTTTATAGGATACGGGGCTCTTTCAATGTACTTCTTCGTCATGGAAATCCTTCAAAAGAGGGAGTGAGAGACCCGGGGCACTGGCGTGCTCCGAAAGGAGGTTGTTCCGTATGGTGTATATACAATCCTTTGTCAAAAAAATATAATTGAGTTAATTTTGAAGACTAAGTCCAAATCACTATCTTTGCAATGTTAAATGAAGGATATCCGGAGTCTATTCTAAAATGTATCCTGAAAGAACAAATGAACTAAAATATTTGTAGAATAATAAAGATTTGGAATATGGCATACAACGCATTGGATATAGCAAATGAACTACTTCGTCTTGCCGAGAATGAAGACGAAGGTGATCTCATGACCAATCTCAAACTTCAGAAGATGCTGTATTATCAGCAAGGATTCCACTTGGCTTATTTTGATACTCCTTTATTCGAGGAGGAGGTAGAGGCTTGGATGTACGGGCCAGTCGTGCCTGAAGTATACGATGCCTATGATGGGTATGGAAGAAATGGTATAGAATCCAATCCTGAGAAAGAAGTATCGTTTTCTGATGAAGAATGGCGACTTTTTCTGAAAGTCTACGAGATCTACGGACAATATTCAGCTATAGGATTAATGAATATGACTCATGAAGAACCCACCTGGCTCAACGTGCCAAAGGGTCACGGAAGTGTCATATCTAAAGAGAGCATGAAGAGATTCTTCAAGACCCGCCTTAACTGATATGAGTGCCAAGCGTTCCGTGATATCCGATAAGTCTTTTGATCCGATCAAAAGACTTATCATGGATAATAATATATCCCACAAAGAGATTGAGGATTTCTCAAATATTGACTATCCTTTGTTCTCGTTCAAATATCTAAGGCCTAACTCTATAAAGGAATGCACTGATGCGTCATTTTTCTTTAATTTCATCATGCGACTTAAGGAACTTTCAGAGGTAGGATGGGTAGGAATCAGGCAATCTCATAAACATCAATATGGGATGGAGCCGTTGCCGATACATAAGTTCAAGCCGGATCTTTCCTCGTTAGCTGGTATTATAACTCGAGATGTGAAGAAACTTCATGTATTGAGGGCAGACAGCCGAAATCATCCTTTTGTGGGATTACAGGTGGGCAAAATATTTCATGTGTTGTTTATCGAAGCCTCCTTTGGAGACATCTATGATCACAATTGAGAGAGTAGATTTCGTCATGGAATGCCGTGTAAAGAATGAGTGATTGGTATTCAAATAGAATATTTCTTGTTTTTTTAATATTTTGGATTGTATGGATAAATTTTACAGAATAATTCTGATGACCTTTTTTGCTATCTTTTCGATATCGGAAGGCATGGCATATCCAGATAAACTTTATCTTAGAGGGACAATGGAACAAGGAGACGCTATTATTCTGACCCATGAAGAAAGTGGTATCTATAAAGGAGAATTCGAATATTCTGGTTTCCCAGTTATTGCATTTGGTATATATACAGAGTTGACAGGATTATTGAATGCGGAGGCTTTCTGGGGTACCAATAGTGATATGATTCGAATTACTGACACTTCTCCTGTGACTATGAATATGTGCCAAGGAGAAAACGCACACATGTTTAGTATCCAATGTTGGGGAGGAGGTAAAGGGTCTGTTATAGTTGATTGGAATAAAAAGACTCTTACTCTTCAACCTCATGAACAACCGTATGTTATTCCAACAAATTTGTATTTGACTGGGGCATTAAATGAATGGTCAACTTCTGATAAAGATTATGAGCTGATACGTGAGAATGATACTTGGGCTTATGTTGGAAATTTTTATATTCCGGAAGGTAAGTTTGAATTCAGAATTTGTATAGAAGAAGGAAACAATAGAATTTTTGGATTAAAATCAGATTTGATTATTGATAATTTAAATCAATGGTGGGAAGAAGATTTATTAGAAAATGAGGGGTCAACGATAAGTTATCCGACATGGGAAGGAGGTTGAGTAGAAGTGGCAGTCAATCTTTATCTTAACCGAGTCTTTATAAGGAAAGTACAAGAGCCAGATCCAGATAAAGAGATTTATTTGGTTGGATCTCCACAAGGATGGGATATTCATAGCGATGCAATGGTTCTTTATAAAGTTCCTAATACAAATAAAACCTATTATGGCGCATTCTTTTTTCCGCTGGGGTATACTGCGTTTAGGTTTTATGAGGAGCTGGGAGATTGGGATCATTCTTCAGTGGGCGCTTCTTATGAAGATAATGGTTTCGATGTTGAGATGGACTATGAAGGGGAATGTTATGATGGTAAAGGTTCATGGACTTTCAATTGGACAGGTGGCATGATTTACCTTACTGTGAATCTTGAAACTCATACTGTAAAATTCAGTTCAACCCCGGAATATCTATACATGATTGGTACGCCTCAAGGCTGGAACATTGAGGATGGTTCTTTTATTTTGAGTAAAGATTCTGCAGAAGGAAATATTTTTTCAGGCTCGTTTAAAATAGCTGAAGACTATCTAATGGCGCGTTTCTATAGCGTGTTAGGTGATTGGAATAATGGATCAATAGGGCCTTTGGAAGAAGATAATGCAGTGTCGATATCATTAAACTATCATGGGCCATGTTTGAATGGTTTAGGTTGTTGGAGTTTCGAATGGCAAGGAGGTGATATTTTGTATACGGCGGTTGACCTTGGTAATATGACAGTTGATTTTTCGACAACTCCTTTGAGTGTGGAGGCGATTACAGATACTGAGGATTTGGTGTATCGGGAGGATAAGGTTATCTCGTCAGGAACTGTTCACTTCTCTGTGTTCGATGCTTCCGGTAAGCTTCTTGTTCAATCTTATTCAGATGTGGTAGATCTGGGTAAGTTGTCAGATGGCATTTATATTGTCAGAGCCGGTAGCCGTACCTTGAAAGTAGTTAGATAGCGAGAAAGTTCTTTTTTAGAATCCAAAAGAAGACAGGTAGCCGTCGAAAGTCAGTTGCCTGTCTTAATCATATATATATATGTATGTTTGGTTATATATATATGTATGTTTGGTTATATATATATGTATGTTTGGTGTATTGAACATGCCTCTCACGCCACAGAGCGACCGATTTGAGATTTTCACCTTCATGAGCATGTTCAACTCCTCCTGGGTGAGATATTTCTTCACACGCGCCTTCCCCTGCTCGAAACGCAGCCCCTCGTAAGGGTCGGTCTTTTTTCCGATAAGTCTTTTGATCCGATCAAAAGACTTATCGGAAAAATCAGTTGTAGAAGTCAGCGATTTGCTCATCGGACCAACCGCGGGCACGTAACTTCCGTATTGTCTTCTCTTTTTCTATTTCTTCGCCTTCGGCTCTACCTTCGGCTCTGCCTTCAGCTCTGCCTTCGGCTCTGCCCTCGGCTCTGCCTTCGGTAAATCCCTGGGAATGTGCGCCATTTAATTCTGCTTTGCGATCCCTCACGAACTTAAGATCAGCCTCATAACTGCGACGGTCTTCCGGGGAAAGAGTAGCCACGTTCCCGATATCCTCCAGACGACGGAAAATCTCCCTATAAGCTGTAAAAGCAACATTCTGATTCGGTCCCATATTCTTTATGTTATAAATCCATTCATCAAGATAATTCTCACACTCCTCCTCCGACTTCCTGAAAGAGGCCAATTGTATAAACACATAACGCACGTATCCGTTCAATGGTTTGCCGGTATCGGTATCGCACAGACCTACACGGGTTATGGGTTTGTCAGGTAATTCAGAGATATTGAAATTGCAGAACATCACACCCACCACAGGCATCAGCGCGTAATCCCAATCATTTCCCTCCTGGGCTTTACCCATATAGCCTTGTTCCGCCACGGCTCTTGACACGTAATATACGGCTCTCTCCACGAAATGCTGTTTCCAGTTGCGCTGCATCTCCACGATGAAACGGTGTCCGGAAGATGTCTCGCAGAAGAGGTCATAACGGATTCCCTTACCCTTGACACGTTCATGCGGATGGTCGGTGTTGAGATACTTCACATGAGAGATATTGCTGAAAAACGGGTCATCAGCAAAGATAGCATTCAGAAGCTCAATAAGAAGCTCCTCAGAAACATTCTCTCTGCCGAACATCAGTTTGAAACCGGCATCGTATGTAGGGTCCATCAGACTCATGGCGACAAGGTATTAAGTTAAAGCCTATTGCAACGGAAGTGCATCACAAAATTACGAAAAAGAAACCGGAGATGCAAGTCTATGGTGGTAAATTTTTCAGCCTATGAATTCCTAAATAAAATGTGAAAACCGGATTCCCGGCGACGCTGCCCATCTCTTCCGGACTGAATCCGGTGTGGGGGAGGGCACAAAAGCAAGAAAGGTTGCCAACACGGCAACCTTCGCTTGTGACTCGTGCAGGATTCAAACCTGCAACCTTCTGATCCGTAGTCAGATGCTCTATTCAGT
>CANPMT010000110.1 GCA_947575235.1 uncultured Porphyromonadaceae bacterium
AAGGTGCTTGTGTTCAAACGCTTGAGGTGCTCGGTTGTAAGATGCGAGTCGACGGCATCTTCAGTAAACCATCCGGCGGCCGGATACTTGCCGCGTCGGATATTGCTACGTTCAGCCATTTCGCGTGCCATACCGATCTCCTCGGCATTGAGCAGATATGTGTAGACCGGACCGGATTTGCCGGCACCACGGGTTTCATACTTCTGTCTGCTCTCTCCGAGGCTGCGTTTCATCCATTCCCAGGCTGTCCAGTCGGGATTGACAAAGATACGCTGACAGTTTGTGACACGGGCCGCGAGCAGGCATCCTGTCTCGATAGTGACGATAAGGTCGAACGGCTTTGACTTGCAACGGCGTTCAAGAGCCTGTCTGGATTTCTCAAGAGAGGAATCGGGCATCAGCACCGCCACATGATAGTCCATATCCGAAAGCATCCTGTATAATTCCTTTACATAAGAGACATCGAAAGGGGTGAAATAGTCGGGTACAATCAGAATACGTGGCTGCCGTCTTTCAAACTCCTTGAGTTTTTTGCGTGTGTTGAGGATAGCGTCACGCAGCAGATTGTATTCCCTTCGTGTATCGAACCGTTCGAGAGGAATCGGATATTTGATACCCTCCACTTTCAGCTTATAGAGGGATTGCCCGTTAGACATCGGCGTGCCAAACTGAATGCCAAGGATTTTAGAACCGCTGATGTCCAGAGGCTCGGAAAACCGGCATATCCATTCAAAATCGTGTTCATTACTGCGGGGAAAACCGTACAATGCCGAATAGACCTCTTCCAATGGATTAGTTAGATCACAGTCAGTAAAACGGCAGATAAAATCAGCCATCGCTTTTGTGTCGCCTTCAAGTTCCTCAGCCATTTCAGCCATGCGTGGGTAGCGGTTCCAGAATTCGGCGTAACCTGCAGTCCGTGTGAACACTCCATAGCGACGTGCATTCCTCTTTGTGCGTTTTATCTCAGTTCCGCTCCAGGTAACGGTAGTCATCTGGTCTCTGTCATAGTCAGCCATATCTCGGTGATACTGATACGCAAGACGCTCGTCGGCGTAGAACTGCTTTTTCCAAGGCCATTCCCAATCATATTCCGCATTGATGAAGAGCACATTCCTCTCTCCAAGACCACCGGCAAGCATGGCCGACTTTCCGAACACCACTACAGTATCGGGGTGCTCAGTTTCAAGTCTGCGTGCGCCGAGTTCTATCATACGGGCTTCTGTCAGTTCCTCGTCGGGATGTTCGGCTCTCACCACAGCCCGGAGGTCAACAACATTGACGGTATAATCTCCGCTGCTTTCGATAGCGGCTTTAAGCATAGCCAAGGAGTCGCCTCCGGCATCCTCACCGAAAGCGGGCACAAGCAATATTTCTTTGTTCGGGATCAGTATCATGACTGTAAAATATTTTAGGAGGTGTATGAATTTACACACTCTTAATTATAGCGACCAATTCCGTAAAATTCAAAAAAAAGATAAAAATTATTTTTTGAATCAGAGTAATATGGGGCTGTGACTGCACGCTTAATTTTTTACTGAGGCTTTGGGCTGCGGTATCGGACCCTTCCCTTGAGTGACGGTGTCTTTGCGGAGCGGGATTGAGTCGTTGCGGTGGGCGAAGAGGGAATCACGCTCATGACGTATCCGCACCATGCGCTGCGTCATCCGTATGAGTGAATCATTTTCCTCTTCGGTGAGATTGAGGTCGGTGTTGGCCGGGAACTCAAAATTGAGCGACGCTATCTTCACATCGTAATGAATCATCAGGCGCTCCACCTCAGTTGAGTCAGGAGCAACCTTAAGGCTGTCGATATATGTGTTTAGCAGCGCCACACTCTTGTCAAAGAGCTGGGCTGCCATGTCATGGTCGTGCGAGTTGTCTTTGGCCGTGCATGCCGATAAGGCTATCGGCAGAAGCACAGGTAAAGTACGCAGTATTCTAAGTTTTCTCATACCTCTTACTTTTTTACATACCTAATTTGGGGCGAAGATACCTCGCGGTATATGACTCCTGCGACTTGGCCACAGTCTCCGGTGTGCCCTCCGCCACCACGTTGCCGCCTGCATCGCCACCCTCCGGGCCTATGTCGATAATCCAGTCGGCCGATTTGATCACATCCATGTTGTGCTCGATGATTATGACGGTATGCCCCTTCTCAATAAGGGCATTGAGCGATTTCAAGAGAGTGGCTATGTCATGGAAGTGGAGACCTGTTGTAGGTTCGTCGAAAATAAACAGCGTGTGCTCCAGATTCTCCTGCGAGATGAAGTATGCCAGTTTCACACGCTGGTTCTCACCACCCGAGAGGGTGGATGAACTCTGGCCCAACTTGATGTAGCCCAGGCCGACATCCTTCAGGGGCTGCAGACGTTTGATGATACGTTTCTCTGCCGTGCCGGGGGGCTCGGAGAGGAATTCGATTGCCTGGTTGATGGTCATCTCAAGGAAATCGTGGATATTCTTGCCACGATACTCCACATCGAGCACCTCCTGCTTATATCTTTTCCCGTGGCATACCTCACATTCCACCTGTATGTCGGCCATGAATTGCATAGGAATGGTGACAGTGCCCTCACCCTTGCATTCGTCGCAGCGTCCGCCATCGGAGTTAAACGAGAAATACCCGGGCGTAAAGCCCATCTGTTTCGCGAGCTGTTGCTCTGCGAAGAGTTTCCTGATCTCGTCGAACGCCTTCAGATATGTGGCGGGGTTGGAACGAGAGGAGGTGCCGATAGGGTTCTGGTCGACAAATTCCACAGCGTTGACCGCTTTAAGGTCGCCTTGCAGACCTCTATGTGTGCCGGGTGCGTCGGTAGCCTCACCTAAATGGCGGGAGAGGGCCTTGTAAAGAATCTCCCTTACCAGAGTTGACTTGCCCGAGCCGCTCACGCCCGTCACTACAGTCATCACCCCTAACGGGAACTTCACGTCGATATTCTTCAGATTGTTCTGCTGGGCACCCACGACCTCGACATACTGTTTCCAAGGGCGACGGAGAGGGGAGTACTCAATCCTGCGGTTGCCGCGCAGATAATCCACCGTGTAGGAATCGGTGGCTTCGCCTGAGGCGAGTGTGGCGGGGAGATTACCTTGGTAGATTACCTCACCTCCGAGGCGTCCGGCATCCTTGCCGATATCCACAATATAGTCAGCCGCCAGCATGATATCCTCATCATGCTCCACCACCACGACCGTGTTGCCGATCTGCTGCAGACGGCGCAGCACGGCTATCAGGCGTTGGGTGTCTCTTGAATGCAGACCGATGCTCGGTTCGTCGAGAATATAGAGTGACCCCACCAGGGATGAGCCGAGCGATGTGGCGAGATTTATTCGCTGGCTCTCTCCGCCTGAGAGTGTCGACGAGAGACGGTCGAGGGTGAGATATCCCAGACCCACCTCATCAAGAAATTCCAGACGGTTGTTGATTTCGGTGAGGAGACGCCGGGCAATTGTGCGGTCGGTCTCCGACAGCTCAAGATTGAGGAAGAACTTCCGGAGGTCGCTCACAGGGAGTCTGACGAGGTCGGAGATGGTCTTCCCGGCAATCTTGACATATTCCACATCCTTATGTAGCCGGGAGCCATTGCATACCGGGCAGAGGGTCTTCCCACGGTAGCGAGCCTTGAGCACGCGATACTGAATCTTGTACTGATTCTCATCGACCCATCTGAAGAACCCGTCGATACCCTCCCAGGCTGAATTGCCGTGCCACAGGAAATCCCTCTGTTTCGGGGTGAGTTCGGTATATGGGGTATGGATGGGGAAATTGAATCTTGGAGCGAGATGTATGAGTGCTTTCTTCCACTCGCTCATCTTCTCGCCGCGCCAGCATTGCACGGTATCCTGATAAACCGACAAGGTCTTGTCAGGAATAACCAGATCCTCGCTTATGCCCATTACTTTCCCGAATCCCTCGCATTTGGGGCATGCCCCGTAGGGATTGTTGAAATTGAACATAAGGTCGGATGGTTCGCGGAACTCCATGCCGTCGGCCACGAATTTCTTCGAGAAATGATGTTCGTGGGCGCCGTCGTTACCCCATATCTTGATAATGCACTCGTCGTGTCCCTCATAGTAGGCAGTTTCGACAGAATCGGTAAGACGTGAGATCTCATCCTTCTCGGATGATACGGAGAGACGGTCGATAAGGAGGCGGTAGCCGTCGTTGAGCGAGGGCTGGCCGGCGACAACTTCAGAGATGTCGATAAATTCGCCATCTTTCTCCACACGGGAGTAACCCTCTTTGGCATAGATCTCAAGTTGCTGCGAGAATGTCCGCTCGGCAGGTATGTTTATATCGACGAGCACCGCCATTCGCGTTCCCTCAGGATAGGAGAGGGCGGTGTTGACGATATCCTCAATGCCATGTTTGCGCACCTCCTGACCCGAGACGGGTGAGAAGGTATGGCCGATGCGTGCGAAGAGCATACGGAGGTAGTCGTAGACCTCGGTAGAGGTGCCTACGGTGCTTCGGGGATTACGAGTGTTGACTTTCTGCTCAATGGCGATTGCCGGTGGCAGACCAAGGATATAATCGCATTCCGGTTTGGCCATACGTCCGAGGAACTGCCGTGCGTAGGCCGACAGACTCTCCACATAACGGCGTTGCCCCTCGGCGTAGAGGGTGTCGAAAGCCAGAGAGGACTTTCCGGAGCCGCTCACGCCGGTGACAACGATAAATTTGTTAAGAGGCAGGGAGAGGTCGATATTCTTCAGGTTATTGACCCTGGCTCCCTTTATTTCTATATATTTTTCCATTGTATACAAAGAAGATGAGGAGATATGACTGTGTACAAACTATACTAACTATAAGAAACGTATAGGAAGGGTGAAATGTTATACCTCCTCAGCTCCATGCAGCCGGAAACAGGTCTCTATTTGTCGATTTCAACAGTGTCGATTTCCCCGTTGATGAATCCGGCGAGTGTAATCTTGTCGGCATTCTCGCTGAGCTTGAAGAATATCTCAGATTGGTCATAGAGATCGTCAGAATTGAAATCCGGATCAATGAATGCAACTTTCCCATCATTGGTCCTCACGGGATATTTGAGAGGATGGTGGGGTATGGGTGTGTAAGTGCCCGATTCCTCATCAAAGAGATATGTATCCTCGTCAACGAAATCGAGGGCAGACCCAAAAACATTCTTAGCCCAATTCTTGCGCAGGGTTTGTATGGCAATCTGGCTGCCGTCAGAGCATGAATAAGAGGCGTAGAATGGTTTGCCAAGGTTGAATTTAAATTTTATATTGCGGCACATGCCGGTGTTGAGGACATCAAGAGTGTCACCACGCAGATATAGTCTGGCATAGGCACCGCTCTTCTTTGGGAGTGGTGTGCTCCATAACTCCTTAAGACTGTCATTGAAGCACACAATCTTTTCCCGGTCAGACACATAATGAAGACCGTTACTATCAGTTACAACCACAGATCCGGTTGCTCCGAATTTAGGATAAGATATCAGACTTTGAGGAGCTGATTTATGACTACCTGCCAAGATTGCTCCGGCGATACCCCCGCCAATAAATCCTCCCAACAAGCCTCCTGCCGCTATGGCCATCTCCACATCTTTATTTGAGGCTCCTTTAGTGGAGCGGTTCAGGATCAGTTCAGAAGTGTTGCCGTTCTCGAGATTTATGCGGAGGATATTCTCTGCGCTGACAATCAGCGTTGTGTCGTTGGGATACTCGATTACTGACCAGAGAGGGGCTGAATTCTTTGAGATTTTGGTTTCCCAAAGTTCCTGAAGGGTATTCAGGTCGTATGCTACAAGTTTTGAGTTCTTAGAGCCTCTGTAGCCATATATATGGCTCTGATTGTCGCTAAACCGGTATTTGATGTCGATTTCGGCCAACTCCTCGCCTGACTGTAAGTCGAGCAATTTAGTTTTTTGGCCCTGTACAATCACTCCCTTCGGGGTGAGGAACATTTTTGTGGCGTTGGGATGGTATCTGCGGTGCCATAATTTATTCCCCTCCATATCGGTGAGAACCATGTATGTCACCTTCTCGTTGAGGTTTCCTGCGTCGAGCTTATAAGGAATGCCTTCGATGTGTTGTATTTCATTGGTGGATGGAGCATTCTCTTCAGCCGCCATCAGTAGAGGGGATAGGAATGCGAGAGCAGGTAATGCTGATTTAATGATATGATAATTCTTCATGATGTTACAAAACTTAAAGTTCAAGGCTGTTCTGTTGAGAGGTGGGTAATAAGAACAAGAGGCGCAACCAATTGATTGCGCCTCTTTGTTGCCTTGGAAAGACTCGAACTCTCACAAACGGAACCAGAATCCGGTGTGCTACCATTACACCACAAGGCAATTTGAATTATTTCGATTCGTGGAGCATACCGGGATCGAACCGGTCACCTCTTGACTGCCAGTCAAACGCTCTAGCCAGATGAGCTAATGCCCCGTTTTCGATTGCAAAGTTAGAGATAATTTTTAAACTGACCAAATATTTGGGGCTATTTTTTGCAGCAATTATTAATTATTTTTATAAATATATGATTATTAATATGTTATAAGTATTAGAGAATTCCAAACTTAGAGATTTATAAAAAAGATGTATCGGAATTGCGACTCCTTTACTGATTAACAATAGTTTAAAGATTGGCTCGAAAAAAAGTGTTAAATTTTTTGCTGAAAAATTATGTGGTTTCAAAATAAAGCAGTAATTTTGCACCGTCAAAACGAAAGAAACCCAAGCGAGGGTTGAGAGTTTCCTTAAAACGAAGCTCAGTTTGATAAAATTGCCTTGTGGTGTAATGGTAGCACACCGGATTCTGGTTCCGTTTGTGA
>CANPMT010000111.1 GCA_947575235.1 uncultured Porphyromonadaceae bacterium
AACTTCTGTCTAATAGTAGCGGTTGTTTCAAACGAAACTTTATTATCGGATTCATATTTTATATCACCGTCATTAAATGATACGTCTGATATAGTATAATATTCTTCACCGCGTTCTACAATATAATCATATATTGCGTCCTTTGCTGTGTCGATAAAAAGCTGTTCGTCAATCGTTGTATTATTCTCGGCAAATGTCGGAATACTCATAGCTGAAACTGACATAATAGCAGCTAAAGCTATTGTTATTAAATTTTTGATTTTCATATCTGAATGAGTATAATAAATAAGCTAAAATACTATTAATTGTTATAACCCGGGTTCTGCTTGAGCGCGGGATTGGCATCAAGCACCTTTCTCATTATCGGGAAGATGATAGTGTGGTCATCAGTGTCGGGAGTCTTGTCCCACCAGCCATCAGTGAATCTTCCGAAACGGATGAGGTCAATTCGGCGACGGCCTTCGGCAAAGAACTCACGTCCCCACTCATCGAGCATCTCGTCCATGTCGAGCTTGGCTGCTCCATCGGGAGCGTAAAGCACCTGAGAAAGATTCGCCTGAGGATAATTGCGCTTGCGCACGCTGTTAAGCAGCTGTCCGGCTCCGCTTGCATCACCATTACGGAGTTTGCATTCAGCAAGCATGTATATCACCTCGGGCAGACGCATCTCAACATAGTCGCTTTCAATCTGGCCCTTATCATCGTCAGAATACATGGGATACTTGACAAAGTGGTATCCTGAATTCATATCACCGTTCTCCATACGGCTGTCCTTGTTGCTGGGCCACTGACCTTCGGGCAAGTCGTAGAACTGACCTACAGCGTCACGAATGCAAAGCTCGTAGGGCATCGCAGGAGCCTTCACATACTTTGTCACACCACCGTCCTGATATGGGAGTTTTCCAAAGAGCATCATGCCCTCTCTCTTACTGTTTCCGAGATTTCTATAAAGCTTGAGACGTTCATCTCCCGGATATTTGCGGAATTTCTGCACAGTCATACCGAGTTTGTAGTCGTAAAGGATTCCATTGAGGTCATAACTCGGTGAGCAGGCATACATGCAGTTATGGCCTCCGGCAACACATTTTTGGTCTTTAAAGTAATAGCCGGCCTGATGAGGAACGGTGGCCCAGTATGTACGGCGTGCCCACATGTGGTAAGAGTGTGCTCCGGAGCTCGGGAATGCAAATATCACTTCATCTGAAGTCTCATTGTCCCAGTCGTAAGCCTCGTCCCAACGGTCCGCAACCTTATATGTGCCGTATTTACCATCGAGGATTTCCTGGCATATAGCCGCAGCATCGGCGAAGTGATCTTCGTTGATATATACTTTCGCATTGATGTAGAGGCGTGCGAGCAGGGTTGCAGCGGCAGCCTTGGTGAACTGTCCCTGAAGGATTCCGTTTCCTCCGGTATTATCCTTTTTGACAAGATTATCAATGCAGTATTCAAGGTCATCCTTAATATAGTCGTAAATCACCTTCGGGTCCACCTGTGACAATGTGTTCTGTGACTGGTCGTTGAAGCTCCTTACGAGAGGAAGGTTACGGAACTCGTCGAGGGCGCGGAGGTAGAACCAGGCACGAAGTGCCCTGTTCTGGGCGATGAAGTTGTTTCCTTCCTCCACAGAGATGTTGAATCTGCCGAAATCGATACCCTGCAGCTCCTCGATCGAGACGGTGCAAAGTTCTATACCCTGGAAAAGGTTATTCCATTCATCGGCAATATCGTGACCCATGTCAACGTCATAAGTATGGTCGTGATAGCGTCGCCAGATACCACCATCATCAAACCATCCGTCACGGGTGGGAGTGATGAGCTGGTCGCCTGTTTCTTCGTTGAGGACCTGACGCCACTGCACCGACCAGTAACCATGATCGAAAGCTCGGTAGGCCACTGCGATTACATTATCGCGAGTGTTGTAGTAGTTGGATGAGGAGACCTTGTCATAGAGGGTCTCGTCGAGATTGGTGCAGCCGACGAAGGCCAGCGTTGCGACAGACAAGGCCGCTATTTTATAGAATTTTTTCATATTGAATAATCTTGAGAATTAGAAATCTACCTGAACCCCGAATATCAACTGTCGTGTGGTGGGGTAATAAGTCCTTGAGCCGGTTGCTCCGGGTGTCAGACCGTTAACCTGATAGGTTGAAGGATCGACTCCTGAGAATTTGGTAATCGTGAACAGATTACGCGCCGTTGCGAATAATCGGACGGAATCCAGAAAACGGGTCTTTTGCAAGTTGAGGGTATAGCCGAGTGAGACCATATCGAGCTTGAAGTAGTCGCCACGTTCGAGGAAGTAGTCACATGCTATCGGGTTGGTGTCGAGGGCCAATACGGCGTTCTTTTCGTGGGCTACGCGCAGCTGGTTTCCGTTGAAAGCAGGCGTACCGTAATAGAATGCATGTGTATTGAATATATCAAAGCCAAAGGCACCGCGGAAGAAGAGACTCAGGTCAAAGTTGCGGTAGCGGAAATTATGGGTCATAGAACCTGTGAACTTAGGCAATCCGTTTCCAACAAAGGTACGGTCTTCCTCTCCAGCCTTGTCGGCCATGATCTGGTTGCCGTTCTTGTCATAGACTACCCATTTGCCATCCTCTGTCACACCGGCATAACGCCACATGTAGTAGCTGCCAATGCGCTTACCTTCCTGGACACGCTGTAGGTTGTAGTAAGGATAGGGAGCTTCGGTACCACAAGTGTTATAGAAGCTCTGCGATGTGAATTTACTGTTGCTGAAGTTGAGGAATTTATTGGAGAGTGTAGAGCCGACGAGGTCAAAACTGTAGCTGAAATTCTTGGTGTTGACCACATTGAAGTCGAGCTGGAATTCGAATCCTTTGTTCTCCATCGTACCGACGTTGACGAAAGCTGTGCCATAAAGATACGGAGGTACGGGAACGTCGTAGTCTCCCAAAAGATCCTGCTGCCGGCGCTGGTAGTAGTTGAGCGAGCCACTTATTCGGTTGTTAAGCACGGAAAAGTCCACACCGATGTTCCAGTTCTTGCCCTTCTCCCATTTCAGGTCGGGGTTGACATTCTTGCTGACGCCCCACACATTGAAGTAGGTGCCGTTATATACATACTCACCGAACGACGACATGGTGCTGAGCGACTTGTAGTTGCCAAATTCCTGGTTGCCGGTCACACCGTAGTCACCGCGCAACTTGAGTTCGTTAAGCCAACCGCGAGTTGACTTCATGAACGCCTCCTCCGAGATGCGCCAACCCAGTGAGAAAGCGGGGAAGTTACCCCACTTGTTATTCTTTCCGAAGCGCGATGAGCCTTCATGGCGCAGTGAGACTGTGGCGTAGTAGCGGCCATTCCAGTTGTAACTCAAGCGACCGAAGAAAGAGATGAGCTTGGAGTCGTTGCGATAAGACCCCATCTCGACCTTACCCTCTTCCTTTGCGAATGTACCTGAACCAAGGTCGTTGGCTCCTAAGCCATCGTTGGCAAAGTCCTTGTTGGATGCATTGAATCCCGAGTCATGTTGGTATTGGTATGAATATCCCGCCATTGCTTTAAAGTCGTTCTTACCTACCTTTATACCATAGTTGGTAATCCATTCCACCACATCTGTGCGGTTTGCTCCGTATGAGCGAGAGGCCGAACCCTTACGTCCAGAGTTGATGCAGCCATTGGTGGTGGATGGTTCAAACGAATATGCATCGTTGCTCGTACGTGAGTCAGAGAACATAATCTGGGTTGTCAAAGACTGGTTGTCGCCACCGTCATATAGCAAGGGCAACAGATTGAGGCGGACCACACCGTTCCATTCCAACAGTTTGATGTCATTGTGGCTTTCAGGAAGCACCTGAGTTTCGACAGGGTTGTTCTCGGCCACCTGACCGGTAAAGTCATAATAGCGGGTGGGATCATCGGGATGCATAAGCGGGGTTGTTGGATTCGCTTCAATGGCATTTCTGAATACCGCCCAGTAAGAATTGTCGCGGCTTATCACCCTTGGAGCAACATTAAGGGTGAATGTGAGTAAGCCCCCTTTGGTTGTGTGGTTGATTGACGCACGGGCACCATATTCCTCACGTGTAGAACGGAGGTCTATACCGTGAGCGTCGCGGTAATCGGCCGTCACACGATAGTTTGTGCGATCATTACCTCCACTCATGGTCAACGTGTGGCGCATAGCGTAGCCGGTGCGGCTGACTCCGTCAAACCAGTCGTAGTTGCCACCGAGATCCACTGCCGATGACTGCTTGCCGACACAGAGATCACGGTATTCATCGGCCGAAAGCATGTCAAGTTCCTTATTGACAAAATCCCATGAAAAATCAGCGCGATAGGAGGTGTGTACATTGCCGTCCTTGCTACCTTTTTTGGTGGTGACAAGAATCACACCATTCGATCCGCGCGTTCCATAGATAGCCGATGCAGCTCCGTCCTTCAGGATGTCGAACGACTCGATGTCATTGGGATTGATGTTGGTCAGATTGCCTCCGGGTACTCCATCGACCACGATGAGCGGACCGAGGCCGGCAGCACGCGAACTGACGCCGCGCACCTGGATGCTGGCTCCTACATTGGGGTCAGCCGCACCCGTATTAGTAATAGAGACACCGGGCACTTTACCCTGAATCATCATTGAAGGGTCAGCGGTGCTGATGCTCTGAAAGTCTTTCGCACCCACATGGCTGATAGCCGAGGTTACCTCACGTTTGTCCATTGAGCCGTAGCCTATCACTATGACTTCGTTGAGAATCGTGGATTCTTCCTCAAGTCTAAAGTCAATCCGTGTACGTCCATTGATATCAACCTCAGCAGTCTTATACCCGACATAGCTGAATTTGAGCTTGCCATTGGATGGAGCTTTGACACTGTAGTTTCCATCGACATCAGTAACTCCTCCGGTATTGGTACCAAGCACTAAAACTGAGACTCCGATTGCCGGATCATCATTCTCATCTACCACGGTTCCGGTCACTGTTATCTGATCATTGCTCCCGGCACCCCATGATGATGGAGAGGCAATGAAAAGAGCCATAACCGTCATTAGAACCGACAGTAGTTTTCTCTTTTGATTTTTCATGAATTGTGTATAATTGGTTATTGGTTTCTATGGTGATTTATATGGTGCAGATTCCAGGCAGATTATTCACTGCCGTATGCTTCATGGTGGTTAAGGATTCCATAATAGGCGTGTATGGGGAATAACCGGTTAGTGTTCGTAAACGCAAAATTAGCCCATCTTGCGAATCATTTTAATGCAATAGCGGCGTATTAAGCCTATAAACATTTTAAATTATTATGAATCAGAAAAGTATCAATTTTACAGAGGCATTAAATTAAGAAGTGAATAAGGTCTTGCAGGGCGTTTGTATATGTATTTAATGTAATGGCCGACACACTCTTTTCTCATTAAGAGGGATGTTGAAAAGACATATGTTAAGACCAGAGCCTAATACATACACTCTGGTCCTAACATTTGTTATTAAACATCCTCTAAGGGCTACACTTGACAGGCTTTATGATTTCGGGATCGACATGATACGGGCCTCGAACTGGGACTTGTCAATGATGATCTTGGACTTTATCTTTGCCTTATATACATATACGGTGCTGACCGACAGTCCGAGATAGTTGGCTATCTCGGCCGACCCTGTGATACCCACGCGCATCAGTGCGAAGATGCGGATCTCGCTTGGAAGTGTGCCGTCGCAGATTGTTATCTGAGCGTCGGGTGCGAGCATCTTATTGAACTCCCCGATAAAGTTTGGGAAAAGGCGGATGAAGGCCGAATCAAAGCTTGCGTAGTTGCGGGCGAGTTCCTCATGAGCACCGATATCCTCAAGCAAAGTTGCGACTTCGCCATATTTCTTGCCGTTGAGTTTGGACAGTGCCTTGCTGCACTTTTTTTGCACATCGTTGGCAAAGTCGGTCTTGCCGCGAAGCGACTCGATGATGTACTGGTCCTTGATCTCGGCAGTCTCCTTGAGTTTGGTATTTGTGCTGACGAGATTTTCGTTGGCAAGCTCAAGCTCCGAGTTCTTACGGATTACCTCTTTTTGTATCTCGGACAGATTGATATTCTTCTTCCTGAGCTTCAACAGCAGCAAAATCACGATGAGGAGCATAATTCCGAATACCAACAGCGATATGGATAGGATCTTGCGCTGTGTGTCCATTTTATTATGGTGCACAACGGTGATTGCTGACATTATAGGGCTGATTTCGGATAGCCTCATGCGCGTGTTGTAGGCCTTGGCATCGTTTGAGGCAAGATTTATGTAACGGTTAGCCCTGTCGATGTCGCCGATTTTGAGCATCAGGGCTGCGAGATTGCGGGCCGAGGTCGTTTCCCTGATCGATGCACGGAGGTCGCATATCGCTGACATGGCGAAACTGTATATTGCCGAGTCGGTTTCGTTGTGTTCGGCATATGACTGGCCTATCGTGGAGTATATTTTTGCTTTCTGATAGTCGTCCAGCTTATAGCTCGACACGAGGTGTTTGCTCATCTCCAATGTCGTAACGTCAAAGTGGTCTGACACTCGCTGTTTTTTAAGTTTTGCCAGATCATAATTATATGTATTCGGAGCGGCAAGAGCTATTATGCTGTCATAGCAGGCTATACGTTTTGCTTTGTAGCCGACCGAGATGTCGGCATCCGAGCCGGCAAACGATTCCATATTGTTCAGCAGCGATGACGCTGAAGAATAGAAGTCAATCCGCTC
>CANPMT010000112.1 GCA_947575235.1 uncultured Porphyromonadaceae bacterium
CCCCCCCCGATTTTAGGTTTATAACAGACAAAATAGTTTTAATTAATTATAAATCAAAATGTTATAAAATTGCCAAGAAAACCTTTGAAAAAGGCTTTCCGGGTGACTGTTGTCTAAAAACTGCTGACGTGTCATGGAATCGATCGGTGAACTTATAAGAAAAGAGCTTATGGCTCAGGAGCGCACCGTATCATGGTTTGCCAGAAAACTCTCATGCGACCGCAGCAACATATACCGTCTGTTTGATAAGCATAGCATTGACACTTCGCTCCTATATAGAATATCACAGGTGCTTCAACGGAACTTCTTTGAAGATTTAAGTGAGAATTTCAAGAAATCGCAAGGTGTGTGAAACTTGCAACATAAGTGTGACAAACCTGCAATATCAGTTTAATGTAATTGAAAGTAATTCTCTGTAATTTTGCATTGCTTTTAAACATAAACGCAAACTAATAAAATTCTACGCCTATGCCTGACGCTACAAACTACCATATAAGAATAGTGAAGCCGCCGGCATATGCTGTAAGCCGGGGCGGATGGAGCGACATCAAGCCGGCAAACGGCAACAGAAAATAAAACAACGACTATATTTTTAAACTAATTTCTCAATTGTATGAAGAAAAAATTTGTCCAGGTTGCGTTGCTCTCACTCGTGGCATGCGGACCCGCGGCATCGCTTGTATCTTGTAGCGATGACGATTGGAAGAATCCCGTGCAGGAGGTAGAGAACTCAACCGCAGAGATCAACAAGACTCTCGGCCAGATTGACCAGCAGATTAAGGATCTGGAGGCCAAGATTGCCGAAAACAAAGAGGCCGCCGCTGCCGCCGCCACTGCTGCCGCGAATGCCATGAAGGCAGCGCAGGATGCAGCTGACGAGGCTGTTGCCGCTTCAAAAGCCGCTGAGGCAGCCGCCAAGCTTGCCGAGGAGGCCGCAGCTAAGGCACAGGCCGCCGCTGCCGAGGAGCTGAAGCAGGCTTATGAGGAGCTTAAGGCTCTCATCCAGCAGAATGCTGACGCCATCGCAGCCAACAAGAATCTGATTGACGGAAACACTGAGAAAATCAACGAGAATACCGGTAAGATCGAGGGTAACACCAAGGCTATTCAGGATATCCTTGACAAACTCGTAGGTTACGCCACTTCTGATGAGGTCAATGAGAAATATGCTGAGCTCAAAGACCTTCTCGCTGCCAACGGAGTTGACATCAACAATCTCTCAGAGAGCCTTAAATCGCTTTCAGGCACCGTAGCTGGTCTTGAGACTGCGCTTGAGGTGCTGAAGGGTGAGTCGGCCGCTCTCGGCGTCCAGATCTCTGATCTTGAGGCAGCCATGAGGTCGGAGATGGGTACTCTCGAGCAGAATCTCGCTGCCCAGATTGCCCAGGAGGCAGGTCTTCGTGAGGCCGGTGACGCCGAGCTTCAGCGTCAGATCAACGAGCTCACAGATAAGCTCAACAACCTCAACTTGGCTTCAAACCTTGAGCAGTTTACCACCTTCATCGCCCAGACACAGACCCAGCTTGAGGCTCTTGAGGCGTTCAAGGAGGCTATGGAGGGTGACTTCGCCAACCTTTCAAACAAGGTAGCCGGTCTTGAGACAATCATCAACAACAACAAGAGTGAGATTGAGTCGCTCAAGGAGTCGCTCAACGCTACAAAGAGCAAAGCTGAGGCAAATGCCGCTGCAATCGCTGCGAACCTCGCTCTGATTGAGGCCAACAAGGCTGACATCGATGTGATCAAGACAGATATCGAGGAACTTAAGAATTTCCAGGCTGAGATTACAGATGAGATTGCCGGCATCAACGAGGAGATTTCATCAATCGTAGAACGTCTCAATGGCCTGGAGCCCCTTCTGAACACAATGATTCTTGACCAGCTCCGCGGTCTTGTATTCGTTCCGGACGCATATGTGGGTGGTATCGAGAGCGCTCTCTCTTACCGTATGCTCTTCAAACCTCTTACACTTATTGCCAATACTTCTGACACCAAGACAATCGGTGATTTCAAGGTAAGCCAGGCTAAGGTTTGGAACAATGCAGTGGCAGCAAATGCCAAGGATAGCGAGTTCAATCCTCAGACAGTGGTATCTTACCACATGAACCCGAGAAGCGCTACAGTTTCATTCGGTGATCTTTCAATCGTATCAAACGACGCCGAGATCCTCTCACGTGGAGCCAAAGCCAACATTGAGCTTGACGCTACCTATAATGAGGGTGCCGGCATGAAGATATCAGATGGTATCCTCTCGGTAGCTATCAAGGGTGATGCGTCGGTATATGACGACAAGACGAACAAGATGCCTGTGTTCGCACTTCAGGCAGAGGTTGAGGGTAAGGTTGACGAGGATGGCAATGCTATCAAGAACACCATTACTTCAGATTACGCTATGTTTGCCCAGATGAACGTTCGTCCGTCGGCAATCGAGTATAACCAGAAGGCTTATCTCTCAACTTTCGGAGCGGCAGCCGGCAGAGGTATGACTCCTGTACAGACAAGCCAGAACATCGCAGCCGCCCTCAATGGTTCTACCAGTGTGACTGTTGCATGGAATGGTACAGTTGACCTGCTCTCAGTTCTTGAGATCGCATATCAGGATATCCAGCGTAACGAGCCCAACACCTGGACCTCTCCCGAGGATTGGGGCAAGTTCGGCCTTGACATGGACTTCCAGCTCATCAACTATACCAAGGGTAGCAACACTGTTTCTGAAAGCTCATGGGCAGTAATCGACTCTGAAACAGGTGTTCTCACCGCATGTGTAGGTGGCGATGCTTCAAAGCAGAGCACAGACGAGCTTGGCCACGAGCCTCTTGTATACGTCACTGTTAAACATGAGGGTAACCTTGTTCTTGATGGCTTTATCAAAGTAAAGATTGTTCCCACAACTGATGACTACACCGCTCCTACGGCTCAGTTCGCATCTCTCACATTCGGATGTACTGATGAGGTAATCTCAGGTCAGAATGACAACTACAACATCATCGACAACCTGTGTGAGACAACCGGTCTGAGCAAGGAACTCTTCCTCGCTACTTACAAACCTGTAGGTACTGCCGTTGATGCAGCAACTCCCGGCTTCGTCAAGTTCACACAGTTCCAGAAGATTGACAATGTATGGTCGCCTGTACCAGCCGACAAGACAATCGGTTATGTAGTCAACTCAGACATCGCTATGGATGATGTTGTAGAGTATAACTACACCTGGGTATTCGACACATTCGCATTGCAGCAGGTATATCAGGCAAGCTCCAACCATACCGCTACAATCTATATCGGCTATGAGTCAAACGATCCTTCAATCCATCCGTCTGTATACGTTCCTCTCCAGGTTACTGTCGAGGATAAGGCTTACGGTAAGGTAGGTGAGAAGCTCGATGCACGTTGGTTCCGCGACAACTCTACTGCTCTGCTCAACGTTCCCGTTCCGAGCAACAACACTCAGGTTGTCAACATCAACGCAAGTCTCGACCAGCTCTGGAAGGGTAACAAGCCTGCGTTCACTTATGTGGCCGGCCAGCCCAAGAACATCAGCTCACTCATCAACGGTGGCTACAAGTACTACTTCACAGCAGAGAACAACCGTACCTACAAGGGTACTGATGACAATGGCAATGCCATCACAATCACCTACACTGTAGAGAATGCTACCAACCCGAGTCTCGTAGGCAACATCGATAAGTCGAATGCCGATATGGGTGACTATGCACTCCTCGTTAACCAGACCCAGAGCGAGTATAACAATACAGTGCTCAAGGCTAACGGTGAGATTCTCGCAACCCTTGATACTAAGACCGGTTACATCGAGCTCGCCGACAATAAGACAGCTCTCAAGCTCCTCAATGCATTCGGATCAATGGGTGGCGCCGATCGTCCCGAGGCTAAACTCGAGGCTATCATCGGTGTGGTTCCCTTCAGCTCTTGCAACATCGCATTCAAGCTTGAGAACCCTGACTTCCTCGCTACATTCCTGCGCCCGATCAACGTTGACGCCAACAACACTTACGCGTTTACCGACGCCGACGTCAACAAGGGTAGTGTGAATATCTTCGGTATGCTCTCATTCTCTGACTGGCGTGGTGTTGAGTTCAAGGGTAACGAATGGCTCTATGGCTACTATGACGTCAAGAGCATCGTTCCTAACCTCGACAAGATGGTTACCAATGCCGGTAATATCAATACCGACAAGAATAAGTTCGAGTATGAGCCCTCAATCCGCAATGCCTTCAGCTATGCTAAGGTAAGTGAGGTGACCTACAACCCCAACAGCATCAATCCTTCAGGCAGCGGCGCAATCAAGACCCAGCTCACAACTGACTTCGGTTCGATTGTGTACAAGAACACTGAGGTAAATGTCAAGGAGTACCAGGTGAAGATACCTTTCACTGTAACTTACGCTCTCGGACAGTTTGAAGTTTGGGTAACTTGTACAGTTCACAGTACTATCCAGTAATCCACACACAATTTCATATTATACTAATCTTCATGTAGGAGGGGGGTGGCTCTGACGGGTCGCCCCCCTTTTTCAAAAGCAAATTGAGAAAAGATGAAATCACGTATATTGTTCGCAGGTCTGTTCATAGGTTCGTTATTCTTCTTCATATTCCTCTTCACTGACTGTGGCCACAGAAAGACACATGATGAAGTGCCGGAAGAATACGGGGTCACAGAGGCTGATTCCTTGTCGATTGTAAATGCATCTGACGAGATAATGAGGATGCTCCAGGCTGAAGATATCGATGGAGCGGCAGAGAAGCTGCGCCATTTCAATAAGATGGACACAGTTGTGACTCCGCTTACGGAGGAGGATGTGAATATGTTGCGCAAGCGCCAGATGATTTTCCCCGTGAAGAAGTTTGAGATTCTGGAGACTGAGTTTGCCGACCCTCTTGACAATACGGTTGTGTATACGGTTGAGTTCGGCGATCCTTCACCTGACACCGGTGAGGCACCGAAAACAAAGCTCGCTTTTAATGCAGTTATGATTGATGGAGAATACTATATCACTCTCAAGGAGAAAAGATAGTTTGGGTTCAGCAATCCTTTACGATTTGAAGCGCTGACGTGCCGGGGTGGTCGAGATGACCGATACCCCGGCACTTTTTTTGTATTTGCATATGTTAAAAAAGTATGTTGTAAAACATTATTTGATTAATAACCGTTAATTATTGAGTGATATGTGCAGGCAGATGGTGCAGACACCTCCACAGATCATTTTCAAATATAGACAGAAAAAATAAGAGTGTGTTAAAAGAAGACACACTCAAAATCGAAAACACTTTAAAAATGGCTAAACAGTTCGGAATAATATTTGGATGTCTCTTCTTAGGGGAGTTGCTCGGACTGATACCGGGCATGGCGATTCCGGGGAGCATCTGGGGGATGCTTATTCTTACTTTCATGCTGAGCAGAGGATGGGTCAAGGCAGCCACAATTAAACCGGTATGCCGGTTTCTTATAGACAATATGGCGTTCTTCTTCATTCCTCCGGGGGTGGCGCTGATGCTTTATTTTGACCTTATCGCCTCGGAATTCATACCGATACTGGTGGCGACTGTGGCCAGTATCATAATTGTCCTTATTGTAACCGGACGTCTGCACCAATATCTGCACTCGCGTTCGAAGCATCATCATCAATCAAAAACAAAAAGAAGCTATGACGTTGATTGAACTGGAGAAGAATCCGCTCACCACAATTACATTGACTTTCCTGGTGTTCTGGTTGGCCAATGTGCTACAGAGACGCACACGCATAGTATTGTTCAATCCACTTGTAATTACAATAGCGTTTCTGATCTGTTATCTTAAATTGACCGGAGTCTCATTCGAGGAGTATTATCAGGGGGGTAAGATGATAGAATTCTGGCTAAAGCCGGCTATTGTGGCCTTGGCTTTGCCTCTGTATAATGAACTGAAGCATATAAAGAGCCAGTTCCTCTCACTGTTCATCACTGAGTTTGTGGGCTGTGCCATAGGTGTTGTCTCTGTTGTATTGATTGCAAGATGGCTCGGGGCAAGTCCAGAAGTGATACGTTCATTGGCACCGAAATCGGTCTCCACGCCGATTGCGATAGAGATTTCCCGCCAGGTCGGTGGTATTCCGGCGCTGACTTCCGCGATAGTTGTTTTGGTTGGCATGATCGGAGCCATAGCCGGTGTGAAGACAATGGAGATAGGGAGGGTAAAGAGTCCTGTCTCAAGGAGTCTGAGCATGGGCACAGCGGCTCATGTGATGGGCACCAACAGGATGAGCGAGTATGGCGACCGTTACGGAGCGTATGCCACACTCGGGTTGATATTGAACGGCATTCTAACGGCGTTTCTGGCCGGCCCGATAGTGGAGATTCTTTTATAGAGCGTGTTTAATATATAGAAAGAGCGTCGGACTTTTCCGACGCTCTTTTTATATCAGCGATAATTGGTTTTATCGGGTGATGGCTGAAGAGATTAGCCTCCGAAGTTATCGTAG
>CANPMT010000113.1 GCA_947575235.1 uncultured Porphyromonadaceae bacterium
CGAGACCTCCGGGTTATGAATCCGACGCTCTAACCAACTGAGCTATCCCGCCATCAGAACTCGTTCGTTCCGTTTTGCGAGTGCAAAGTTAGACATTTCCTGCGAATCCACCAAACTTTTTATTAAAAAATTTTCACCATTTTTTCACAAGCTTTCCTATCTCACACATTCTCAACAAGATTTCTGCGAAAAATTTTTCGTATCCTTGTGGCCCCTTTTATCATGCGGGTGGAGATTATATATGACATCACGGGCGAGAGATAGTTGAAGATGCAGTAGGGAGCGTAGCTCAGAGTGCTTATGTTGAGAACTGCCGACTGGGTGAGCCCGCATGAATTCCAGGGTATCAGCACTGACGTCACTGATATCGAATCCTCCAGACTGCGGCTGAGAACCCGGCGCTCTATCCCGAGACGCGAGTAGACATCCTTATACATATTGGCCCCTATTATCAACGACAGGTATTGGTCGGCCGTGAAGGCGTTCAGAAGCAGACCGCTCCCTATTGTGGAGCCTATCACACCTCTCCTCCCGTTTAGCCTACGGGTTATGGCGCTGGAGAGGGTATGCAGCATCCCTGTGCCTATCATGACCCCGCCGAAGATCATGGCGCTGGTCACCAACGCTATGGTGGGGAGCATCCCCAATATGCCGGAGGTCGACACAAGTTCGTTGAAGGAGTGGTCGGGGGTGTTGAACTCGGCCCCGCTCCATAACGACAGCAGATACTCTCTGGTAAATATATCGCCGGGCTGGGTGAGCCACATCGCCACTGACCCGAGCAACGCACTTATGGCAAGCGTGAGAACGGTATTGACCCGAAGCCCTATCATAACCAAGGTCAGCACGGGCACCACCAACACCCAGGGGGTGACGTTGAAACTTGAATGCAGCGACTCAAGCATGGCCGCATCCCCTGCCGCGTTGCCTGAGGAGACATTGAAAATGCCAACCACAAGGAAGACTGTCACCGCTATACCCATCGACGGACCAGCCGTATAGAGAAGATAGCGTATATGGGTGAAGAGGTCGACCCCGCAGCTGCTCGACGCCACTACGGTGGTGTCGCTCAAGGGTGACACCTTATCGCCGAAATAGGCCCCGGAGATCACAGCTCCGGCAATCCAGCCGGGACTGAACCCCAACACCTCACCTATACCCATGAATCCCACACCGATCGTGGCCACTGTGGTCCATGAACTTCCGGTCATGACCGAGATGCAGCCGCACACTATGCACACCGACACAAGGAACAGTGTGGGATTGAGCAGCTGCAGTCCGTAATGTATGAAAGTCGGCACAATCCCTCCCGTCATCCAGGTGGTGGAGAGCACGGCTATGAATATCAGTATGGGCAACGCCGGAAGTATCTGGGCCGCGCTCCTTCTCATGCCCCATCGCAACCCTTTATGGTAACCTTTCAGATAGGGAACCGACAGCACGAGGCATAACACCGAGCACCCAAGGAGTATGAATGGACTGAGACCGGATATGGAATCGGCCCCCTTCCAGATTATCAACGCGAGTAATGACAGCAGTAGCATCCCTACCGGCATGATGGAACGCACAAGGGAGGGGCTGGCCAGGTCAGGCCGTACCGGGTTTCTGTTTTCTTGCATAGGATAGTTGATGTCTCATCAATTTATTTATTCTTCTCTTACGGCTTTTGCCGCTCTTCGGTAATGCAAAATTACTAATTAATCCCGCGCCATGCAATGGTTTTTAGTTAAAAAGTCTCAAAGTGCGCACATCCCCTCTCACAGGGGTTTTGCAGCTATCGTTTTTTTACCTAATTTTGTATCCCTCCTTATTTTTATCAATTACCGTAAATTTTTCATTAAGTTGAATCGAAGTTCTCTTTTCTTTAACATAACAGTGGCGGCTCCCTTGAGATTGCTGAGAATTTTTCTCGTGGCCGGATGCCTCCTCTCCCTGCAGTCTTGCTTCACCGGAGTGGAGGGCACTAAGAAAATCTCGCTCTCACGCGATGACAAGAAGGCTCTCGAACCTTCACCTGAGGAGGTATTCTTCCGCCCCGTCGAGGGTGTGCCCCTCAGCGACTGGCAACCGGGACGTCTCTTCGTGGCCTCTGATAACAAGGCTCTCCTGATATTCGACCAGGAGGGTATAAACCGTAGCCCGGATGATGCGGCCATGGGTGGACATATCCTTAAATTCGTGGGGATGGAGACAAGACTCGCCCCTGATGGCTCTGAGAATACTGTACTTATATTTGACGATAACGGCACTCTCTACCGCCATAACACGGGGAAGAATCCCCAGGTGGCTCTCTCTCAGGTAACCAGCGACCAGGTGCCGATGCTGATCGACCTTCAGATGGTGGAATCGGCCAACCGGCTCCTGGCGGGAAAGAGACTGTGGACACGCTCCGCCTTATGGTATGACGATAACGGCGAACGTGTGGCCGGCCGCAAGTATGTGCCTGTCACTGTGGAGGAGGCGCAGCCGGGCAACCTGGTGTTCCCTGTGAAGTTGCGCATAGCCGATGATAACGGTCTGAAAGCGTGGATATATATGAATTTCGGAAATTCGGGAATAGAGAGCCGCTCTTTCGCCAATCTCTTCTCTCTTTCTGACATCAAATCGAAGTATCCTGCAATCGATAATGATGTGTGGAATCTCATATGCCGCGGCAAGGTGCGCGAGGGTATGACCAAACTCGAATGCAAACTGGCTCTCGGGAATCCCACCGAGGTGTCGGCAGGTCATGACTATAGCCAGACTCTCGATCTGTGGCATTACACGGATGGCGCCGTCCTCTGGTTTGAGGATGGTCTGCTCACCAGATTCCGGCAGTGATCATCACCCCTCCCCCCTCTATCCAATCATCACTTATCTCAAAACAACAACCCTTCAACCCATAGCATTCCCTTATGTTTGAATACGATAAAGACATCACCTCTCTCACCACCTTCGGAATCCCGGCCAAAGCCCGTATCTTCGCCGAATATGACTCTCTGAAACAACTCGAACGCATTTCGCGCTCGCCTGAATTTCTCGACAATGAGGTGTTTCATATGGGGGGCGGAAGCAATCTCCTTTTTGTAAACGACTTTGATGGACTGCTGCTGCATTCTGCCATCAGGGGGATTGTGCGGTATGACAAGAATGAGGATACTGTGTTCGCCATTGCCGGCGCCGGAGAGAAATGGACCGATTTCGTCAACTGGTGTGTCGACGAGGGTCTCGCAGGTGTCGAGAACCTGGCCGGAATACCGGGTGAGGTAGGTGCCGCTCCTGTACAGAATGTGGGGGCTTACGGTGCTGAGGCAAAGGATGTCATCCATCATGTGGAGTGCTTCGACAGCCATACCCGCAAGGTGGTGACCTTTACCAACGAGGAGTGCCGCTTCGGATACCGCGACAGTATGTTCAAGCATGAAGGGAAGGGACGTTATTTCGTGCTCAGGGTGAGCTTCCGCCTGAAGAACTCTTCCAAAGCCTCCAATCTTACCTATGGGCCCCTCAAGGCTCTCGCCGAACGTATCGGCCACACCCCCACCATCCGAGAGGTGGCTGATGAGGTGACTGCCATACGAAATGCCAAACTCCCTGACCCGGCTGTCATAGGGAGCGCAGGAAGTTTCTTCAAGAATCCTGTGGTCACAAAGTATTTCTACGAGGAGGGTATCAAGGCTCTCTCTCCCGATGTCCCCTGCTATCCGGCGGGGGAACACCACGTGAAACTGGCCGCAGGTTGGCTGATTGAACATGCCGGACTCAAGGGGAAACGCATCGGCGGTGCGGAAGTCTACCCCAACCAATGTCTCGTGATTGCCAATGAGGGGGGCGCCTCAGCCGAGGATGTCGTGAACCTCTCCGAACTGATAATCGACACCGTACGACGCAAATATGCGGTTATCCTCGAACCTGAGGTCAACTTTATCGACACCCGCATCACTGTCACTATACTCGGAAGCGGCACTTCTAAAGGTGTGCCTGAGGTGGGGTGCGCGTGCAGGATATGCCGTTCCGAGTCGCCGCTCGACAAGCGCCAGAGAGCCTCTGCTCTGGTGCGCACACATGGATTGAATCTCCTTCTCGACGTTTCGCCCGACTTCCGTGCCCAGGCTCTGCAGAATAACATCTATCGTCTTGACGCGGCCCTGATAACACACAGCCATTATGACCATGTGGGTGGTATCGACGACCTCCGCCCCTTCTGCGGCCAGCAGGACCTCAGCATCTATCTCAAGAAAGATGTGAGCGACGACCTTCACAAGAGGCTCGACTATTGCTTCCGCCCGCACCCCTACCCCGGAGTGCCGAAGTTTGACCTGCATGAGGTTTCGACCCAACCTTTCTATATCAACGGTCTCAAGATCATCCCCATCACTGTTATGCATGGCAAGCTGCCAATACTCGGCTACCGTATAGGTGACTTCGCCTACATCACTGACGCCAAGACCATACCGGAGGAGGAGATGGTGAAACTCCGTGGCCTCAAAGCGCTTGTGCTAAATGCCCTGCGCGACCGTGAGCATTTCGCCCACCTCTCATTCTCCGAGGCCCTTGAACTGATTGACCGTCTTAAACCGGAACAGGCCTACCTCACGCATTTTAATCATGAAGCGGGCCTGCATACTGAAATTGAGAAGAGACTTCCGGACAACGTGCATCCGGCCTACGACGGCCTCACATTCACCGTGTGAGCCGTCGGCGGCTCAGAGTGCCGCCTCCTTGAGCCTCTCGGCATTCTCGGCTATCGTGAGCCTGTCGATACACTCCTGGATATCTCCATCCATAAATGCCGCAAGGTTATATACGGTGTAGTTTATGCGATGGTCGGTCATTCTCCCCTGCGGGAAGTTGTAGGTGCGTATCTTGGCTGAACGGTCGCCGGTCGAGACAAGGGTCTTGCGCCGCTGCGCTATGTCGGCCAGATATTTCTCGCGCTCCCGGCTATATATATAGGTACGCAGGCGCGAGAGTGCCCTCTCCTTATTCTTCGGCTGGTCGCGGGTCTCGGTACACTCTATGAGTATCTCATCCTCCTCACCCGTCACAGGGTTTCTCCATACATACCTCAGTCGCACCCCCGACTCCACCTTGTTGACGTTCTGCCCTCCGGCACCACCTGAACGGAAAGTATCCCATTTTATGGCACCCTCGTTAATCTCGACGTCAAACTCCTCAGCCTCCGGGAGCACCGCCACGGTTGCGGCCGAAGTGTGCACGCGCCCCTGGGTCTCGGTGGCGGGCACACGCTGCACCCGATGCACGCCGCTCTCATATTTCATCACGCCATATACATCCTCACCCGTAAGGTTGAAGCAAATCTCCTTATATCCACCCGCGGCGCCCGGACTGGTAGAGGTGACCTCAAGCTGCCACCCCCTTCTTTCGGCAAACTTCTGATACATCCTGAACAGGTCGCCGGCAAACAGGGCGGCCTCATCGCCACCCGTACCGCCGCGTATCTCCACGACGGCGTTCTTGGCATCCTCAGGGTCGGCAGGCACAAGCAGCATCTTTATCTCCATCTCCATGTCAGGGATAGCCTTCAGATTGCTGTCGAGCTCCTCGCGGGCCATAGCCCGGAGCTCCTCGTCAGTCTCCGAGGCAATCACCTCGCGTGCCTCATCCACGCCTGCCAGCAGATTGCGGTAGCGGTCGGCGGCTCCCAAGAGACGCTCAAGGTCCTTATATTCCTTAGTGAGCCTTACGTAACGTTTCTGATCGGCAATCACAGCCGGGTCGGTTATCAAGGTTGCCACCTCCTCAAACCTGAGATCCAGGCCTTCAAGACGATTCAAGAGCTGATTATCTTCCATAACACAATAAAAAAAGTACTTTCCCGGGGTCACATCCCCGGTATTTGTGCAAAATTACAAAATAACAATTAAAAAAATTGCATCACAACAAAAAAAGCTGTAACTTTGCACCCGCAAAACCACTCATGACCATGCCGTGAATGAGCAGGTGGAGCAAAAGTAACAAAAACCTAAACAAAAAACCGGCAAGTTTTATGGCAACAAAAATCAGATTGCAGCGTCATGGCCGCAAAGGCTACGCTTACTATCCTATTGTAGTCGCCGATAGCAGGGCACCACGAGAT
>CANPMT010000114.1 GCA_947575235.1 uncultured Porphyromonadaceae bacterium
CAGACCCTCTGCTTGTAAGGCAGATGCTCTAAACCAGCTGAGCTAAACGCCCGATTGCGAGTGCAAAGTTAGACCAAAATTTCGTAACTACCAAATTTTTTTGCTAATTTTGTGAAAAATTTTTTCGATTATTTTTGTGATTTGAGTGTAATATATTGTAAATCACAGAAATAAAAGTTGAAAAATTTTTCAAATTTTTTTAGACCTTTCTTATGGTAAAAGAGATTAGAATTGAAGATTTCGATTATAACCTTCCCGACGAACGCATCCCAAGGCATCCGTTGCAGCAGCGCGACGCCTGCCGCCTCCTCCTGTTCCGCCCGGATGGTGTAGTGGCACACCGCCGTTTCTCTGAACTCCCTGACCTCCTCCCGCCGGGCGCTACCCTGGTGTGTAACGATACGCGTGTCATTAACGCCCGCATGACGTTCTTTAAGACCACCGGCTCAAGAATTGAGGTGTTTCTGCTCGAACCGCTCGACCCCGCTGATTATGTATTGACTTTCCAAACCCGCGGACGTTGCGTGTGGAGCTGTCTCGTCGGCAACCTTAAGCGATGGAAGGAGGGTACTCTCTCTCTGACTGTAACTCCGCGTGATGCCGGAAAGGAGCTACCCCCGGTCACACTCACGGCCCGTCGCCTTCACCCTACGGGAGGGAATGCCCATGCCATAGAGTTTACCTGGGATAACCCTGACGTAACCTTCGCTTCTGTGGTGGAGGGGGCCGGTTTCATACCGATACCACCGTATCTGAAGAGGGAGTCGGAACAGTGTGACGCTACGGATTACCAGACGGTATATGCCGATGTGAAGGGCTCTGTGGCCGCTCCTACGGCGGGGTTGCATTTCACTCCTGAGGTGTTTGAGAATCTCGCTGCGCATAATGTGGCGGTTGGAAAGCTTACCCTACATGTCGGGGCGGGAACGTTCCAGCCTGTCAAGTCGGAGCAGATCGGCGAGCACCCGATGCACACTGAGACGTTTTCGGTGAGCCGTGAACTGTTGCAGCGGCTCGTGGAGTGCAAACGCACCAATTCTCCGCTCGTGGCGGTGGGCACTACGTCGGTGCGTACTCTCGAATCGTTGCCTTATATCGGCGCAGCTCTTCTCGCGGGTGATGAGTCGATGCACGTGGGGCAGTGGGTGGCGTATGCCGGAAATGATTTCGACACTGTGGAGGCTCTGGAGACCATCTGCCGTTGGCTCGACAGTCATGGCCAGGAATCGCTCACAGCCTCGACTGCCATCATGATCGCGCCGGGCTTCGAATGGCGCATGGCGGATGTGCTGGTGACTAATTTCCACCAGCCTCAGTCAACGTTGCTGCTGCTGGTGTCATCTTTCTTAGGTGACAGCGAGCCCTCGGAGACTCAGGATACAGTGTGGCGCCGCATATATGCGGAGGCTATGGCCAATGATTACCGTTTCCTCTCATATGGCGATGCCTGCCTCCTCTTCCGCCCTTCAACTTTCAACCATTAATCAGTTTTTTGCATATGATTACCTTACCTGCCTCAAAAAGCATAGGAGCGCGTTTCCTCGTGGCCTCTTATTTTGCCAATACGTTGGCTTCGTGTCCTGAATTTGATGATTGCGATGACTTGCGCGCAATCCAGAGGGCCCTGCTCGACCTTTACTCCGGAAAGGGGGTGAGCGCGGATGGGGAAGCCCCCCGGATTGACGTGCATGCCTCGGGCACAGCTTTCCGTTTCGTGACGGCGGCGGCCGCCTCTACTCCGGGAGCTGATTTCATCATCACCGGCACGCCCCGTCTCTGTTCGCGTCCCATGGATCCTTTGCTGGAGGTGTTGCGTAAGGCGGGAGCTGAGATCACCCCGTTGGGTGAGGATGGAAAGGGCCCGTATCATGTGGTGGGTCGCCGTCTAAAGGGTGGCGACTTCGAGATACGTGGCGATGTCAGCTCTCAGTTCATATCGGCGCTCATGTTGGCTGCTCCTGTCTGGGAGGGGGGTATGAATCTGCATTTCACCACTGAGCTGGTATCGCGCCCTTATGCCGCTATGACGGCAAGTGTGATGGCGCGTTTCGGAGTCGAGGCGTCGCTGGCCGATGATGGCGTCAGGGTGAATGAGGGCTGCTATGTGGCTCCGGCCGACTTCAAGGTCGAGGCCGACTGGAGCGCGGCGGGTTTCTTCTATGAGGCGGCCGCTTTTAAGCTGTGGCCTGTCAAGATTGCCGGCCTATGCTCGCCTGAGGAGTCGCTGCAGGGGGATGCGGCTACCGCCGGGTTCTTCCGTAAGCTCGGTGTGGTGTCAACTTTCAAGCCGGAGTGTGCGGAGGCATGGCGTTGCCATGAATTGCCCGACGAGCTTGAGGCCGATCTCACACATAACCCTGACCTTGCTCCGGCATTTGCCCTGGCATGCGGGTTGAATGCCTGCCGTTTCCGGTTTACCGGCGTGCGGAATCTGCGCCTCAAGGAGTGTGACCGTCTGGAGGCGATACAGAGGGAGATGGGTAAGCTTGGTTTCCCGATAGAGGTGGGTGATGATTTCATAGCATGGGAGGGTGGCATGTACGGTGTCCAGAGGGATGCTGTGATTGAAACCTATGACGACCATCGCATAGCCATGGCCTTTGCCATAGCCGCGCTGCGTGAGGGGCGCATAAGGATTGCGCATCCTGAGGTGGTGGAGAAGTCGTTTGCCGGTTTCTGGGATGAGTTGCCTAAGTTGGGCCTGCGCTGCGAGCGTGAGGGCGACGTCATGATTGTCACTGACGAGGAATGGGAGTTTGACAATGAGATGATATTCGGCAAGAAAATATGAATAATAGTGATTTATGACAAATGTTAAGATGATATGAAAGGAGCATTGGTGATTTTTGTGGCGATGGTGGTGATAGGGGTTGTGCTCTATCTTATCGATGTGTTCTATTACCGTCGCAAGAAGGGATTGCCCGCTCCGGGAGAGGAGCGTGAGGCGGCAGGAGCTGCACAGCCTGATGCCGATAGTGCCGGTGAGGAGACACCGACGGGGGAAGGGGAGGTCTGCTGCGGCATGCACACGGTGTGCGAGAAGACCAACCTTTCCCCCGTCACGGGTGAGATTGTATATTACGATGATGAGGAGCTCGACCGGTTCCGCGGACGTGAGGCCACTGACTATTCACCGGAAGAGGTGGAGGAGTTCCGGGATGTCCTGATGACGCTGTTGCCTCAGGATGTCGCCGGATGGTCGCGCAGCATCCAGGTGCGTGGCATCAACCTTCCGGTGGATGTGCGCGACGAGCTCCTGATGATTGTGGCCGACCTTCGCCGTAATGGGTAAGGCGGCTCCATCGGTCTACTTGCTCTTCAGATATTCGTCGATAGCCTTGGCGGCTTTGCGGCCGGCTCCCATGGCCAGGATTACGGTGGCGGCTCCTGTCACGGCGTCGCCGCCGGCAAATACCCCCTCGCGGGTGGTGTGTCCCTCCTCGTCGGCCACGATGCAGCCGCGTCGGTTGGTCTCAAGACCTTTGGTAGTGGTCTTGATGAGAGGGTTCGGACTGGTGCCGAGGGCCATGATCACAACATCGCAGTCGATGTTGAAATTGCTCCCCTCCTTGGCCACCGGACTGCGTCGGCCGCTCTCGTCGGGCTCGCCGAGTTCCATCTCGATGCACTCGATACCCTTTACCCAGCCGTTCTCGTCGCCGTTGATGCGCACGGGATTGGTAAGCATCCTGAATTCGATACCCTCCTGCTTAGCGTGGTGCACCTCCTCGGCACGGGCCGGAAGCTCCGCCTCGCTGCGGCGGTAGACGATTATGGCCTCCGCTCCGAGACGACGGGCTGTGCGCACGGCATCCATGGCTACATTGCCACCACCCACAACCACAGCTCGCTTGCCGGCATAGATGGGGGTGTCATAGTCGGGGTCATAGGCATGCATGAGGTTGGCGCGGGTAAGGAACTCATTGGCCGAGCATACGCCGTTGAGGTTCTCGCCGTCGATACCCATGAACCGGGGCAGACCGGCTCCTGAGCCTACGAATACGGCGTCGAAGCCCTGCTCATCGAGCAGCTGGTCTATGGTCATGGTGCGTCCCACTATGACATCGGTCTCTATTTTCACACCGAGGCGTTTCACGGCCTCTACCTCGCGGGCTACAATCCGCTCCTTGGGGAGACGGAATTCCGGTATGCCATACACCAGCACGCCACCCACGGCATGCAGGGCCTCGAATATGGTCACGTCATATCCGGCGCGTGCCAGGTCGGAGGCGCACGCCAGTCCGGCGGGGCCTGACCCGATGATGGCCACACGGTGGCCGTTGGGTGTGATTTCCGGCAGAGGGAGGGTGGAGGCGTTCTCAATGGCCCAGTCACCCACGAAGCGTTCGAGTTTGCCGATGGCCACCGGTTCTGATTTTATGCCTAACACACATGAGCCCTCGCATTGCGTCTCCTGCGGGCACACGCGTCCGCACACGCTCGGCAGCGAGCTGTCGGCCGATATTATAGAGGCGGCAGCGGCCAGGTTACCCTCGGCCACTTCATGAATGAAAGCCGGGATGTTGATATGCACAGGGCAGCTGTTGACGCAGCGAGGGTTCTTGCAGCCCAGGCATCTTGAGGCCTCCAGACGGGCCTCTTCGTTATTATAGCCGTAGCAGACCTCCTCGAAATTGGTGGCCCGGATGGCGGGATCCTGCTCCCTTACGGCGACACGCGGTATTCTGTTAGCCATGACACTTGCACTTATGGGTTTCGGGATTGTTCTTTGGGTTGTTGCGATACATGTTCTGACGGCGCATCGCCTCGTCGAAGTCTACCTTATGGCCGTCAAATTCCGGACCCTCGACGCAGGTGAAACGGGTCTGGCCGTCGACGGTGACGCGGCAGGCGCCGCACATACCGGTGCCGTCGACCATCAGGGCGTTGAGCGACACTACTGTGGGTATGCCGTATTCGCGTGTGGCGAGGGCGGCGAATTTCATCATGATCATGGGGCCTATCACCACGCAATGGTCATATCGCTTCCCCTGGTTCTCGATAAGGTCTTTCATCAGGCCGGTCACCATGCCGTGAAATCCCTCCGAGCCGTCGTCGGTGCAGAGATACACGTTGCCGACGCTTCTCATCTCATCGACATATGTGAACATGTTCTTGCTCTTGGCTCCGATGATGACATCGGCGTCAACGCCATGCTGGCGCAGCCATTTCACCTGGGGATAGACCGGAGCGGTGCCCACGCCGCCGGCTACGAAGAGGATCTTCATTGATTGGAGTTTCTCATCGGGCAGATCAAGAAGGTCGGAAGGGCAGCCGAGCGGACCGGCCACATCCGCGAATGAATCACCCTGCTGAAGGTCGTTGATTTTCTTGGATGACAGGCCGACGGTCTGCGTTACGAGTGTGACGGTGCCTTGCGAGGGGTCGTAGTCGCAAATGGTGAGTGGAATACGTTCCCCCTCCGGGTCAGTGCGTACAATTAGGAACTGGCCTGGTTTGGCCGAGGAGGCTATGCGGGGAGCCGCAACCTTCATCTCGACGATGTTAGGGGCAAGTTCGCGTCTGCTTACTATTTCATACATACTATGGAGATATATATAAGTTTTCTGCAAAAGTAAGCTTTCTGCGCATATGCCCCAAATAATTCAGCGCAGTTTTTACGAAAAAATAGGGGTAGGGTAGGGGTTTTCAAGATAAAAAAGGCTCCGGATCCGATTATTTTCGGGTCCGGAGCTTTTAATTTTGCGCATAGAAGTATTGGAATAACGCTGAAATATGGGGTAAAGTTTTATGATTTAACACAACAATACATATTTTAACATTTGTTGATTAACTTATGGATGTGTAAGTTACGAAGGTAAAATCGCAAAAAGATGTTGTATAACATAAAAACATTTGGATTCGGGGTGAAAATGGTTGTAACTTTGCAACCGCAAACGGGAAACAACGCAGCGATGCTGAAACAAACGCTTGCAGAAGAGAACATTGACAACAATGCCACAGGACAACGATAGTACAAGACTTTAAATTAC
>CANPMT010000115.1 GCA_947575235.1 uncultured Porphyromonadaceae bacterium
TGGAGATAAAGAATGCCGTTCTCATTGTTGTTGGGGGTGAGGTTGAACATCATGGCCACACCTGTGCCATCCTCCTCGATGATACCCTTCTCAGCATCATAGTTGAGTGTCAGCACGGAATCCTCAGGAAGGAGTGCGTAGCCGCCATAGCTTGCCGCATCCTTTTTGGCGAATGCAACATGGCATGAATACACACCTGACACAACACCTATATACTGGTTGTTGGGAATCACAATCTTGTCGCCATTCAGTTCACCCTTGATGCAGATCGAAGGGTCATCATACGAGAGGCCGGCTATGTACACCTCGCCGTTCTCAAATGCCACGTCAACCCGATATCCGAAGTCGGGCTTCACACTCGGGTCATACTGGCCATATCCGTAGGTGGAATAGGCATATTTCTGAATCTCGACACCCTCGGGCATAACAACAGGCACCTCTGTCTCCTCGGGCGAGCAGTAGCTGATTGCGGTCTCGGAAAATCCTGCCCACATATCATCGGGATAGTTCCACAGGGCCACAGCATTCCCCTCACCGAGATCCTGCATGGTGAGCGAGCCATCATCGTTATAGGTGAAAATCAGGTCACCTTCGATTATCTCCGGCATACCGGTCTCCTCATCCATATGTGTGAGCACGAGGTCAAACCACATCTCCTCGTCGGCATACATGGTCTGCGGAAGTTTCACAACGAAATCTCCGGTATCCTCATCCATCTCGGCGCGTACATACGCCTCCATAGCCATCAAGGGAACCGGGTCTTTTAAATAGAGGGCGTCGTCACCCATCACAACTTCCGAGCCGCGTCTCATATCCGTGAAATACTCGAGTTCAGCGCTTGCATAATAGCCGGAGGTAACGATGTCCATCTCCATTGGCCAGCCTTCCACTTCATTGATCACCACACCGGGGGCATCGGGAGCAGCAGCTGCCGAAAGTGCGCTGCCAAGAAGAAAAATAGTAAAACAGTGTTTCATAAAAACGATATTTAGGTTATGCGTATCTACCCCTCATAATAGGGCGGTTACTTATACAATGTGCCAAATTTACGCCTAATATTTGGTTTACGCAAATTTTTTTTACATAATCACCATCCGGCATTACCAAAATCTTGGTGCAATAATCTGTCGACACCTCCACTTTCTTTCAACCTAAAAAGGCTCTCTAAAAACACCGAATAATTATTCAAAACCTCTTATTATTCCCCCAATATTAACATTATTGAACTTAAAGGCACATTTTTTCACTCACAAATCCGAAAAGTGTTTGGAATGTTAAATTATTTGCATATCTTTGCACAAATTCTCTAAAAGTTTAGAAACTCTCAGATGGTTTCAAAGGAATTAGTAGTATATTTTAATTGAGGAATCAGTGACCGATATTCATTAAGGCCAGACGGATAGAGAAGAATAACCTAATAACTACCAATATGAACAAACCTACAAGATTTCTTCCCCTATTGGCCTTCCTTGCCATAGCAGGTACAGCCGGGGCGCAAGACAAAATGGAACTCAGGGTTGTTGCAAATGATTCCACCGCTTCGGCAATCGGGGAGACCGCGGTCTTCCTTGACAGCAAGCTGAAGTTCTCGGAATCAGGGGTGGATGTTTTCCAGGAGGAGACACTGAAGGCTACTTTCAATTATGCCGACGTCTCCAACTTGAAATTCCGTCTCGTCAACCTGACAGGTGTAAAGGGAATCGAGGCTGACGCCGCTCTCCGCCTCCGCAACAATCCTGTTGACGATTCTCTTGAGGTGCTCGGTTTCTCGGGCAACCCAGTCAAACTTACTGTGACCGACCTCCGGGGCGCCGTCAGAGTCTCTATCCCGGAATGGGCCGGAGAGGCTGCCGATGTCAGCGAGCTGACGCCCGGATTGTATTTCGTCACAGTTAATCAAACCACCCTTAAATTCATCAAGAAATGAAAAAGATAGCTTTACTTTTCGCATCGCTGCTCACAGCGGCAGCAGGATTCGCCCAGACTGAACCCGCCGAGGACGCTGTCCCCAACCGTATACTTGTCACCAATACCGCCGGCAACTACACCGGCTTCGTGATCGACTATCTCGACCAGATCAGTTTCGCCCGCGTGGATGGCGACGTGCTCGCCAAAGTTGAGATCAATGAGGTGTATCTCGACTCCGTGAAGATGAGCGTCACACGCACTCCGGAGTGTATGTACTATAAACTGGCTGTCATACCCACCCTGACTGCCAATCAGATCACCAACGATGTCAGCGCCATTCGCTACATCAACAGTCTCCCCTCCGGCCAAGTGCCAGTGCTTAATGAGGATTTCTCAAACGGCGTGCTCTCAGGCATCAAGCTCAATCCGGAAAGCGAATACACAATCTACACAATAGGTGTCGACAACTATGGAGTGGAGTCAGGTGTGTTCAGGGCA
Source organism: uncultured Porphyromonadaceae bacterium (assembly GCA_947575235.1). Lineage (GTDB taxonomy): Bacteria > Bacteroidota > Bacteroidia > Bacteroidales > Muribaculaceae > Lepagella. The sequence goes on from CANPMT010000115.1 coordinate 2,407, forward strand.
GACTTCGCTACCCCCGCTCCCGAAATAACAGGTAATCCTCACGTTGATGTTGAATGCGTGGGTGCTACTCTTGATTCTTTCACCATGAAGTTCACACCCAACAACGATGTGCAGTTCTATTATATCCTCGCCGGCGAGACGGGCACAATGCAGCAGCAGTATGAGATGTTCGCTCCTATGTTCGGATTTTCCAACTTCTCTGATATGATCAAGAGTTGGGGTATCCCGTATACCGGCCAACAGGAATATACCTGGAAAGATATGGCTCCCAACACTGAATATGAAGTGTTTGTGGCTATGACTGATGTCAACGGCTATTTCGCCCCTTATGAGACTTTCAATGTTTCCACTCTTGCCTTAGGTGGACATGGCGAGGCTCTCGTGGAGATTGAGTTAGGCGACTATTTCCTCGGGGAATGGGAAAATAAGGAGATGCTCCCGACACAGGAGGTGATTTTCTATCCCAACGAGGAGTCAAGCTGCTACCGCTACGCATTGTACACTGCAACTGACTATGACGCTAATCCTGATGCAATCAAAGATCAACTGTGCAGCGATCCTCCGATGCCTATGGCTTACTGGTTCTTCTACGACCCGATGATGTCTGAATTCCAGATTCCCACATCTACCGAAGTTGTTGCTATCGCGGCTGCAAAGAACATTGATGGCAAATGGGGCGCGGTGACTGAATTGCGTTTCACAACTCCCGACGAGTGCGAGGGTTATGTCTCTCCCGCCGCAAAGGCCAAATCTGCCCGGAAAGCTATCGCTCCCCGCAAGGCTCCGAAGGCACAGAGTGGTGTCACAAGGGGTGTGATGCCTCAGCTTCCCCAGCCCCTCAAGGTGGAATTGAAATAACAATCACTGACCATATTAACAAAAATAGTCCGAGCCAAATGGCTCGGACTATTTTTGTCATGTCATCAGGTTTATCTGAACATTGATTCAAGTCGGGTGCTGTCGAGCACACAGAAAACTGGATTCCCGTTGGGTGTGTAGCGTGGGTCGGGAAGTGCGAACAACTCTCCCACGATGTGCTCCATCTCATCTGAGGTGAGTTTCTTACCTCCGGTTATGGCGCTGCTCCGTGCAAGCACCAGAGCCATGCGTCCTAATATGTCGGATGTGGCTCTCCCCTCTTTGCCATAGTTCACGCTGTCTTCGCAGGCGGAATCGAGTATGCGGAGTATCACATCCTTAACATCGGCATCGCGGAGCATGGCGGGCACCGCAGCTATACGCCAGCAATCCTCCTCCTCGTATTCGAGCTGGAATCCCAACTTCGACAACTCCTCGCCTACCTCACCTAAGGCCGCCTGATGCTCCGGATCAAGATGAAGCGATTCCGGGAACATCATGGGCTGCGACACCTGGTCGCCCTGCTCCACCATACGGATATAACGGTCGTAAAGTATCCTCACATGGGCGCGGTGCTGGTCAATTATTATCAGTCCGTCGCGCGAGGTGGTTATGATATAACGTCCGGCATGCTGCACACAGAAGGAGTTCACCACGGTCCCCTCCGTCAGTTCTGTGAGTGTGCCCCCCTCGACTACTGTCTCCTCTGCATCAGGTATCGTAGGCTGAAATGCCATACTGTCGGTCACCGGCCGGAAAGCTGAGCTGTCGGTCACCGGCTGGAAACCGGCATCTCCTCTTGTCTCACGGGTGCCGCGCATGAAGTCGGCGTAGAGGCTGTCCCAGTTGCGTGGCACACGCTCTTTCCTTCTGAAATCCTCAGGGGTATAGCCGCGTGTCGTCTCCTCCACGTCGCTGCGCTCCATCTTGAAGGGGTTATACCCGTCAGGGATATCGAGTGTGGGGCGTTCGGGATTCACCCCTAACGGAAGGGGATCAACCGGAAGAACATCGCTGTTGAAATCAATCGAGGGGACTGCTCCATATTTCCCGAGAGCTGCCTTTACCGAGGCCTGCAGTATAGGCCATATCTCATGCTCATATTCAAACTTTATCTCGCTCTTTGTGGGATGTATGTTCACATCAATGCTTGCCGGGTCAACCGTGAATTTCAGGAAGTAACAGGGTTGGGTGTCGGCTGCTATGAGTGGTTCGAAACAGTTCATGATCGCCTTATGGAAATAGGGATGACGCATGTTGCGCCCGTTCACAATGAGATATTGCAACGGATTGCGGCGGCGTGCAAATTCCGGGCGTGATATGAAACCGGAGATTCTCACGAGAGTGGTGTCAACCTCTATAGGCAACAGGTGCAGGTCAAGGTTGTTCTTCCATATATCCCCTATGCGCTGCTTGAAGGTGCCGGCGCGCAGGTCGAGCGTACGCGATCCGGTGTCGATGCTCATGCGGATATTGTTGTTGACAAGGGCGAGCCGCTCGAACTCTCGCATTATGTTTGAGAGCTCCACATTGTCGCTCTTCAGGAACTTGCGGCGTGCGGGGACGTTGAAGAAGATATTCTTCACCATTATGTTGGTGCCGACATCGCACATACAAGGCTCCTGCTCCTCTACTTTCGAGCCATTTATCACAAGACGGGTGCCCATCTGCTGATCGGCGGTGCGTGTCTTGAGCTCGACATAGGATATGGCGCATACCGAGGGGAGAGCCTCCCCTCGAAACCCCATTGTGTGGAGCGTGAAAAGGTCGTCGGCCTCACGTATTTTTGATGTGGCATGGCGTTCGAATGCCATTCTGGCATCTGTCTCGCTCATCCCCTTGCCGTTATCGACCACCTGGATAAGCGTGCGTCCGGCATCCTTGACAAAGATCTTTATGTCGGTGGCTCCGGCATCGACAGCATTCTCCACAAGTTCCTTTATGACTGAGGCCGGGCGCTGTATCACCTCGCCCGCCGCTATCTGGTTTGCCACGGAATCTGGCAGAAGTCTGATTATATCGCTCATTCCTTATGTGGTTATTTGTTTATTCTTCAGCCGGGAGGTCGTCTGAACTGTCAGCCGGTGTCTCGTCGGGATCCTCCCTCTTTACGGTATCCTCTATCTCCACAGCCTCATCTTTCAGCTCATCGGGATTAAACGGCATAGTGGCCACGGGCACACTCACCGGAGCAGGTGCGGGGCGCTGGGCTGGGAATGATTTGGGTTCGCCGAAATCGGAGGGGGCGTTGAAATACATCTCAAGTTCATCCGGCACCTCTCCGAGGTCGTCGGCCCAATGCCAGCGGTTACCATACCATTCCCTGACGGGTCGCAGACTCCCCCACCATCTGAACTGCTGGAGGAACTGGTTCTGCCTCTTCATCAGGAATATCGGTGTGACGGTTCCACTCACCTCGGGCCACATCTTAAGACGCTTCATCTCTCCATTCTCCATCTCGATTGTGAGATATGAGCTTTCGGCCTGCACCACACGGTTGTAGGTGGAGTCGGCCTCCTGTGGGAGGAAGATGGTCTCTACATTCCCCGACACCTCCATAGTGTGCAGCGTCTGTCCCTCGAACGTGGCGAAGAGTTTCTTCCCGGCAAGCTGGTTGTAGAAGTCCTCGTCGATATGCTCTGACAGCATACCGGATTCAGGGAGCAATGCCCAGTCGGCTGTGGAGT
>CANPMT010000116.1 GCA_947575235.1 uncultured Porphyromonadaceae bacterium
GGTAAAGGCCAAAGGATTTTAAGTCCTTCGTGTCTACCATTCCACCATTTCTGCAACTCATATGCCTCCTCTGTAACTTTCGCTACCTAAGCGGCATCTATCATGGCAAAAACGGCTTATACCGTTTTGCAGATGCAAATATAGTGATTTCATTCCTTATTCTGCCCCTTTAATCATTATTTAACATTTCACTGCAAATACATGGCAGCCGCACGCGCTAACTTTGTATCAAAATTATGAAAGATATGAAAGGAATGACCAACAATACGATAGAATATGGCGACCGCATCTTCGCACGTCTTACGATGAGCGGACGCACCTTAGTGGAATTTATGATTAACTGTGTGGCCGACAACTCAGAACTGATGGCCGAGCTTTTCCGAATCACCAAGGGCGTCCGAGGACTTGCAAAACTCTATATCCGCAACCAGAGCCGGGGCTGGGCCGAGGAACGGGCCGTGCTACTTTATCCCGACTCTCCTCAACCCAAACCGGTAATCGCGCGCTCGGAACCGCCCCACTCCCCCAAGATGCACTTCCCTTGGGAAACACACTGACATACCTCTATAAATTCTTCTCCTTGAAATGAATTGAATAAAATTCACAAAAGTTAGTTCGCGGCAAAGAAATTTTTGCTACTTTTGCAAAACATTCTGACTTAGCTCAGATAATACATATTCCTACGACAGTAACAACCTGTATTATATCAATCTAATTCTTAAATTTTTATAATGAGAAAATTTTTACTCAGTTTTGCCGCCCTCTCACTCGCCCTCGGCGCATCGGCGGCCTCGAAAAGACTCGCCTCTGTAACGGAAATGAGCTATGGAGATGAGGAGAAAGCGGTCTACAGCTATGACGAGACCGGAAGACTTGTAAGTGTGGAGAGCAAGTACGATCTTCTTACAATCGACTATTCGCAGGTAGCTGCCAAGAAACTTGTCATCACCGAGCAAGATAAGTATGACAAAAGTGTCTATACCTACGAGATGACTCTCAATGACGAAGGTCTTGTGGTGAGAGGCGTAGAGTGCGAGAATGGTGTTCCTGACGATGATTATGTGCTCTTCGAGTACACCGATGGTCGTCTTACCAACTTCAAGCAGGTTGACCCCGATGAGGTTGAGGAGACCCGCATCACTTATGATGCCGACGGATTAGTCGCCAAAGTTGAGAATATCGACGGCAACAGTGTGTCGGAGAACGAGACTATCACCTTTGAATATGGCGACATCCCCAACACCGGCTCTCTTCAGCTCTGGGATGAGCTATTCAGCGTTGACCTCGACACATTCGCACTGGCAGCCACTGCCGGATTCATGGGGAAGGCTCCCGCTCAGTTGCCGGTAAAGGCTATTGAGACTGATGTATATGGCACTGACACCGAAGTGTTCGAATGGGAGGTATCGGAAGATGGCTACGTTACCAAATTGACCATCCCCAACGAGTGGGGAGGCAGCGAGGTATATGCTTTCGCATGGGAGATTGACGACTCCGGAGTAGCGGGTATCGTCACGGATAAGGATGGCATCACAAGATATTACGACCTGAACGGTGTTGAGGTTTCTTCTGACACCAAGGGTATCGTGATCGAGCGCAAGGCTGACGGCACAGTCACCAAGAGAATCAACGCTCAGTAAGCGTCAATACCAATATCAACAATTCAGCCCGGGCAATTCCCGGGCTGAATTATTATCCACACATCAGAAGGAGAGGGTGACTCCTACCGAGCCGACAAAAGCATGCACCCGGTAATCGGCCTCAAAACGCTCCATCTGGCCGGTCAGCACATTGGGCGACGTATACGCCGCATTATTCTCCCCGAGTCCGGCGATATACATCAGTCCGACATTCACCGCCAAGGGGGACACGGGACGGAACGTGAAACCGAGCGTAGGCTCTATCTTGGTCATGCCGGGGGTCTCCGGATTGTAATACTCCTTGTCGCAGGGTGAGAAGTCTACCGCCAGACCGGCACGCACATCAAAACGGTTGGTGACATTCCATTCCACACCACCCTTCAGAAGCCATGAATTATGATAGTTCTTCTCAAGATGCTGGTTGAAGGCCGAAGCCGCACCCTCAAACTCTATGTCGAGGTTCCTGTAGGCATTCCAGAAGGTAAGCTGCGCCTCAACATCTGCCGTGACGCGCGAATTATGCCACGACGCTCCGAAACCCAAAACCGCCGGACAGGGCATCTCTGACGAAAACTCGGCTTTCGAGAGTCCCCCTAATTTCGACGACAGGAGTCCTAAGATTGTCGGGTCGGATACGGCATACTCCACCTCGGTCTTTCCGGAACGTACCTTCAGCATGCTCTTCGAGCGGAAGGTGGCGCCTGCCGTAACATTGTCGCTGATATCAACCATCGCGCCTACATTCACACCGAAGGCTACCCCGGCTTTACCGGTAAGCGCAACTGAGGCGGGGGTGATGTCGCCGAACATCGCCGGCATCCCCAATGCCCCGATCATCTGGTCGAGCTGACCGCCTGAGATGAGTCCCTTGTGAAGATTTACCGATCCCCAGGTCATCGTAAGTCCGGCACCTACGGAGAGCCGAGGGATTATACGCCATGCCAGAGTTGGCTGAACGGTAAAAGCCGACAGCTTGACCGACTGGTTTAGTGTGGCGCCGGGCCAGTTGTCGGTCCAGTTTATCGAACTCCCGGCGGGGGTATACAGTGAGATACCCGCCTTGAAATTGTCAAAAATCCTGTAAGCCCCGAACACACTGAAGGGTGTGGAGACCGGATTATCGGTCTTATACTCCTTACCCCCCGTCTTGGCGTAGGCCGTGGCCCCTATGGCGGTGAAACTGGCCGAGGCCTCGACCTGACTATCCATGAATGCCATGCCGGCGGGATTGAAATACTGGCTCTCTGCCCCCAATTTGAGAGCCACGCCTGTGTGGCCCATACCCAACTGACGGGCACTCAAAGTATTCACCTGATAACCCTCAGCCATTGCCACTGACGGCACTGATAGCAAGGCAGCTATCGCAGCCCCTGCTGATATTCTCTTTATTTTCATACGGCCGCAAAGTTAATACTTTTATTTCAGATAACAGGCATAAATTTCCCTTTTTATCTTTTTAGTTGGTCTATTTCACGGATTTATTACCCCTCTCACCCGAATTCCCCTCCCCGGCGACCCCTCTCTCATGACGGCCAGTCGTTTATGCAGGTTTATTTCATTATTTATACAAAATTTACCTTTTACCCTCAATTATTTGCACATTAATATTATTTTAGATACTTTTGTAAACTATTGCATCTGTTCCCGCCTTTATAATTAATGGAGGAATGTGTAATACAACCCAAAAATCTACAGGTTTCTACCTCCGGTTTAAATAATAACATATAAACAGATTACAAAATGCTCACGATAGCCATACAGAACAAAGGACGCCTCAATGAAGACACTGTGGCGCTTATGGCTGATGCCGGCATAACTGCCTCGGCCAGCCATCGTAAATTAATCTCTGACGCCAAGGGATTCCCCTTGCATGTGCTCTATCTGCGCGATGACGATATCCCGCAGGCGGTGGCCATGGGTGTGGCCGACATCGGTATCGTGGGGCTCAACGAGGTGCTTGAGAAGGAACAGGATGTCGACGTGGCGATGAACCTCGGATTCGGCGCCTGCCGACTCTCGCTCGCCGTACCCAAGGCGGTGGATTATCCGGGCCTGAGCTGGTTCGAGGGTAAGCGCGTGGCCACCTCTTATCCGGTGATTCTGCGCAATTTCTTCACCGAGAGGAATATCCACGCTTTCGTGCATGAGATCGCCGGCTCGGTTGAGGTGGCTCCGGCCGTGGGAATGGCCGACGCTATCTTTGACATCGTCTCGTCGGGCGGCACCCTGATTCAGAACGGACTCCGCGAGGAGGAGACTGTGATCAAGTCGGAGGCGGTGCTGATTGCAAATCCCCATATCGACGAGGAGAAGCGCAGGGACCTCGACAAACTAATGTTCCGGTTCAAGTCGATTATCGAAAGCAAGGGGATGAAGTATGTGCTCATGAACCTTCCCAAGGTGAAGATTGATGAGGCTGTGGCTATTCTGCCCGGCATGAAGAGCCCCACAATCCTCCCTCTGGCCGACAAGGAGTGGGTGTCGCTCCATGTGGTGCTCCATGAGGATACGCTTTGGGAGAAAATCGAACAGTTGAAGGAGATCGGGGCAAGCGACATCCTGGTGCTCGCCCTGGAAAACGTAATCAGATAATGGAATTGATCAAGAATCCGCCGCGCAGCGAATGGGACGCGCTGTGCGTGCGCAACATACCCGACGACAATGACATAGAGCAGACTGTGGCCGGGATTATCGAGAACGTCCGCCGCAACGGCGACGCCGCCTTGCGCGAATATGCCCGCCGGTTTGACAAGTTCGAGGGTGACTCGCTCCTCCTCACGGATGATGAGATTGAGGCGCGGGCTGCCTTGGTGGCCCCTGAGGTGGCCGACGCCATCCGTAAGGCGGCCGCCAATATCGAGGCTTTCCACACGGCGCAGGTGGCCCGGCCTGTGGAGGTGGAGACTACCCCGGGGGTGGTGTGCGTGCAACGCCCGGTGCCCATCGGCAAGGTGGGGCTCTATATTCCGGGGGGTAGGGCTCCCCTCTTCTCCACGGTGCTGATGTTGGCCATACCCGCTAAAATCACGGGATGCCGCGAGGTGATACTATGCACACCCGACAATGGGGAGCATGGCATCGCCCCTGAGATACTTTTCGCCGCCCGTCTCTGCGGCGTACACAAGATATTCCGCATCGGCGGGGCGCAGGCGGTGGCGGCCATGGCGTTCGGCACGGAGACGGTGCCGGCCGTACACAAGATTTTCGGTCCGGGCAACCGTTTCGTCACAAAGGCAAAGCAGATGGTGAGCCGCGTCACGGCTATCGACATGCCGGCCGGGCCCAGCGAGGTGATGGTATTGGCCGACGCTTCGGCCAACCCGTCGTTTGTGGCAGCCGATATGCTCTCGCAGGCTGAGCACGGCCCTGACAGCCAGGCCATTGCGGTGTGTGTCAATGAGGAGCTTGCCGCCGCAGTGGCAGCGGAGGTGGAGAATCTGGCCGACCGTCTCCCGCGACGCGACTCAATCGAGGGCTCGCTCTCACACAGCCGCATAATCGTTCTCCCCTCGCGTGAGGAGATGATTGAGTTTGCCAATGCCTATGCCTCGGAGCATCTCATTATCTCTATGGAGAATCCCTGGGAGGTGGCGGCCGAGATCACGGCCGCGGGAAGCGTCTTCATCGGCAACTATTCCCCTGAAAGCGCGGGCGACTATGCCTCGGGCACCAACCACACACTCCCCACCTCCGGCTGGGCGCGCTCGTTCAGCGGAGTCAACCTCGACAGCTTCATCCGGAAGATTACCTACCAGGAACTTACCCCGGAGGGTCTCGGAGCACTGTCGGATGTGATAACTACCATGGCGCGTGCCGAGGGTCTCGATGCCCACGCCTTAGCCGTAACCATAAGAAACAGCAAATGAACCCGCTCACACTCATACGCCGCAACATACTCGACCTCGAACCCTATTCCACCGCCCGCGATGAATTCCAGGGGGGTGACATATCGGTGTGGCTCGATGCCAACGAAAGCCCGTACGACAACGGTGTCAACCGTTATCCCGACCCGCATCAGCATCAGCTTAAGCATCATATCGCCGAGCTTAAGGGTGTACGCCCGGAGCAGATATTCGTGGGGGGCGCCGGCTCCGACGAGGCTATCGACCTCGTGTACCGAATCTTCTGCCGCCCGGGCGAGGACAATGTGGTGGCGATAGCGCCGAGCTACGGCGTATACAGCGTGGCCGCGGCAATCAACGATGTGGAGTTCCGCGAAGTGCAGTTGCGCAGCGATTTTTCCCTGCCGGTC
>CANPMT010000117.1 GCA_947575235.1 uncultured Porphyromonadaceae bacterium
CGAACCCACGACCTACGGAACCACAATCCGTCGCTCTAACCAACTGAGCTACATCCACCATGTTGCTTTACCGAGAGGATTCCACTAAAGGCTTCGCAAGGTTTCCTCCCGAAAAGCGATGCAAAGTTAGTCACTTTTTTTGAATTGACCAAATGAATGACCCACTTTTTTCATAACCGGGTTCAGAATTTGATTCCGGAGAAGCCCATGAATGCCATGGCGAGGATGCCCGCGCAGATCAGTGCTATGGGCACTCCGCGCATTGCGTGAGGCACCGGGGTGATGTCGAGCTGCTCACGTATGCCGGCGAATATCCACAGGGCGAGGGTGAAACCAATCGAGGTGGAGATGCCGTAGGTGAGCGCCTCCATAAGATTGAATTCTTTCTGAATCACCAGAATGGCCACACCCAATACGGCGCAGTTGGTGGTGATGAGCGGCAGAAACACACCGAGTGCCTGATATAGCGCCGGAACGGTCTTCTTCATTACAATCTCGAGAAGCTGCACAAGGAAGGCTATCACGAGGATGAAGACGATGGTCTGGAGAAACTGCAGTCCGAGCGGATTGAGAACATAGGTCTGGAGAAGCCATGCCACGGTTGTGGCAAGGGTTATGACGAATGTCACGGCCGCACCCATACCCAATGCCGAGCTGATTTTCTTTGACACCCCCAAGAAGGGACAGATGCCCAGGAACTGCGAGAAGACGATGTTGTTGATGAATATCGCCGTTACGATTATCGATATATAGGTAAGCATGGTCAGGCGGTTTTACGTATTTTGTTTACTATGGCTATGAGATAGCCCAATGCTATGAAAGCCCCGGGGGCGAGCACGAAGAGAAGCATGCCGTAATCTTCAGGAAAGATTGTGGCGCCGAAAATCTTTCCGGTGCCCATATCTCGCGTGTGGCGCCTAAAAGGATAAGTGCGAAGGTAAAGCCCACGCCGCAGCCAAGACCGTCGAGCAGAGAGGCGAATATGCCATTCTTGCTTGCGAAGGCTTCGGCGCGTCCGAGCAGGATACAGTTCACCACAATCAGCGGTATGAAAATACCGAGCGAGGCGTTGAGAGCCGGAAGCCAGGCGTTCACCACAAGCTGGAGCACCGTCACGAAAGAGGCGATCACCACGATGAATGCCGGAATCCTCACCTTGTCGGGCACGAGATTCTTGATAAGCGATATAACCACATTTGAGCAAATCAGCACGGCTGCAGTGGCCACACCCATCATGAGTCCGTTATAGGCCGATGAGGTGGTGCCTAACGTGGCGCACATGCCCAACAGCAACACGAATACGGGATTGCCGGGGATAATGCCGTTATAAAAGATTTTCCAATAGTTTTTCATTTCCCTGCGTTTTGAGATTCATAATTGCGATAGGCCTCGAATGCGTTGCGCATCGTCTCAAGGAAAGCCCTCGACGAAATTGTGGCGGCTGTTATGCCGTCGATGGCGCCACCCGGATCTTTTGTTACGTGGAAGTCGGTGGTCTGAGGATTCTTCCCGATTACCGAACGCGCCCCGGTCGGGTCGCGAAACCAGGTCTCCATCTTTGTGCCCAGTCCGGGTGTCTCCGCCTGCTGCAGCACACGGTAGTCTTTTACTGTGCCGTCGGCCTCGAAGCCGCACATCACCACAATCTCACCGGCGAATCCGTTCATCGACACCCCTCTGACAGCGGCTCCCGCGAGTTTGCCGTCCATATAGGCGGGATATACGGTAAACGGGTTCCCGTCGATTGTCGTTTCCCATTTCATCTGCTCCGGGTCATTGTCGAATTTCGGGGCCACCTCGGCTATGGCCGCCTGCTGCTGTTCGGCCGCCTGACGCTCGATAGGATCCTTTGTGAGGGAATACATACCCCCTAACAGGGCACCCGCTGCAATTGTGATGGCGCCTAACGACATGAGCATGTTGGGTAAGGTTGAAGCTAACTTTTTCATGCCATGGCCCTCCTTTCCTTCTCGCCGAAGATTGACGGACGGCAGTAGCGGTTGATCAGCGGCACAAAACTGTTCATGAGAAGTATGGCGAATGACATACCCTCGGGATACGCGCCGTAACGCCGTATGATGATGGTGATGAACCCGATCATGAACCCGAATATGAGCTGCCCTTTCGGTGTCATGGGCGATGTCACGTAATCGGTGGCCATGAAGACAGCGCCCAACAGCAGACCGCCGGCGAATATGTCAAGCACAGGATTTCCGCCGAATGCCCAGGAGAAGAGGGCGGCCGAAGCGATCACCGACACAGGTATATGCCAGGTGATGGTGCGTGTGAGCAACAGATACGCCAGGCCGATGAGTATGGCTATACCACCCACCTCGCCGAGCGATCCGTTCATATGCCCTATGCTCATGTCGAGAAGGTTATAATCGGAAAGCGAGGGTGTGCCATGCGCTGAATTGAGATGGGTGAGCAGGGTGGCTCCGGTAGAGGCATCGGAGGCGGAGGCCGGGGCGCTTGCGCCTGTGGCGGCTACCACACCCTCGAAGCCTGAGTCGATACCCGTGGGCCATGTGGTCATGGCTGCCGGAAAGGAGAGAAGCAGGAACACACGCCCCACAAGAGCCGGATTCCAGATATTTGAACCCAGACCGCCGAAACTCATCTTCCCTATACCTATGGCCACAACCGCACCTATTGTCACCATCCACCAGGGGAGGATGCTCGGAAGATTGAAAGCCAGCAGAATGCCGGTGATGAGTGCCGACCCGTTGGATAGTGTGAAGGGTCGGTGAAACATAAAGCGGTTGATCGCCCATTCGGTGAGCAGGCAGGCGCAGATACTTACAAGGCATACGCTCAGGGCCGGGAGCCCGAAGGTCCATATGGCCACTGCTAAGGCCGGGAGCATGGCGATCACCACGTTCCACATGCACCGGCTTATGCTCCCCCCGCCATGGATGTGGGGGGAATATGATACTATTAATTTTTTCATGAAGCCAAGTTATTTCTTCTTTCTTAATTCCTGTTTTCCGAGTCTGATATAGTCAAGCAACGGACGTGAGGAGGGACAGGTATAGCTGCAGCATCCACACTCCATGCAATTCATGACGCCATGTTCCGACATCCCCTCCCATACCTGATTCTCAGCCTGCAGCATGAAGAGGTAAGGTTCGAGGCCCATAGGACATGCGGCCACGCATCGTGCGCAACGGATGCAGGGTCCGGCCGGTTTTCTGCGCGCCTGCGATTCGGGGATAACCACAAGTCCGGAAAGCCCTTTTGTTGCGGTGGCCTCCAGGGTGGATACGGCTCGTCCCATCATCGGACCACCGGCAATCACCTTCCCCGCCTCCTCAGGCATACCTCCTGCAAAGTCGATCAGCGAGGAGAGTGGGGTGCCGTTGGCGACGCGGAAATTACCGGGCGACGTCAACCCTTCGCCTGATACAGTCATGAGGCGGTGTGTGAGCGGGTGACGGTTATATACGGCATCATAGATGGCATAGGCAGTGGCCACGTTATCCACGATACACCCGGTCTCGACAGGGAGAGCGCCGCAGGGCACGACACGTCCCGTAAGGGCGTATATAAGCTGCTTCTCACCCCCTTGAGGATATCTGGTGCGGAGTGCCTCCACCCTGATTTCAGGATAGCGTTCCGCCGCGCGGCTCATGGCGGCTATGGAATCAGGTTTGTTGTGTTCTATTCCCACAATCACCTCTGTGGCTCCCGTGGCACGCATTATAAGGAGGGCGCCCTTCAGGATATTGTCGGCCTCCACATTCATAAGAGCTTCGTCGCAAGTTAGATAAGGCTCACATTCGGCACCGTTTATGATAACCGTGGTGGCTCTCTTCCCCTCAGGCACCGACAGTTTCACACGGGTAGGGAAAGTGGCGCCGCCGAGACCGACGATTCCGGCATCGGCCACAATCGAGATAATCTCGGCAGGTGATAGGTGACCGATCTCCTCCTCAGAGCGGGGTTGCAGGGAGGAATCAAAAGGATTATCCGCATCGGGCACCAACACGATTGAATCCTGCCATATACCCTGCGGGGTGCGTGTTGGTTCAAGTTTCTTCACAGTTCCGTTGACCGGCGAATGCACGGGAGCGCTGACGAATCCGGTAGCCTCGGCAATCATCTGTCCCACGGTGACAACGTCGCCCGGTTTTACCACCGGACGAGCCGGAGCTCCGATTGACTGGGCCAGCATGATGCGCAGCTCCCCCGGCAGAGGGAGGTCGAGTATCGGTTTACCTGCGGTCAGTTTATTTTCGGAGGGGTGTATGCCCCCTTTTTTGAAAGTTCTCATCATCTCTTCTCAATGGATTTACGCGGACAAGCAGCAATACATTCTCCGCAGGCAGTGCATTTATCGCGGTCGATATGCGCGAGGAAAGATTCAATCACAGGAGCGTCGACAGGGCAAACTTTGCGGCATTTACCGCAGCCGATGCAGGATACGCCACATTCCTTCATGGCCACCGGACCGCGGTCGCGGTTGGCGCAGGCCACCCATATGATGGGCCGTTCATCCTCGGTGGTGAGTTCGCAGAGATGTCGCGGACATACCTCGGTGCATTTTCCGCATCCCGTGCATTTCTCAGGGTCGACAATCGGCAGACCCTGAGAAGGGGGTAGGGTCAGGGCTCCGAACTGGCAAGCGCGCACGCAGTCGCCACATCCGAGGCATCCGTAGATACAGTCAGACTCCCCCTGATAGAGGGCGTTCTCCACGGCGCATGAATGAATGCCGTCGTAAAGGTTGCGCGGGTCGCGGTTCTCACACGAAGCGGAACATTTAATCACCATCGTCTTCTTGGCGGCCGAAGATGGAGCGAGCCCGACGATATCGGCAATCTTCGCCATTCCTTCGGCATCGACACCGGTGCAGTTAAGGCCCTGCATCGAAGTGGCGTTGGCGCATTCCACGGCAAAAGCATGGCAGCCGGAGAATCCGCATCCGCCGCAGTTGGCACCCGGAAGGAGAGCCTCTATCTCGCCGATTTTCGGGTCTTCATATACGAAAAACCGCTTTGCGGCAACAAAAAGCAAAACGGCTGCCACCAGACCGATAATGCCTAAAACAATAATGGAAATCAGTATCATGGTTTTATGTTTTGGTCATGATGAGGGGTGGAAGGAGTTTAGCGGTAGTTTCCGGCTCTTTCCGGTTTGCCGATAATCTCGAAGTGGAACTCATGGGCAATCTTATTGCGCATTGCCCAGAGAATTATGAAGAAGAGCACCGTTGTGCCGAGTCCGCAGAGGGCAGCCATGAGTTGGTTGAAAGTGAGGAGATACACTCCCACCATCACAGCCACCAAAGCAATGCAAGGGAGCACAGTGGCATACATGATGGCGCGGTGGTGCATCTGTTCGGTGCCCCTCACCGTCACGATATCGTCAGGGCGGTAGGTCGAGGCATGGGGAGTAACGACAGTTATCAGGTTGGAGGGCTCTCCGTTTCCCCGGCAAAGGTTTGAAGCCGGACAGGAGCCGCATTCCGACGCATCATTGACACGCAGTTTCACGGTGTTGGAAGAGGGGTCGACGCTCACCACAACGGCAGAATGGTCGATATGGTCGGTCATAGTGGAAGAATTCATTATACAAAGAGTTGGAAAGTCAGGTTCAATCAGGGAGCGGGGCAATAAGACGGAGCGATTCCGGAGTCAGGATCTCCTCCAGTTCATAGGCGTCGAAATCAACATAGATTTCGCCGGCAGCATAGGGGGCGATATCATAGAGTCCGTACACAAACCGGATGCCATCGGC
>CANPMT010000118.1 GCA_947575235.1 uncultured Porphyromonadaceae bacterium
TCTAATACCATGAAAAACTCACCACAAAATTATAAAATATTTTTCAAACAATGTTACAAAACATAGAAAAATCTTTGGAATTTATAATTATTTTACATAATAGCCTTGTTTTGTTATAATATTTTGCATTTGTTAACAAATTTCTTCGGTTAGTTTTAGTAATTTTGCTTGTGAGTGTAGGAAGTTAGCTTTTGCTTCTGCGGCAGACTAAGAGCCTACCCTCCTTGCTCCTTCTTCGGTTGACAGGCTGGAAGCCTGTCCTCCTTGCGCTGTCTTCTGTTGACAGGCTGGAAGCCTGTCCTCCTTGCGCCTTATTTTGAAACCAACTAAAACATCATATCTATGAACCGACTTAGCAAATTAGCTTTTATGTCAACTGTCACAGGCATCATGGCTACATCTTGTTCGACTCACAAGATCGAATACCCGGCGGCTCCGACCGACCCCTCCGTGACCGATGACTACTTCGGCACTACCGTGGCCGACCCGTACCGTCCTCTGGAGAATGACACCGCTCCCGCTACCCTCGAATGGGTCAAGGCGGAGAATGCCGTTACCGAGGCCTACCTCGCCGCTATCCCCTATCGCGAGCAGATCAAGGAACGCCTCACCCGTCTCAATAATTTCAAGAAGACCGGCGTACCCGCGAAACGTAAGGACGGAAAGTATTATTTCTATGAGAATAACGGTCTGCAGAACCAGAGCGTGCTCTACCGCACCGACTCGCTCGGCGGTACTCCGGAGGTGTTCCTCGACCCTAACACCCTCTCTGACGACGGCACTGTAGCCCTCCAGGGTGTGAGCATCTCTAACGACGGCAAATACACCGCATATATAATCTCGCGCTCCGGCTCCGACTGGAACGAGATCTATGTGATGGACACCAAGACCAAGCAGCTCCTCGACGACCATATCGAATGGGCCAAGTTCACCGGCGCCGACTGGCAGGGTGACGGCTTCTACTACAGCTCTTACCCGCGTCCGGAGAAGGGGAAGGAGTTCTCCAACGCAAACGAGAACCACCAGATCTATTACCACAAGATCGGCACTCCCCAGAGCAGCGACCGTCTCGTGTATGAGGACAAGGACCATCCCCTGCATTTCCACTCGGCCTTCGTGCCTGAATCAGAGGATATGCTCTTCGTGATCGGCGGCGGCGAGGGTGTCGGAAGCTCCCTTATGATGAAGAATCTCAAGACCAATTCCGACTGGATTGTGATGGAGCCCACCCAGGATTACGACATGAACATCATGGAGGTGAAGGATGGTAAGATCTACATCCTCACAAACTGGGGTGCGCCGAAAAACCGTCTGATGGTGGCCGATGCCAAGGCCCCGCAGAAGGAGAACTGGAAGGAGCTCGTGCCCGAGGGTGAGGGTGTGATGACCTCCATGCAGTTTGCCGGCGACAAGATGATTGTCGACTTCGAGAAGGATGCCTCCGACCACGCCTATATATATAATATGGATGGCTCGCTTGTGAAGGAGATCGAGTTCCCCACCTTCGGTTCGGTAGGGATATCGTCGAGCGGCGACCACAATGAGGTGTACTATGCCCTGACATCCTTCACCTACCCCTCGTCGGTATTCTCTTATAATATGGAGAGCGGCGAGAGCACCCTCATCAACTCACCCGAGATTGACGGCGTCAACCTCGACGACTACGTTACGGAGCAGGTGTTCTACCCCTCGGCCGACGGCACGAAGATCCCGATGTTCATTACCTACAAGAAGGGTCTGGAGAAGAACGGCAAGAACCCCGTCTACCTCTACGGCTACGGTGGCTTCAACGTGTCGCTCCCCCCGTCGTTCAGCGCCAACCGCATGTTCTGGCTTGAAAACGGCGGCATCTACGCCCAGGCCAACCTCCGCGGCGGCTCCGAGTATGGCGAGGAATGGCACCTTGCCGGCACGAAGCAGAACAAGCTCAACGTCTTCAACGACTTCATCGCGGCAGCCGAGTATATGATCGACGAGGGGTGGACCTCGCCCGACTATCTCACCATCGAGGGTGGCAGCAACGGCGGTCTGTTGGTAGGCGCTACCGTGAATATGCGTCCCGACCTCTTCAAGGTGGCCATACCCCGTGTGGGCGTTATGGATATGATGCGCTACCACCTCTTCACCATCGGCTGGAACTGGGCTTCCGACTATGGCACGAGCGCCGACTCCAAGGAGATGGCCGACTATCTCTTGGCATACTCACCCATCCACAACATCAAGAGCGGCGTTGACTATCCCGCGATACTCGTGACGACAGCCGACCATGACGACCGTGTTGTTCCGGCCCACTCATTCAAGTATGCCGCCACACTCCAGGCAGCCGACACCGGCGACGCACCGAAGCTCATCCGCATCGACAGCAAAGCCGGCCACGGCGGTGGCAAACCGATGACAAAGGTGATCGATGAATACACCGACCTCTATTCATTCATCTTCTATAACCTCGGTTTAACCCCTAATAAATAATTTTTCACACTACGATATCAAAAATATAAAGATTTTTGATTAATTTTGCACCTCCTAAATAGACATTGTTCTATTTAGGAAGTTTTATAATATTAAAAGAGGTTTTTGAATTAAATTCTACAGATAAAAAATATGAAGGTAATGAAATTTGGAGGCACCTCCGTGGGGAGTGCCCAGAGAATGAAGAACATGGTAAGTCTTGTTGCCCACGAGGGTAACGCAACGGTAGTGCTGAGCGCGATGTCGGGCACCACCAACAGTCTCATCGCCCTCACCCAGTGCATCAAGGATGGGGAGACAGCCAACGCACGAAAACAGATTGACGACCTTCAGAAGAAATATCACGAGACAGCCGCCGAGCTCCTCAGCGACAAGGAGTTGCACGACCGCGCCATAACTATTGTCGACGGGTTCTTCGACGAGATCCGTGGTTATGTGGGCCGTCCCGTCACCGAGAAGGAGGAGAAGGAGATCGTGGCCTACGGCGAGCGTCTCTCCACCAATCTCGTGGCCCTCTACATGAAAGAGTTAGGTATGAACGCCGTGCTCCTCGACGCCACCGAGTTCATGCGCATCACAGCCGACAACGAGCCCGACCAGCAGTATATAAAGGAGAACCTCAACGCCATCCTCGCGCAGCATCCCGAGGTAGACGTCTACCTCACCCAGGGCTTCATCTGCCGCAACCATAACGGCGAGATCGACAACCTCCAGCGCGGCGGCAGCGACTACACAGCGTCGCTCATCGGCGCGGCCATCGGTGCCGACGAGATCCAGATCTGGACCGACATCGACGGCATGCACAACAACGACCCCCGTTTCGTTGAGGAGACCAGTCCCGTGTCGGAGCTCCACTTCGAGGAGGCCGCCGAGTTGGCCTACTTCGGGGCCAAGATCCTCCACCCCACCTGTGTGCTCCCGGCAAAATACGCCAACATCCCCGTGCGTCTGCTCAACACCATGCAGCCCGAGGCAGCCGGCACCGTAATCTACAACGCGCAGCCCACCCACACCATCAAGGCCGTGGCCGCCAAAGACAACATCACCGCCATCAAGATCAAGAGCAGCCACATGCTCCTCGCCTACGGCTTCCTGCGCCGTGTGTTCGAGGTGTTTGAGAAGCACCAGACCCCTATCGACATGATCACCACCTCCGAGGTGGGTGTGTCGGTCACCATCGACAATGAACGAAACCTCAACGAGATTGTTAAAGAGCTTGAGGAGTTTGGCGACGTCACGGTCGACCATGACATGGTGATAGTATGCGTCGTGGGCGACCTTGAGTGGCAGAACCGCGGCTTCGAGGCAGAGGTAGTCAACTCGCTCCGCGAGATACCCGTGCGCATGATCTCATACGGCGGCAGCAACTACAACATCTCGCTTCTTATCCGCAAGGAAGACAAGATCCGTGCTCTCCGTCTCCTCAGCTCACATCTTTTCTAACAGGTAAAAGCACAATGACATTCCCACTCGACCATTTGAATGCGGCCACCACACCGTTTTATTACTACGACCTTCACCTCCTCGACGCCACGCTTCAGGAGGTGAGGGAGGCATCGGCCTATCCCGGCTTCCACGTGCATTACGCCGTGAAGGCCAACTCCAATCCCGAGATACTCAAGCGGATAGCCGCAAGCGGTCTTGGAGCCGACACCGTCAGCATAGGTGAGATCCACGCCGCCGTGTCGGCCGGATTCCCCGCTCCCAAGATAGTGTTCGCCGGCGTAGGCAAGACCGACGCCGAGATCCGCACAGCCATCGAGATCGGCATAGGCTGCCTCAACGCGGAGTCGGAGGCCGAGCTCGACGCCATCGAGGAGATAGCGGCCTCGGCAGGTAAACAGGCACCCGTGGCCCTGCGCGTGAATCCCGAGATTGACGCACATACCCATCATTACATCACCACCGGACTTGCCGAGAACAAATTCGGCATAGCCATGTCGATGTTAGGGAAACTGATCGACCGTTGCGTGAAATCGGAATGGATCGACTTCCGCGGACTCCATTTCCACATCGGCAGTCAGATCACCGACCTCACCCCTTACAAGATACTCTGCGAGCGTATCCTTGAGATAGAGGCTCAATATCCCGACGTCGAGTTCCCGACGCTCAACGTCGGCGGCGGCTTAGGCATCGACTACGACGACCCCGATGCCCATCCGATACCCGACTTCCGGAGCTACTTCAAGCTCTTCCACGACAACCTCCCGCTGCGCCCCGGCCAACAGCTCCACTTCGAGTTAGGCCGCGCCATCGTGGGACAGTGCGGCACCCTCATCACCCGCGTCATATACGTAAAGGAGGGAGTAGGGAAAAAATTCATCATCCTCGACGGCGGCATGACCGCCCTGATCCGCCCCGCCCTCTACCAGGCCCACCACAAAATCCAAAACCTAACCGCCGCCGCAACGGCGTCGGTGGCCGATTCTGATGTAGGGACGCGCCGCGGCGCGTCCACCGCGACCCCCGCCGCGTCCACCGCGACCCCCGCCGCGTCCACCAATCCGATGGTAACCTACGATGTAGTAGGCCCGATCTGCGAAAGCTCCGACACCTTCGGCACCGACGAACGTCTCCCCGAGACGCACCGAGGCGACCTGATAGCCCTGCGCAGCGCCGGCGCCTACGGCGAGGTAATGTCCTCCGGCTACAACTGCCGCCCCCTCCCCCCAGCCCTCTTCTCCCGCTAAAAGCAGCAAAAGACAGAGCAAGGAGCAAGGAGGACAGGCTTCCAGCCTGTCAACAAAATACGGAGCAAAAGACAGAGCAAGGAAGACAGGCTTCCAGCCTGTCAACCGAGTCAACCCCCGATACAAAAAAGCTAAGACCCCAAAAAAAGGTCTTAGCTTTTTTTTATATCCCCCCCCACAAAAACAGTCCAACCCTCAAAAAAAACTTAAACAAAATCCACATCTCTTGTTAGGAGATATGGATTCAGAAAACCCACCTGAAACTCAGGGCATTACGAAAGTTTCCAAACAGATTTAGTCAACAAAAGCCTACTTTAAGCACATAAAATTCAAAATATCTTATCAATTTTTCACACAAATTTTGCTCAATTTAACCCTCATAAACCAATCACCATTTGCAGGTTACGGCAAAAATTACTAATTTTGCACTCCAAACAATCCATATCTCCTAACAAGAGATCTGGAAATTCGGAAAACGCCACCGTGCTTTT
>CANPMT010000119.1 GCA_947575235.1 uncultured Porphyromonadaceae bacterium
GGCACGCTCGGGACTTGCACCCGTTAGATTATGCCCATGTCGGGCGAACAAAAAGAGGAGCACCTGTGAAGGCACTCCTCTTTCTCTTTTCTCCGATTTGCCGGTGCTTACGGAATCAATCGCCACGATAGTATTGCTGCAGATAGCAGCGGGCTATGAAATCCCAGTTGTCGGCCACAAGTTTATGGTCGGTGGTTCCGGGGAAGACGGCATCGGGCAGATAACCGTTCTCACATACGTAGCGCAGCAGATCGCCCGGACAGCAACCCCGCTCAGTAAGCAATTCAATGGCATGCTCCGAAGCATATTCCTTATCATACAGCGGATTGTCTGGATGTGCTATGCAGCGGGCTATATTCCTGGCCACCAGCATACCCTTCTCCTTGTTCACCATAAGTATGAAATCTTTCTCTCCCTTCATCTGCGGAAGGTGCTCCTCATTCTCAGCCCAGCCGAGGGCATCTATAAAGAAACGGTTAAGGGCCTCATAAGACGGGAAGAATTTCACAGTCTCACCACCCGTGGCTTTTGTGAAAGCTGTGTAGTATTTATGCTCGGTCGCCTCCACCTTTCTCTTGGGAGCCGGGGGCATCTTCCCTTCCACTATCAGATAAAGCCATTCACGCAGAAAGAGTGCGAGCGGCCCGGTGGGATCCTCCATCATCGACTGCTCCATACGCTTCTGAAGTTCAGCCATCCCCTCATCTTTGGTAAGGTCGACAGAGGCAGCTATCTCGGATAACGTGAGCGCATAGGCAGGTGTCATCAGATAGCAGTGCATGAAGAGCCAGTTACCAAGCTTGTATATGGCCTCCGTGTCCTCCTGAGCATGAATCTCAAGCTCATGCGTCATCCGGTAATCCACCGGGAGCGGTGACTCATCGTAGACACTCTCAAGATATTCCCACCATTCAGTGGCACCCTTCACAATCTCACTGTCAAGGGGTGAGCAAACCCTGCGGTCCTCATAGGTCATAGAGAGTGCATACCAGGTCATGAAGCAGACATCAGCCTTATTAAGCTCCACGTCAACATATTCCTCATCCTCCCCATAGAAGGGCACCCCCTGGCCATAAAACCGGCGGCACTCCGTTATGAAGGAACGCCATATTCCCGCGTCGCATATCACATCCTGATAGTATCCTGTCAGCGTCATAGCCGCACGTTCCACAACTTTCTCCGGATATGAAGGGAAGAGTTTGCGCTCTTTCGCTTTCTCCACAAGATGGTTGGCCACACCTAAATAATACTCGTCCGTGGCTGTCACCTCCGGAGCCGACGGCTGACGGAGGAGGAATTGTTGCATGGTAATCATAATTTTCAGTTTTTGAGTTTTGCTATCAAGTCGGCAGGAGTCAGTTTCTCCTGAGTCCCGTCTGCCATATTCTTGAGATTGACTGTGCCCTCCTCTATCTCGGTTTCACCGATGATGGCCACATAAGGGATATGCTCGGAATCGGCGTAGCCCATCTGCTTCTTCATCTTGGCATTGTCGGGATAGAGCTCGGCTGCCACACCCTCCTCGCGGAGTGATTTTACTATCTGTGCCGATGCGGCTGCCTCCTTCTCCCCGAAATTCACGAAGAGCACCTTGACGCTCTGCGATACATTCTCCGGATAAAGTTCGAGTGTGTTGAGCACATCGTAGATTCGGTCAGCGCCGAACGAGATACCTACACCGGAAAGACCCGGCATGCCGAACACTCCCGTAAGGTTGTCGTAACGTCCGCCACCGGTGATACTGCCTATCTGCACGTCGAGAGCCTTGACCTCGATGATGGTGCCTGTGTAGTAATTCAGGCCACGGGCCAGTGAGACATCAATATCGGCCTCACAGTTGTGTCCCAGACGGTCGAAGCCCTCTATCACGGTCCGGAGTTCCTCCACACCCTTCATGCCGGTTTCTGATCCGGCGAGCAGCGTCTCAAGGGTAGCGAGCTTCTCGGCATTGCTTCCATTCATCTCAAGCAAGGGGCGGAGTTTTGATATGGCTTCCTCCGACAGACCTTTGGAGCGAAGCTCCTCGTTGACGTTCTCTATACCGATCTTGTCAATCTTGTCAATGGCCACAGTTATATCCACAATCTTGTCGGCCTCCCCTATTATCTCGGCTATGCCGGTAAGAATCTTGCGGTTGTTGATCTTTATCGCAACTCTTACCTTAAGACGGGTGAAGACCATGTCGATCATCGACAAAAGTTCTATCTCGTTCCAGAGTGAATCGCTACCTACGACATCGGCATCACACTGATAGAACTCTCTGTAGCGTCCCTTCTGTGGACGGTCGGCACGCCATACGGGCTGAATCTGATAACGCTTGAATGGCATCTGCAGCTGACCCCTGTATTGCACTACAAAGCGGGCAAAGGGTACGGTAAGATCGTAACGGAGCCCCTTCTCACAGAGTTTCTTCTGCAGTTTCACAATGTTGCGCTCCGTAAGCTCGGCGTCGTCGATATCCTTCAGATAGTCGCCTGAATTCAGTATCTTGAAAAGAAGCTTGTCACCCTCCTCTCCATACTTACCCATAAGGGTGGATAGATTCTCCATAGCGGGAGTCTCAATCTGCTGATAACCATAGAGACGGAAGACACTCTTGATTGTATCAAAAATGTAGTTGCGGCGCGCCATCTCGGCGGGTGAGAAGTCGCGTGTACCTTTGGGAATTGATGGTTTCTGTGCCATTGTATGTGTTCTGTTTTTTGTATAATGCGAAATTACAAAAATAGAGCCACATACAAAAGTATTTTTCTCAGAATTCTGCCGATATTCTGAAATTGAGCTGACGCCGGGTCAGATAGTTCGGTACGGCATACTGGATGTTGTTGACGTCTGTAACCCAGTAGTAACTGCTGACGTTGGATATGTCAAACAGATTGAAGAGATCTACTCCCAATGTGATACTTTTGAAATGACGCCACATATTGTAGGGGCGAACACCCTCCGAGGGGGCACCCACAAGCTGATATGACAGACCGATATCTACACGTTTGTAAGCCGGCGCCCGGAAGTATGAAATGTCGCGTGTAACGCGCGGAGCGGTCATCGTCAGACCATCGGAAAATACTCCCCTCAGACTGAATTTCAACTTCGGGAATTTGGGGAAGTAGTCGGTGAAGAAGAGGCCTACCGAATAACGCTGGTCGGTTGGCAAAGGCACTTTCTTCCCGTTGAGGGTCTGCTGTGTCTTCATGAGGGAGAAGGTTATCCATGAATCCGAACCGGGCACGAACTGACCGAAGAGTTTGAAGTCAAGACCCATTGCATAACCTTTGGCGTCGTTGACACCCGAATAATCTACCTTTAGGTTGTCATACTCATACGATATCAGGTTGGCTAAATTCTTGTAGTATACCTCGCCTGTTATCTTGAAGGGACGGTTCATTGCCCGGAACACGTAATCGGTTCCGGCTACTACCTGTATGCTCCTGGGCGACTTGATCTTATCGTTGAGACGGATATAGGAATTGCCGAGATCATCGATTATAGCCTCACGGTATTCCTTATAGAAGGGGGACTGATAGTACCAGCCTACTGCAACGCGGTAATTCCAGTTGGGATTGTCGAGTGGGGAGATGCTGAGATTGACTCGTGGCGAAAGGAGGAACTCCTTGTTGAAATCCCAATATGAACCTCTTAAACCTGCATTCAGTGTCAAGTAAGCCTTGGAGGTCTCAAAATAGATTGCATCTTCGGCAAAGAGGGCCACGCGGTTGGTGGATACATCCTGGCGTGAGGTAAGATTATAAATCAGGTGTACCCCCTCGGGAGCGGTGGGCAATGAGTACCCGGCGCTGTCGCGCCATTCCCACTCTTTTGTACGGTCGCGGAAATTCTCATGCTGGTATTGCAATCCGTAGGATAGGTGGTTCCTTCCTAACACGGTGGTGCCTTTCAGAGCTGCCGTGAGTACGCTGGCTTTAAGTCGGTTGCGCGAATGCTCCATATATTTTCCAACACCTAATTCACCCCCGACCCCATCCTCGCCACCGGTGCCGGCCTGATCGAGCCAATATTCTCCGGAGATGTCATAACTTACAAATTCGTTGGTCATAAATCCGGATAGAACCAGAGAGAATGCTGTTGCACGGTTATATCTGTAATTGAAGGATAATGAGCCTACATAGGTCTCGAATTTATCCTTCTCCTGACCATCGAAGTATACCTTGAACTGCTTCACGTCAGAGGCTGTACCGAAAGAGGTCTCACGATCGGTGGGCTTGAAACTGAAATCGTTGACAGAGATATTCCCCAACAGGTTCATGCTGAAACGGTCGCTGAACTTATAGGTCATATTAGTCTGATAATCGAAATACAGTGGGTCATACTCTCCGCGTGTCTCAAGTGATGAAAGCAATGAGTTGTTCTTCTTAAGCCTGAGACCGTGAAGCATGGAGAATTTACCTGTATTCACACCAAGCGCCAATGAGCCTCCCATAAGGCTAAGGGCTACGGCTCCTTCAAAAGCCTCGGGATCGCGGTAAGTTATATCAAGCACCGAAGACATCTTGTCGGCATAACGGGCAGGGAATCCTCCGGTTGAGAATTTGATATTCCCTACCATATCGGGATTAATTATACTGAGACCCTCCTGCTGACCACTTCTCACCAACTGAGGACGATAGATCTCAACTCCGTTGATATAGACTGAATTTTCGTCAAACGAACCACCTCGCACGGAATATTGTGAACTCATCTCGTTAGATGAATTGACACCGGCCATAGTCGTTATCATAGCCTCTATACTCCCTCCTGACACATCCGGCGAGAGTTTGAACGATTCCGCATCGATAGTCTGCATTCCATTGATATTATTGCGGAATCCGGTTACTTCCACCTCCTGCAGCTCCACGTCATTAGGATACATTCTGACGTTGAGAGTAATGTCACCCTTAGGATCGATCAGTTTCTTTGAAACATTCTTAAATCCTATACAGGAATATATTACTTCAAGAGTATCGGCCGGAGCCACGGAGAGCGTGTAATTTCCTTCAAGGTCGGAATTTATACCGACAGAGGTGCCCCCGATCCGTACGGTGGCAAACTCCACAGGTTTATCCTCATTGTCAATGATCTTGCCCGAGATTTTAACATTCTCAGCCCAAGCCACAGAAGCGATGAGCAACACAAAGCATGATATAAAAGGTTTCAGTATATTCATCAATAAAAAAACGCAACACGACCGAAAAAATTGCAATACCAAGAGACGCGTATGGACGCGCCACACCACAAACGTATGGACGCACCGTGCCGCGAACGTAGGGAGGCGCCGTGGCGCGTCCACCGGGACATTCAAAAGGGTACAAACAAAAAAAGCCTCAGCTGTGTTAGCTGAGGCTTTCTTAAGGCGGCGATTACCTACTCTCCCGCTTTCGCAGTACCATCGGCGTGATAA
>CANPMT010000120.1 GCA_947575235.1 uncultured Porphyromonadaceae bacterium
GATGAGACACAATAAAAAATTCAACCACCTCGGTCGTAAGAAAGGTCATCGCGAGGCGCTGCTCTCCAACCTTGCCATCTCTCTTATCATGCATAAGAGAATCTTCACGACTCTGGCCAAGGCCAAGGCATTGCGCGTCTATGCCGAGCCTCTTATCACGAGGTCAAAGACTGACGACATGACTAACCGTCGTCTCGTCTTCAGCTACCTCCAGAACAAGGAAGCTATCAAGGAACTCTTCGGCGTGGTTGCCGAGAAAGTTGCCGAGCGTCCCGGCGGTTACACCCGCATCCTCAAGACAGGTCACCGTCTTGGCGATAACGCCGAGATGGCTATGATCGAGCTCGTTGACTTCAACGAGAACATGCTTGAGAACGCCGGTGCCAAGAAAGAGAAATCTACCCGCCGCAGCCGTCGTAAAAAGAGCACTTCAGCAGAGGCTCCCGCAGCTCCTGCTGCAGAGGCTCCCGCAGCAGAGGCTCCTGCAGCTGAAGCTCCCGCCGCTGAATAATCTTAGCCAAAAAGTTTGCATATCAAGATACCCGTCTCATTCAGGCGGGTATCTTTTTATATTTTGTCTTTTCAAGTTTTTTTGCTAATTTAGCACTCATTATGATTCCCGAGATGGTACATATCAAAAGCTGGATTGCCATCGCCCTGGTGGTGCTCTATTTCGCCGTTGTCATTACAGCGGTGGTGGTGGTGCTTCGCGAGAACCGTAATCCTATACGAGCCTTGGCCTGGGTGGTGGCGCTTCTTTTCCTTCCGGGTGTCGGGCTGGTATTTTATCTCTTCTTCGGCCGAAGCCTGAAAGGGAGGCATATGATCTCGCGCCATAACAAGCGGAAGCTGATGCATGACCATACTCCCCGCAAGATTGATATCAACACACTCAACCTCCTTCCGGAGCACCGCTCGCTCATTAAACTTGCGCATACCCTCTGCAGGGCCCCCTTCACTATAAATAACGATGTTACCATCTTTACTGATGGTGTGAGCAAGTTCGAGGCGCTGAAGAATGATCTCCGTAACGCCCGGCATTCCATACAGCTGCAATATTATATCTTCCTGGATGACAAGCTCGGGAAAGAGATTGCAGAGATTCTTGAGGCCAAAGCCAAGGAGGGGGTTATTGTGAAGGTGCTCTACGACCATGTGGGGAGTTTCTCGGCCGACAACAGTTTCTTCCGGAAGATGAAAGAGGCCGGTGTAGACCCCCATCCCTTCTTCAAGGTGACCTTCCCACAATTAGCCAACCGAATAAACTGGCGTAATCACCGCAAGATTGTGGTGATTGATTCAGAGATAGGGTATATAGGGGGGATGAATATAGCCGACCGGTATATCGACGGGTTACCCGACGGTGAGGTGTGGCGAGACACCCATTTCCGGGTGCAGGGGGATATAGTGGAGTCGCGTGTCTACTCCTTTGCCATAGACTGGAACTTCCTGAAGAAGCAGCCTGAATTGCCCCGTTTCAAACCAGCAGCTGCCGAACGAAGCAACAACACAGGTATCCAGCTTGTGACGAGCGGCCCGACGGAGAGTTGGAACAATCTGTCGATGGTGTTTCTGAAGGCGATATCATCGGCACGGAAAAGCATCCTGATACAGACACCTTATTTCCTGCCTACAGACACGCTTCTCTACGCATTGCAGACGGCCGCACTGGCCAAGATAGATGTGCGCATAATGATGCCGGAGAAGACCGACAGCGTGCTTCTCCACTATGCCTCCTTCTCCTACATCACTCAATGCCTCAAGTCGGGTATAAAGGTGTATCTGTATGAGCCCGGTATGCTGCATGCCAAAGCCATGATAGTAGACGACGACTTCGTTACGGCCGGCTCAACGAACTTCGACTTCAGAAGTTTCGAGAACAACTTCGAGTGCAACCTGTTGATCTATGATTCGGCCATCAACCGCCAGATGCGCGACATCTTCTTCAACGACCTGAGGTATTGCCGAAAAATAACCCTTCAGCAATGGAGAAAACGGAAACTGCATCAACGCTTCCTCGAGTCATTGCTGCGTCTCGTCTCCCCGATACTCTGAGAACTGTGTCTGAGAAGGTAGGTTAAGATGCTAATTAGCTCACTTAACAAACATTAACTAAAATTGTTAGTGAAAGTTTTGGTTATATAAAATTAACTGAGTAATTTTGCAGCATATTTAGGTATCTATAATCCTAACATGTAAGAATTTATTTAGTTAAGCAAAGGACAAGTGAACTGATTGGGAAATTAGTTCACTTTTCTTCGTTTTATAAGGTGTTGATTTATAGAGGGATATAGGCGGGAGCCAGATTAGGGAAAGATATTTAACTCATACAGATATGCTGTTGATAAAAGATACGTTGGTTTCGCTCGACCTCATAGAGCGTTTTTTTGTATGCGACCTTGATTCCTGTCTGGGGCAATGTTGCATAGATGGCGACGCCGGAGCTCCCTTGTTGCCTGAGGAGCGCGATGCCATTGAGGCTCATATGGATGAGATTCTCCCCCTTCTTAATCCTGCGGCTCAGCGCATTATAAAGGAGGAGGGTTCATCATATATAGATCCTGACGGAGATATGGTTACTCAGATTGTGGAGGGACGGGATTGCGTCTACACGACATATGCGGAGGGTGGGAAGTGCCTCTGCGCTTTGGAGAAGGCATACCGCGAGGGGAAGCTCCCGCAGCTCAAACCCTCCTCATGCCATCTCTATCCTGTAAGACTGAAGCAGGTCGGTGATATGACTGCCGTCAACCTTCACCGTTGGAAAATTTGCAAATGTGCGGAGATATTGGGGCGTAGCCGGAAGGTGAGAGCCTACGAGTTTCTCAAAGAACCGCTCATCAGGAAGTTCGGCGAGGAATGGTATGCCGAACTTTGCGAGACAGCGAAAGCGTGGATAGAAAGCGGTCGAGCACAAGGCTGACCTGTTCAGGGGATAATCGAGGCTCCTATGAGGCGGTCGGCCCGTGCACCGGCCGGGCGATAGAACACCTTTACCAGATACTCATTGTTGGTTTCATGGTGATTCCCCTCCACAGGTCCGGGGTCAGCCACACCTAAGCCATCTTTAGGGAGCACGACATACTGATAATTATAACTTCCCTGCTTGAGCGGGAGCTGCAAGGTATATAACCGGGTGTTGTAGTCATACTTCATCCGGTTTCTTTCATCAAACATGTGCTGTGTGAGGTCGCCGTCGACATATACATCGGCTCCGATAGCCTCCGGTGCGTCAAGAGTGAAGTGGACGGTAACGTAGTCGGCTCCAAGGTCAGGGTCGGTAGCGTTATACTCATCAATCATGAACCGGCCATGCTGGGTGCTGTCATAGATATACGTTTTCTCATCGCGGTTCTCATCCATGGCGAGATAGGCATGCCAGTTAGTTCCGCCGAATCTGACTGAATCGACGTTCAGTCCCGGATAATCGAGACGCACCGTCTCGAAGCGGCGGTATTCGTTAGAGGCACCGAAAATCAGCTCCTGGTCATGCTCAAAGATAGCATGGTCAGCGGCAACCCTCAAAGGATGAGAGACAGTTCTCAGAGTCTCCGGACGGTTGTTCTGTTCTACCGTCACCACAAGATCTTGATAAGGGTTGCGTATGCCGCAGCCGGATAGGTCGATATCAAGATTGACCTGCTGCCAATCGGTAAAGAATCCACGGTCGGTCTTTCCGGAAGCCTCACCCGCCACACCGGCCATATTCTCTGTGACAGCAAAAGAGGCGGTGGCCACAACGTCGTCAGGCTCATCCTCATGGAAAATCTCAACGATATAATTCCCGCTCACGAGCGGGATGATATCCTCGTTAGGGATTGCCACGTTATAATTCACATAATGTACATATGTGTTGGACGAGTATGCGAAATCAGTTATCTGCGCCTCATTGAAGCCATTGGTATATTCCGATTCGAGCAGGCGCGAGGGAGTCCAGTCGGCATTGCAATGAATTATGCGGTAACGGAGATACTCATGGGCATCGCCGGGGATGTCGAAATTGATTATGATACGGTCGTCGGTGCCAAGACGCAGGAGAGGAGCGCCCATGAAATTATCGGCATTTCTCACCGTGAGAGTCTTGACACGCGAATCCTCGGGGATGGTGGCCGGACGCTGGGCCGATAGGGCCGAAACGGATGCTACAGCCAAAGCTAATGCCAAGGTGTGCGGAAATCGGGTCACCATACGATAGGGGTTTTGCCGTGAGCCACAAGATATTCGTTAGCCCGGGTGAAATGGTGATTGCCGAAGAATCCCCGGTGGGCAGAGAGAGGGGAGGGGTGAGGAGAAGTGAGCACGAGATGCCGGTTACGGTCGATGGCATTCCCCTTTCGGATAGCGTAAGAGCCCCAGAGGAGGAACACGAGATTGTCGCGGTCGTTTGCCAGGGCATTGACGGCTGCGTCGGTAAACGTTTCCCAGCCGATACCAGAGTGGGATTTCGGCTGATGCTCCTTCACGGTAAGCGAAGAG
This sequence comes from uncultured Porphyromonadaceae bacterium, assembly GCA_947575235.1. Classification (GTDB taxonomy): domain Bacteria; phylum Bacteroidota; class Bacteroidia; order Bacteroidales; family Muribaculaceae; genus Lepagella. Next base: position 4,477 of record CANPMT010000120.1, read on the forward strand.
TTAAGCAGGAGCACACCTTGGCGGGCCCAACGCGAGAGGTCGCCGTCAGGAGGCATCGGTGCGCCGGTATCACTTGTGACCTCCTTGAAAATATTCAGCAGAGAAGGGGGCATCTGTACACCCGGAGCCACTGAGAAACAGAGGCCGTTGGCTTGTCCCGGTCCGTGATAAGGGTCTTGTCCGATAATCACGACTTTAGTATCCTCGAACGGAGAGGCATCGAAAGCGGCGAAGATATCGCGGCCAGGGGGATACACAGTCACGTTCGGGTCGGCGTAGTCAGCTTTGACCCTTTGGGTCAGCGCTTCAAAATAAGGTTTATCAAACTCTTGGGCGAGGTGATTTTTCCAGCCCTGTTCCATTTTAACGTCCATATTTGCAAAGTTCGGAAAAAATGTTTAACTTTGCAATACAAAACGCCTCTTTGCAGGAAAAACCTTCTCTCTCTCCGGAGAGAGGCAGATTCGCAGCTTGTTGCTGGCGTTCGCAGCGCACAGGGCATGCGCAGCTTGTTGCTGGCATGGCTTTGGCAGCGGCATGCCTTTGGCAGCGGCATGGCTTTAGCTGGAACGCGAGGCTTTGGGTGTGACGCGAGGCCGCTCGACGAACCGCAACACCCGACAAACCGCGATGCACCACTAACGACAGCCTCCAGCTACTAAGGGCCTTGCATCGCGGTTAGGGCACTGGCTTCACGATGAAAGCATGGCTCTGATGAAGGCATTGCTCGGTTGGCTCTGAGCTAAGTTAGAGAATGTTACGAAGTAGCCTCTTGTTTTTAAATAAGAGTTTTTGTTTGGAACGAGAGTCGTTTTGTTTAAGTGAGTCTCCATAGTTCAATGGATAGAATATCGGATTCCGGTTCCGACGATTAGGGTT
>CANPMT010000121.1 GCA_947575235.1 uncultured Porphyromonadaceae bacterium
ATACTTTTCAAACTAACCTAACATCATGAAACGATTTTCTGATATTATAACATCCGCAGGTTTCAGATGGTTCATGCAATTTGAAAAAATATTTTTTTGTCCGGGTTTTGTCCGGGTTTTGTCCGGGTTTTGTCCGAGGGGTTGTCCGGGGGTTGACCGGGGTTGGACCGGTGGACGCGCCGCGGCGCGTCCCTACATTAAGATCATTGGTGACAATGATCGGCATTGGTAACCCAGGTTGTCAGACGGGGCGGTGGTTGTAGGCGGCGAGGGCCTTCTCAAGCACATCCATAGCACCGGCAAGATACTCTATGTTATGCACATAGGCCAGACGTACCTGATTGCGTCCCTCACCGGGTGAGGTGTAGAAACCGGAGGCCGGCGCCATGAAGATGGTGGCTCCCTCATATTCAAATTCGTCAAGACACCACTTGCAGAAGTCGTCGGCATCCTCAACCGGCAATGCCGCTACTGTGTAGAAGGCTCCCATCGGCATAGGGGAGTAGACTCCGGGTATCTCGTTGAGACGCTTGATAAGGAAATCACGGCGTTTCAGATATTCCTCATATACATATTTCATGTAATCCTCGGGAGTGTCAATCGACGCCTCAGCCACAATCTGACCCAACAGCGGCGGACTGAGACGGGCCTGACAGAATTTCATTACATTGGCACGCAACTCCTTATGACGGGTCACTATCGCACCTATGCGTATGCCGCACTCATTATATCTCTTTGACACGGAGTCGATAAGCACCACATTCTCCTCTATCCCCGGCAATGACATGGCCGATATGAAGGGCTGGTCGGTGTAGCAGAATTCACGATATACCTCGTCAGAGAAGAGAAACAGATTGTGACGCTTCACTATATCGGCAATCTTCATCAATTCCTCTCCGGAATAGATATAGCCCGTAGGATTATTGGGATTGCAGATCAATATACCCTTGGTGCGCGGAGTGATGAGAGCCTCGAAATCCTCAACAGGAGGGAGGCGGAAACCATCCTCTATATGCGAGGCCACACTCTTTATCACAGCTCCAGCTGATATGGCAAACGCCATGTAGTTGGCATAGGCCGGCTCGGGGATGATAATCTCATCTCCCGGGTCAAGACAGGCCATGAAGGCGAAAAGCACCGCCTCCGAACCACCGGAGGTGACTATGATCTCATCGGGAGATATTGTCATTCCGAACTTGGAGTAATATTCCGACATCTTGTCGCGCAGCGACTCTATACCCTCCGAAGGGGAGTATTCCAGAACCTTACGGTCAATGTGATGCAGGGCCTCTATGGCCTGCGGGGGAGTGGGTATATCCGGCTGTCCGATGTTGAGCCGGTAAACTTTCCTCCCTTTGCGTTCAGCGGAGCGGGCAGCCCCCACCAGTTTTCTGATCGGTGAGGAGGGCATCTCGTATCCGCGTTGCGATATTTCGGGTTTCATAGGGATTTTTTATCTCTTGCTTGTTGTTAGAAGTGCAAAGTTACAAAAATTTGATGATTTAAAATAACTTAGAACTATTTTGTTACGTATTTTAACTACCCATGACTGCAATATTTTTGCAGTCAACCCTCTTTTGTTAAGAATATTTAAATGGAATGAGGAGAATTTTGAGCAGAAAAAATTATGATTTTCACCTCTTTATGTATTACCTTTGCAATGAGAAAAGAGGTCATGGAAAACTTGACTGCATTAACTTGAAACAAATCATAAAATAAGATATACTATGGCAAAGAAAAAAGCAGCTCCGGCCGCCAGCGTCGGACGTATAAGCGACATGAGCGAGAAGAAGAAGGCTCTCGAGATGGCTATGGCCCATCTGGAGAAGGATTTCGGCTCGGGCACAGTGATGCGTCTCGGCGATGACGCCGTGCAGGATGTCGAGACAATCTCTACCGGCTCAATCGGCCTTGACTTCGCATTGGGTGTGGGTGGTCTCCCCCGTGGCCGCGTAACTGAGATTTATGGCCCGGAGTCGTCAGGTAAGACTACTCTTGCCATCCACGTCATAGCTGAAGCCCAGAAACAGGGTGGCATTTGCGCCATTGTCGATGCCGAGCACGCGTTCGACCGTTTCTATGCCGAGAAATTGGGTGTGGACGTCAACAATCTCTGGATAGCGCAGCCCGACAACGGCGAGCAGGCTCTCGAGATTGCCGAGCAGCTTATCAACTCGGGCGCTATCGACGTGCTGGTGGTCGACTCTGTGGCCGCCCTCACACCCAAAGCTGAAATCGAGGGTGACATGGGCGACAAGAACGTGGGTCTGCATGCACGCCTGATGAGCCAGGCCATGCGTAAGCTTACCGGCTCGATTGCCCGCACCCGCACCTGCTGCATATTCATCAACCAGATACGTGAGAAAATCGGCGTGATGTTCGGTAATCCCGAGACAACCACCGGTGGTAACGCCCTGAAATTCTATTCCTCAGTGCGTATAGAGATACGTCCCTCTTCATTCATCAAGGATGGCGAGACAACTATCGGTCGTCTGGCCAAGGTGAAGGTGGTCAAGAATAAGGTGGCTCCTCCATTCATGAAGGCTGAGTTCGAGATTATGTTTGGCGAGGGTATCTCAAAGGCCGGCGAGATTATCGATATGGCCGTTGAGTATGGCATAATCAAGAAGAGCGGCGCATGGTTCTCATATAACGGCAATAAGCTCGGTCAGGGCCGCGACGCCGTGAAACGTGTCATAAAGGAGAACGCCGAGCTGAGCGCGGAACTCGAGGCCAAGATCAAGGAGACTCTCAACGCAAAACGTGAGGAGGCCCGCAAGAAGACAATCAATCCTTTCGCTCCCGGAAAAGACTCTGTACGCACCGACGATGACGAGGATGCTGAGAATCCCGGCGATGATGAGGACTTCGGAGCCGACCGCGAATCTAACGGCGACGGCGAGGATCTCTTCGGCGATGATTTCGATGTGGATATCGAGGAATAATTATCAAATGATATAGAAATAAGAAAGGGAAGAGCCGGCTCTTCCCTTTCTTATTTCTATATCATCAGGTTTACTTATCGCGCATGAAAATCTGAATCGGCGTTCCATGGAAGTCCCACTTCTCGCGGATCTTGTTCTCAAGGAAACGGCGGTAAGGTTCCTTCACCCACTGCGGAAGGTTGCAGAAGAATATGAATGTAGGTATCACTGATTCCTTCAGCATGGTGACATATTTGATCTTCACAAACTTACCCTTGTTGCTGGGTGGGGGAGTCACGGCAATCTGCTCAAGCATATAGGTGTTGAGCTGCGAGGTGGGGATGAGACGGCGACGGTTGTTATAGACCTCGATGGCTGTCTCAAGCACCTTATAGATACGCTGTTTGGTAAGGGCGGAGGTGAACAGGATAGGGAAGTCGGTGAAGGGAGCGAAACGGTCGCGTATCGCCTTCTCGAAATGCTTCTGGGCAGTCACCGACTTGTCGGCGACAAGATCCCATTTATTCACACACACCACCAGGCCCTTCTTGTTGCGCTGTATAAGGCCGAAGATATTGGCATCCTGGCTCTCGATTCCACGAGTGGCGTCAATCATGAGGATGCAGACATCGCTTGCCTCGATTGAGCGGATGGAGCGTATCACACTATAATACTCTATATCCTCGTTCACCTTCTGTTTCTTACGGATACCCGCAGTGTCAACAAGATAGAAATCGAAGCCGAACTTATTATAGCGGTGATAGATCGAATCGCGAGTGGTGCCCGCGATATCGGTCACTATATGCCGTTCCTCACCAATGAAAGCGTTGATAAGCGAAGACTTACCGGCGTTAGGACGACCGACAATGGCAAACTTCGCTATGTTATCTTCCGGTTTGTCATCTTCGGCCGGTTCAGGCATGTCGGCGATAATCTTATCGAGGAGCTCGCCTGTGCCGCTACCGTTGGCCGACGACACCTCCATCGGGTCGCCGAGACCAAGAGAATAGAACTCGGGTATATTGAAGCGGGCATCACCCTTATCCTCCTTGTTGGCCACAAGGATAACCGGTTTCTTGGAGCGGCGCAGAATTGCCGCCACCTGGTCGTCAAGGTCGGTCACGCCGTTCGAGGCATCCACCACGAACAGAATCACGTCGGCCTCCTCGATGGCAATCTCTACCTGCTTGTTGATCTCACCCTCGAAGATATCCTCCGAATTGATGACCCATCCGCCGGTGTCGACGATTGAGAATTCCTGGCCACACCAGTCGACCATGCCATACTGGCGGTCGCGTGTGGTGCCCGCAGTGTCGTCGACGATCGCGCTGCGGGTCTGCGTCAAACGGTTGAACAGGGTAGACTTACCCACGTTCGGCCGCCCTACAATTGCTACTAATCTGCTCATTGTCTGTTTTTATATTACATCCGCCCGGGCGGATGTGGATTTATTCTATATAACCGAAGGCACGGAGCTTGTTCTCACGGTTACGCCAGTCTTTCTCAACCTTCACGAAGAGTTCGAGGAAGACTTTCTTGCCGAAGAACTTCTCGATGTCCTGACGGGCCTCTATCCCCACCTTCTTGATTTTCTCGCCACCCTTACCTATGAGGATACCCTTCTGCGAGTCGCGCTCCACATAGATCACTGCCATGATATGGATGGCATTCTCCTTCTCGTCAAACTTCTCCACGAGCACCTCGGTGCTGTAAGGTATCTCCTTGTCATAATTGAGCAGGAGTTTCTCACGGATAATCTCGGTGACGAAGAAGCGGGCCGGTTTATCGGTGAGGGCATCCTTTCCGAAGAATGGGGGCGACACGGGGAGGAGCTCCACGATACGGTTCTTGAGGTTCTCCACATTGAAATGCTCTTTCGCGCTTGTGGGGAAGATCTCAGCGTTAGGGAGACGGTTGTGCCACTGGTCGACGAGGCTA
>CANPMT010000122.1 GCA_947575235.1 uncultured Porphyromonadaceae bacterium
GTGAAAGCACTTCCCCCCCTCATTTTACTGAAAATTTTGTTATTTCCAAGGTAGTACTCAAGGCCTTCGCGGCTATATAGATTGAGCACATACATAAGGTTGGGAGATTCTCCGATGCTCACATTTTTCTGGCTTCCGAAAGTGATATACGCTCCCGTTCCAAGGTTATTTTTAGGATGGAAGAGAGTGAGAGACGCGATACTGTCGCGGTCAAAGGCAGTGGTAGGTTGTGCTACGTTTCCATCTGTAATAGTGGCCGCGGTCTGGAGCACGCCTACGAATTTCGGACCTCCGAATCCTATCTGAGCCGTTCCGTTACTGAACACTTTGAGCTGGGCATTCGCACCTAAGGCCATGAGTGCGAACGTGCTCATGAGAATGAGTTTCTTCATGATCATCTGTTTTTATAAGGTTATTGACTACATCATCACTGTTCCGGTCCATTCCGCGGAAGATGTGATAAGCTTGATATCGACAGGCTCTGTCTGAGAGAAAAGGATGTCGATAAACTCCTTCTCTTCCGTTGTTGAAAGCAGCATCCAGCCATCGAAACTCCATACCTCATAGCTGAGTATCTCATCCTCAGCCAAGGCTCCCTGGAGCTCAACTCCATCCTCACCGATGATAATCTCGACCGGTCTTGAGGGAATTCTGTGGACAGGTTCTTCCGGCTCTTCTATTTCTCCTCCCGGTTGAACTATATGTCTGTAGAGAGTGCAGACATAGGTTGATGTATATGACCATGCCGGGAAGACTACACTGGTCATCAAGCCTAAAAATAACAATTTTGAGATGGTTTTCATGTCTGTTAGTTTTTTTAAGTCGACGCAAAGTTATAAATTAAAATGCCTATATACAGCATTTTTACAGTACGGTTTTTGTACGGAATGACTTTTTTCAAGCAAAAACGATACTGCAAAAATACTTACAGGTACGAAAAGTTAAAAACCGTACTCTTAAGCACGGTTTTTTAACTCTTTCATTCATAACTTCCGGATAATCTTATCCACCAGCTCCACTCCTATTTTCTCACCATAAATCTTTTTCCCTATCGACTCTCTTCGAGATCCGATAGTCGTTTTATTCCTCTGGAACAATATCCCTATCTTAACCGGAGGTATCTGTATCTTGATTAAACAAGCTGTCCGGTATTCCGCCTCTGTTATTTTCCCTCCTGTAAGAAGATTCAATCTACTCCTGAATTCCGGTGATTCTTCATGAATAATCTCATCAAGATTTTTCCATATCTCACTTTCCTTTTCAATAGCGTGCTTTAAATTAATACGCTCTTTGATTTCTGCATAGACCGCCGAAGCAATTATTGTAGGCGACAAGGCCACCGGCCCACTCTCTTCAGCTATTATTCTCACATACTCTTTCAGCTCTTCCAGCATAATCTTTCTGGAAGTTTTCTCGGTTTGAGGCTCTTCTCGCCCACCCTGCAGCAAGAGTGGTTTCTTTTTTAATGAATAGCCCAGTGTCCGGATGTTATATAATGAGATCTGTAATTGCAATTTCTGCTTTTTATCTCTATATCTCATATATATCAGCGTTATCACTCCTAATAATAGAACTATGGATAACCATAACCGTTCGTTCAACAGGTGCTGATTCTCTATCTCCAAGTCCTTGCGTGCATTTTCATGCATATCATAGTTGTACATATTACGCTGTTGCAACACAAGCTCTGCCTGGTTTGAATCATATCCTTTATCAATTACGGAATAATATTCAGCCGCATACCTCCTTAATGAATCTTCCGGAACATATTCCTTGAAATCTTCTGACAACAATATCCTATATGCATCCAATCTATACTTCTTTACCGGTTCTTTCAACAACTCTTTGGCATAAAATAGTGCACTGTCCTTAATTCCGGCACGGGAATATATCTCAATAGCACTCGACAGGGCAGCCCTTCGAGTATATGAATCCAAGGAATCCAACGACATCCTGATACACGATAATGCCGAGTCTATCTGGTTAAGTTTAAGATATGCTCTCCCTAAGTAAGCCATACTCTTTGACCTGATGGCACCCGACATATATCTACTCCGGCAAACAGCCTTTTTTAAGTAAGCTTTCCCCCGTAATATCTCTCCATCACGTAAAAGCACATTCCCTAAATAAATCATATCATTGACTTCATTTAGAGAGTCGTTCATATTGATATCACGCCTTACTACCTCCTCGTAAATGGGGATAGCCTCCTTATATAATCTCATCCGGTCAAGCAGCCCACCCATCTGTGCATAAATCTTACCCGTCATTATGGCACTGTCCTGACATGTCTGTATCTCGGATAGAGCCTGTTGATAGTATCCGAGAGCCGTGGGATAATCACCTAAATTATGATATACGCGCCCACCATAGTAAAGTGCCTCACAGTAGTAAGTCACGTCTTTATGCGTGGTGATATAGTTCAACACTCTCTTTATCAGAGAATCAGAGGGATGCTGCTCAAAATTCAGATCTCTGATTTTTATAGTCAGCAAATCTTTGTACACTTTATCATTCTCTGATAATGTGCCACTGTCAATTGAATCCAATAGATCCTGCATCTCCTTAGAGGTAGCAGGATTTTTACAAAGAGATGCATTGATAGAGTCAAGTCTTTTGTCATTTGACTGGGTGCAGCTATCCATAATCAACAAGATTGCTGCCATGATTAAGATAAAGTGTGTTCTCATAACAACTCAATTACTAAAGATTCCCAAGCGAGATGGAGAGAATCAGGCGCTGATAGAACATGAAGTCGTTCCTGGCGAAATTGAAGTTGAGCTGGGCCTCAAGGTCCATCCAGCGGTTGCGCATGATATGAGCGTAGATGTCGGTACGGTTGTAGAAGGATGACTGATAATAGGCCTCCCCCTGATATAGAAGTGTGCCGTATTCCCCATACAGCGGGAAAAGCTCTCCTCCGAGGTAGAGACTGTTGCGCAGACCAAGCCAACGCCACTCGAATGTGGCGTCCACCCAAAGCCCCCCGGGCGTTGTCCACTTACCATGACGGCGGTCGCGCTCTACCGTCATCAAACCTCCGGCTTTAACCACCAGACTGTCAAGTGCGGTGGCCCGGCTGAAGTCAACCCCAACGTAGGGGTTCACCAGGAAGTTGTCGACGATATACTCATCCTCGGCCCTGTGGCTCTTGGCAAAGTGATTCATCATCATATGCCCCCCGGCAAGAAACACACCCCTTTTCGGACGCCATTCCCCGTGAAACACCAAGTTGAACGCCTCGCGCACATCCACAGCCTGCTGTCCGCGCCAGTCAAGATAGGCGTCGAAAAAGCCGTTACGCTCCTCATACTGCACAAGAGCGCCGCGGATGTTGCGCTGGAAGTAGGCAAGTGAATCACACCATAGGAAACCGGGCAACGGCTCGCGCAACTGGGTGCGCGGAAACATACCCATCGAGAAGCGCCACCTCTCCCCCTCATGACGGTAATAGAGCGTGGGCATTATCTTCCCGTTCTTCACACCGTTCTCCAGAGGCTGGTTCCACACCGCTCCCCCCGCTATGCGGTCGCGGGGGGTGAACCGCAACCCTATCTCGGGGGCAAGCGTGGTGAAGAAGTAGGTCCTGTCGCGGGTGTAGCGGCCATCCCCCTCGCGGTTGTCGAAGGTTGCCCCGAAATTCACCTCCCATGTGGGTTCTATGGCATACAAACCGGCGGCTCCCATCAATATGGCAAGCAAAAGAAAAATCCGTCTCATGATACAAAAATTTATCTTACCTCATACTTATCACCTAATCCAGCAGGTCGGGACGAAGCCGACGGGTGCGCTCAAGGCTCTGTTCGTGCCTCCATTCAGCTATCTTTGCCTCGTGGCCTGAGAGGAGTATGTCGGGCACTTTCCAGCCGTTGTAGTCGGCCGGACGGGTGTAGATGGGGGGCGCAAGCAGGTTGTCCTGGAAGGAGTCGGATAGGGCCGACTGCTCGTCGCCTATGGCGCCGGGTATCAGACGCACTATGGCGTCGGTCATCACTATGGCGGGGAGTTCGCCTCCGGTCAGCACGTAGTCGCCTATCGAGATCTCGCGCGTGATGAGATGCTCGCGGATGCGGTAGTCTATACCTTTGTAGTGGCCGCAGAGTATGATGACATTATTGAGCATGGAGAGCCCGTTGGCCATCTTCTGGTTGAAGGTCTCCCCGTCGGGCGACGTGAAGATTACCTCGTCGTAATCGCGCTCGCGTTTCAGGGCGTTGATACATGCCTCTACGGGCTGCACTTTCATCACCATGCCGGCCTCTCCCCCGAAGGGATAGTCGTCGACCTTGCGGTGTTTATCTGTTGTGTAATCGCGGAGATTGTGCACTACTATTTCGGCGAGCCCTTTATCCTGGGCGCGCTTCAGGATGGAGCAGCCTAATGGCGACTCAAACATCTCGGGCAATACGGTGAGTATATCTATTCTCATATGCAGTTTTTAACTTGATAAAAAGAGGGGCCGGGAAGCCGTAGATTAAACGGCGACCCGGCCCTCTTTAGTATCGAGGTTGAAATCAATCTATCTCTTCGTCTGCTTCGTAGCCGCCCATCTCGCGGATGGCGTTCTTCAGCATCACATACTGCTGGAAGAGGTGGTTTACGGGCACCTCATCCTTGGTGTAGTCGTGCATCGGGCTCTTGAGGAAGAAGCTCAGGAAGCGCTGTATGCCATGACGGCCTGCACGCTGCGCGAGGTCGCTCAGAAGCACGAGGTCAAGGCAGAGGGGCGCTGCAAGGATTGAGTCGCGGCAGAGGAAGTTGATCTTGATCTGCATGGGATAGCCCATCC
>CANPMT010000123.1 GCA_947575235.1 uncultured Porphyromonadaceae bacterium
GTAGCCGATGTCATATATTGTTGAAGGTTTAACCTGTAGTTGAGTTAATGCTTACATAGATGATAGGTAGAGTGGTGAGATGCAGATGGATGCCGAAGGGGTATTGCATGAACTTGTTCGGGATGTATCTGGCGCGAGACACGTCATGGATTGACAAGTATGTTGTCAACCATGAGCGGATACATACGGCCCAGATGCGCGAATTGCTGTTCATACCCTTCTACCTGTGGTATGTGTTGGAGTGGGTTGTGCGACTGTTGCAATACCGGAAGCATCACGAGGCCTACATGAACATCTCCTTTGAGAGGGAGGCGTATGCCCATGGTCATGACCTGGGATATCTGCCGCGGCGTAAACGCTTCAGCTGGCTACGGCATCTTGTTTCAGAATAAGCTATACCGAATATGAGGAATGCTGTAACTTTGAGCAAAAAGATTATGGCATCGATAAAAGTAAAGTTCAGGTCATCACGAGTAAAGGGGGATGAGGGTGTGATATACTATCAGGTAATCCATGAAAGGAGGGTGCGACAGCTCCACACCGACTATCATATCAGACAAGAGGAATGGGATGAGGAGAAATCGCGCGTCATAACCCGCGTTGCTGACAGCCGCAGATCGCATATCCTCTACATAAGAGAGCGGATACGATGGGATATGGAGCGACTGTCAAAGATAATCCGTCGGTTTGACACAGAAGGGATAAGCTACACGGCGGACGACCTCATAGAGGAGTTCAGACGCTATACTGACGAGTATTCCCTCTTCAACTATATGGAGAACTGCATCATCCGGTTGAAGCAATGTGGCCGGGTAAGGACAGCGGAGACCTATGCCGCGACCCTCAACAGTTTCAGGAAATTCAGGGAAGATAAGGATATCATGCTTGACTCGCTCACCTCAGAGACAATGGAGCTATACGAGACATGGCACAACAGCCGGGGCAACTCACTCAATACAATATCTTTCTATCTGCGAGTGCTCCGTGCGGTGTATAACCGTGCTGTGGATGAGGGGATAACAGAGAACCGCCGACCCTTCCGTCATGTCTACACCGGAGTAGAGAAGACGGTGAAGAGAGCCATCTCCCTGCAGCACATGAAGCGGATAAAAAAGTTGGACCTCACATTGAACCCGACCTTGGATTATGCCCGTGACATGTTTATGATGAGTTTCTATCTGCGAGGTATGAGTTTCATAGACATGGCCTATCTCCGCAAATCAGATTTGCGGGATGGCTGCGTCATATACCGCAGGCGGAAGACCGGTCAGCAACTCATCATAGCGTGGACAGAGGAGATGGAGGCTATACTCCGGAAATATCAGGAGAATCCGACGCAATACCTGTTGCCGGTGATCAGGAAGGAGAACATCAACGATCGGTATGTCTACAGGAATGTAGGCTACAACATCAATCACAACCTGAAGAGGGTGGGAGAGCTTGCGGGTCTTCCGATACCACTGACGATGTATGTTGCCCGGCACAGTTGGGCAAGTGCGGCGAAGGCCAAAGGTATACCCTTGAGTGTGATCAGTGAGGGTATGGGTCATGACAGCGAGATGACGACTCGGATTTACCTTGCGTCGCTGGATACCTCCGTCGTGGACAAAGCCAACGCGATGATACTTAAGAGTCTGTGATGAGAAAGCCTTGACAGAGAGGGGTGAGGTTAGTTTAGCAAGCATCCAAATCTCTATCCAAGAGTTACTTAATCGACATGCAAAGTTAGTTAATATCTTGAATAATAACGCGGTTTGTAACGGCATTATTTCATTCTAAATCGAAATTAAGTCATATGATGAAGGGGTTGTTTAGCAAATGCTCTATACTTATGGAGATAGTCTACTGATTTAAAAGCTATTGTCTGCCATCCAGATCTCTTGGATAGAGATAATGGCAAACAAGAACTTGAATAAGGCTAAGGAAGCCAAGAAAGATGAGTTTTATACTCAACTTGAAGACATAAACAATGAGCTACGCCACTATCGCGAACACTTTCGTGGTAAGATTGTGTTGTGCAACTGCGATGACCCTCGCGTTAGCAACTTCTTCATCTATTTTGCTAACAATTTCCATAAGCTCGGATTGAAGAAACTAATTGCCACTTGCTACAAGAGTCAAGATATTGACCTCTTCTCCCAAAATGCAAGTGCACAGGCTGTATATATGGTTTATGAGGGACAGTTTGGCGACAACGGTTTGCCGGATCCGCAGAGTATTGATGTCAAACCATTGAAAGGAGATGGAGATTTCCGTTCTCCCGAATGTGTTGAATTCTTGAAAGATGCCGATATTATAGTTACCAATCCACCATTCTCTCTATTTCGGGAATATGTAGCCCAGCTTATCAAGTATGATAAGAAGTTTCTTATTATCGGTCATCAGAATGCAATCAAGTACAAGGAGATTTTCCCTCTAATCAAGGATAATAAACTTTGGCTTGGTTATGGATTCAAAGGAGGTGCCGGCCATTTTATTTCTCACTATGAGGATACAGCTACAGCCGGGAATCATAAGGAAGGCATGATTAGAGTCTCTGGCGTTACTTGGTTCACTAACATGGAAATTAAGAAACGCCATGAGGATTTGATTCTTTATAAGGTTTATTCACCTGAAGAATATCCTACTTACGCCAACTATGATGCCATTGATGTCTCCAAAACAGCAGACATTCCTTGTGATTATGATGGTAAGATGGGTGTTCCTATCACTTTCATGGATAAGTATAATCCAGACCAATTCGAAATAATTGGAATAGCTGAAGGAGATTCCGGCAAAGAATTAGGATTGGCTCCATTTGACCGAAAACTAAAAAACTTGAATAAGAGCCTACGTGATGGTCAGTTATTCTATATGGTAAATGGTTATCCACAAAAACCATTTACCCGTATCATTATCCGCAAAAAGAAATAATCCCATGAAGATTGAACTGAAAGCAATCAAGATAAAAGACCTCGTTGAGGGATTCAAAGATGATGAAGAGGCCGGAGTTGTTGGCTTCGGCGGCAAACTGGATATTCGCCCTCCTTATCAGCGAGAGTTTCGTTATAATTCCCTACAGCAGGAAGCGGTAATTAATACTGTCATGCGTGGGTTTCCACTCAATACTATGTATTGGAGCGTAGATGAGAATGGTCATTTTGAAATGATTGATGGTCAGCAAAGAACACTATCAATCTGTCATTACTTTGACGGTGACTTCCATATTGAGGATGAAAACGGCGACAAACGCTGGTTTCATAATCTTTTGCCTGAACAGCGGGAGAAGTTCCTCAATTATGAGTTGACGGTTTATTTCTGCCAAGGCACTGATAAAGAGAAGTTGGAGTGGTTCCGTACAATCAATATCGCCGGAGCCAAACTGCTGGAGCAAGAATTGCTCAACGCCGTATATTCGGGCCCGTGGATTAGCGATGCTCGTAAATATTTTTCAAAGAATCTATGCCCCGCATATAAGATTGCTGAAAATTTGCTTTCCGGTTCAGCTATTCAACAAGACTACCTTGCAACCATTCTATTGTGGTCAGCACAAAAACAAGGAGTCGCTGTTGATTGGTATATGTCGCTTCATCAGAACGACCTAAATGCCAATAAACTATGGCAATACTTTAATCAGATAATCACATGGGTGCGCACTACATTCCCAAACTGGAGAAAAGAGATGAAAGGCCTCAACTGGGGAGCGATGTTTGAGCAGTTTGGGGAGAATACTTACGATATAGACGCTCTTGAAAAGCAAATTCATGACCTTATGGAGGATGATGAGATAATGAAGAAGTCAGGCATCTACCGCTATGTTCTTAGTGGAGACTTGCGCGACTTGTCATTCCTTACATTCGACAAGAAACAGAAACGAGAGGCATACGAGCGTCAGCAAGGCATCTGCCCCCATTGTCAGAAACACTTTGAGTTGGAAGAAATGGAGGCTGACCACATCACTCCTTGGAAAGAAGGAGGCACAACAGTTGCTGATAATTGTCAGATGCTTTGCCGCAATTGCAACCGTATCAAGGGTGCAAGATAAGCCCCTATTTGGTTGGTGTTCATTTTGGAGGTCAGCCTACGAGCGGGGGTGCTGAAAGTCATGTCGGAGATAGTCAGTGGTTTAAGAGGAATATCCCGATTAGCTTCTGCGTGCCAGAACATTCCTTTTTCCCAAATAATATGAGGATGGCATCTGATCTGACACACGTCTTTGAAAAGTCCGCTAATAGTTGTAGAGCCGTCTGGCTGTGGAAAGTATGTTGTATTGCAGGAACACAATGGAAGAATGGTCAATATGCGCGGAGAAGTCTCGGGACTGGCACTTCCCAAGTCTGAGATTTTGCTTGCAGTCTTTTAAAATTACCTCGATAGACCAATGTATGGCGTAAATCTCATAGGCTTTGTGGAAGTCAAGTTCTGTGTGGGTGGACAGCATTCCACACCATGGGGCACGTTTGCTGCTACGCACATAAAACAGACGCACGGCAATGTTATCGATGAAAGTATCCACTACAATATAATTGCAGCGATGTTTTTGACTGTACTTCATGCCTTTGGCTTTGGAGAACCGTTTGGATATGATTGCCTTGGAAGAAATCTTGTCCTCATTCTTCTCAAAGGAAAACCACATTGTCAAGTTTTAGCTATTTTGCGGATGATGGTCCGGTTTGGATGATATAAATCACAGTCTACTGTGATTTTAAAGGTAAAAACCGATGTCTTTCAAAATAATTGTAAAAATAACAATATATTGTGATTTTGAGTTGTGATTTAAGAATTAATCACTATCGTAATCA
>CANPMT010000124.1 GCA_947575235.1 uncultured Porphyromonadaceae bacterium
AGAGACGGCCTTGTCGATGCCACGTTTCAGATCCATGGGGTTGGCACCGGCAGCCACATTCTTGAGGCCAACGTTCACGATAGCCTGTGCAAGCACAGTAGCTGTGGTAGTGCCGTCGCCGGCCTGGTCGCCGGTCTTTGAGGCAACCTCCTTTACGAGCTGTGCGCCCATGTTCTGGAAAGCATCCTCGAGTTCGATCTCGCGGGCCACGCTCACACCATCCTTTGTGATGTGGGGGGCACCGAATTTCTTCTCGATGATTACGTTGCGGCCTTTGGGGCCGAGAGTTACCTTCACTGCGTCGGCGAGAGCGTCGACACCTTTCTTGAGCTCTTCGCGAGCCTTGATATTGAATTTGATTTCTTTAGCCATTTTAGTTTCGATAATTAATCAGTCAACAATTGATTTTCAGTTGCATGGCATCACTCGATGACAGCGAGCACATCGCTCTGGCGCATCATGAGATATTTTGTGCCTTCGAACTCAATCTCAGAACCGGCGTACTTGCCATAGAGAACCACGTCGCCCTCCTTAAGAACCATGGGGTCATCCTTAGTGCCGTTGCCGACAGCAAGAACTTTTCCTTTGAGGGGTTTCTCTTTTGCTGAGTCAGGAATGATGATGCCACTCATTGTGACTTCCTCCGCAGCGGTGGGCTCGATGAGCACACGGTCTGCCAATGGTCTGATGTTCATATATCGTTTTTTATTTAAGGTTTTTAATGTTTACTATAATCCGATTTTCAAATACCGTGCCAAATTCACGACCGGGCGCAAGTGTGGCTTGCAGTATATAAAAAAGAAACACTTCACCGGGGTGAAATGTTTCTTGGAATGGGCTGTTTTTTATTCAACCATTATTTCTTTACGAGGATGTAACTCCTTAAAGGAGCGACGATTCCTTGCAGACGTCCATTTTTTACCTTGAATTCCTGACCATACACGACATCCTTGTATGTGCCGTTGGGGAGCCCGGTGGGAAGATTGACAGAATTGGCAATGTTGGCAATGTTGACCACAGCGGCACCCTTGTTGCCACGGTTCACAACGATTACTTTGCCATCTTCAGTGGTCTGGATATCCTCCTTCTGGCCGTTCATGGCGGTTCTGAACTTATTCACAGCCACCACCTCAGGATGGAAGAACTCATCGTTGCCACGCGCACCGAGGATATTGTCGCCCCAGTAGGCCTGACGTGTCGACCCGGCGGGACGGCTGAAGAAGAGAGGCACACCATTCTGACGTGCGGTAAGGAATACCCATCCGGTGCGGATCTGGTCGTCGGTAAGATGGGCCGATTCGTGGGCGTTGGCATATGTGTCGTGGCTCTCAACCCAAGTGGTGAGATATTCAGGTGCTGAGGTGTGATGCCAGTTGATCAGGTCGAGACCGTTGACCGAACCCTTTTCGAGAGCCTCACGGAGAATGTGGCCGTAGCCAGATGCAGTCTGGCCGAAATATTCAGCATATTCAGCCTCAGGCACGTTGCGGTCCTGAAGAACTTCGCCGTAAACGAAAAGAGAATCATAAGGCACGGCGAGTTTCACACCCTTCACAGCCTTTCGGCCAGTTGCCACATCCCAGAAATCATTCTCCTTGACGCCTGATGCGGCATCAACGGGGTCGGAATGTACGCCGATATGCTTAGCTGTGTCATAGCGGAAGCCTCTCACACCGAGTCCGAGGAGGTCGTTTACAAACTCCATGTAATATTTCTGGAAGAGGGGATTCTCGGTATTGACGTCGGGCAGAGCGCCGGAGCCCCAGAGGGTACACTGAAGGCGGTCGTTATAATCCTCCACAGGACGCAGACCCTGAGAATGATACATCTTGTCGCGACCTCCGACCGCTTTGTAGAAGTCTTCCGAAACCGCGTCAACATCGAAAGCGGTATGGTTAGGGAGAACATCCACGATTACCTTGACGTCATATTTGGCGGCAGAATCCATCATCTGCTTCATCTGGTCGCGTGTGCCGAGAATGTTATTGCCGATTTTCCAGTCGGTCGGCTGGTAATAGTAATACCAGTTACCTTCAGTGACATTGTCATCGAAGATTTTCTTTCCGCTACCCTCGGGAGCATAGCAGTTCTGCACGGGTGAGGTCTGGATCATTGTGAAACCTGCATCGGCAATCTTCTTCATATTTTCGCCGATGGTGGGGAAGTTCCAGCTCCATACGTGGAGGATTGTCTCAGTGTTGGTAGCTGAGGGGTCGTGGGTGACACGGTCTTTTGCCACAGCCGGCAAGGAAGCGGCGAGGCCCAGTGATAAGATGAGTAATCTATTCATATAGTTAAGCTTGATATCTTTCATGTAAAATTATCATTGTGTCTGCGTTCCGTGCGCACTGTGAAAAGGGCAGGAAGGAGGAGGATGCACACTATCAGATAACGTGAAAAACGGCTCTTATTATATAAGGAGTAAGAAAATATTATATAAGGAGTAAGAAAAGAATTTTGGGTGTTAAAAATATCGGGATTTTTTACTAATTTTGTGAACGTAATTAACCCGACATATTAAACGATAAATTCTAATACAGATGAATAGGAAAAGATTTTACCTTACGGTAGGGTCAGCTTTGCTCATATGGGGATATTCACCCTGTATGGAGGCAAGGGAGACCGTGTCAGGCACACGTGCCGAGGCATTGAACAATGATGCCTGGAAGCAATCGGAATGGATTTCAGTTATGGACGCGCCTGTAGTGACAGGTGGGATAGGGGGCGCTAACGAGCGTGCCGCTGACGGCGCGAGCTGGTTCTGCACCCGATTCAGCAATCCAAAGAAAGTAAAGAGGGCAGTATGGATGACAGCCGGCCTGGGTGTATACGACCTCTATGTGAATGGGAAGCGCATCGGCGAGGAGATACTGAAACCGGGTTTCACGCACCGCGAGAAGACCAAGCGTTCATTCACGTATGACGTGACAAAAGCGTTCAATACCAAAAAGGGGGGTGCCAACGAACTGTCGGTGCAGGTAACTCCCGGATGGTGGGCCGACAAGATTGTCACTCCCGGTGGACATGACGGTATGATAGGCAAGAAGGTTGCTTTCAGAGGTGTGCTTGAACTTACCTATGCCGACGGCAGCAAAGAATATCTCGGCACGAATACAGATGATTGGAAAGCCGGCATAGGTGGTCCGGTGAAACATGCGGCCATCTTCGACGGGGAGCGCTATGATGCCCGTGAGCGGAACGGCTATGAGAATATCGCAGGTTACAAAACTCCGGAGATTAATAAGGAGTTCAGTGGCGAGATTTTACCATCAAAAGGGGCTGAGGTATATCTGAGAGAAGACCTGGCCCTGCGTCCGGCCGAAGCCTACATCTGGAACGGTGTGAAGAATGAGGCGCCTGAACAGTTCGGCAAGGTCAACATAACCCGTGTGTTCAAGCCCGGCGAGGAACTTGTGCTTAAACCCGGAGAGACAATGGTGGTGGATTTCGGCCAAAACTGCGCGGCCGTTCCCTCGTTCAGGTTCAAGGCTGAGGAGGGAACAACCATCTCCTGCCGTCCCGGCGAGCTTCTTAATGATGGCAACGGCGCCCGCAGCCGTGGCATGGACGGTCCGGAGGGTAGCGTGCACCGCCTCAATCTCAGAATACCCGACACCGGTATGCTGCTCGACTATACCTTCGGCGATGAGAAAGGTTACGTTGACTATCATCCGCGCTGCACATTCTTCGGCTACCGCTATCTCTCGCTCACTGCAGATGGTGAGGTTAGGATAAAGAGCCTCGAGTCGATACCTGTGACATCAATAGCAAGAGATCTGGAGACCGGTACTCTTGTCACAGGTGACGAGTCGGTGAACAAACTTATATCGAACACACTGTGGGGACAGAGGTCGAACTACCTTTCGGTTCCTACCGATTGTCCCCAGCGAAATGAACGTCTCGGCTGGACAGCCGACACCCAGGTGTTTGCAGAGACGGGAACATACTTTGCCAATACCCGCGACTTCTTCCATAAATGGATGCGTGACATGTCAGACACGCAGAATGCCGTGGGAGGCTTCCCCGGTGTGGCTCCCGTGGGTCAATATGGAGCGGAGCGTACCGACTATAGCCGTCTTGGCTGGGCCGACGCCGGAATAATAGTGCCCTGGGTTGTTTGGAAACAATATGACGATCCTGCGATAATCGATGAGAACTGGGAAGCGATGGAGAAATTCATCGCCCATGTGTCAGCCGTTAAATACAACCATCAGGCACTCACAGAGGAGAACGGCAATTACCAATGGGCAGACTGGCTCAGCTACGAGCCGCTCGAAAGCTGTGGCGGAGGAGCCTGGGACCGTAACGAGAGAGGGGAGACCTTCTTGCGTCCCGAGGCACTCGATTATTGGAACTACCTTTGCGGCTGCTATTGGATAAGCGACGCCGAGATGATGCGCGATATGGCGAAAGCCACAGGGCGCGACTATACCAAATATCAGAAGATAGCCGACGAGGCTCGTGCATATGTAAAGAGCACCTTCCTTACGGATAACGGTGATTTCAAGACCGGGATACTCAACACCATGCAGACCCCGGCCCTCTTTGCACTGCGCAACAATCTTGTGGAGGGTGCCGCACGTCAGAACACCATAAGCCGTCTGCGCAAGAATTTCGCCGACCATGGGAATTGCCTGCAGACCGGTTTCTTGGGCACCTCCATCCTTATGCCCACTCTCACAGAGAACGGCATGGCCGACATAGCATATGAACTGCTCTTCCAGCGCAACAATCCCAGCTGGATGTATTCAATC
>CANPMT010000125.1 GCA_947575235.1 uncultured Porphyromonadaceae bacterium
GTGGCTATTGACAGACCGACATATCCGGTTCCTGCTACTGCTATATTCATCTTGGTTAGTGGTTAGGGGTTACAGGTGAGGAGAGATTGAAAGTTTCAAATAATTTTAACTGCAAAGTTATGAATTATTAGGGATTTGGCCAACTCAGGGGGTAGTTAAAATTATTGAATAGATAAAAAAAGTGACATATCGGGTTGGATATGCCACTTTTTATGAATGAGAGCACGCTTATCTCTCGGCGCGCATCGGATTGTTGAGGAAGTCCTCGTATGAGAGGCGTATCCCTTCGGCGAGCTCGGTCTTGTAGGTCCAGCCGAGGCTTGCCGCCTTGCTCACGTCGAGCAGTTTGCGGGGGGTGCCGTTCGGTTTTGAGGTGTCCCATACGATTCGGCCCTCATATCCCACTGTGCGGGCCACGAGCTCTGAGAGCTCCTTTATGGAGAGCTCTTTCCCTGAGCCGGCGTTGACAGTCTCGTTGCCGCTGTAGTTGTTCATGAGGAACACGCAGAGGTTGGCCAGGTCGTCCACATAGAGGAATTCGCGCAACGGTGAACCGTCGCCCCAGCACACCACTTCCTCAAGGCCCTGCTCCTTGGCTTCATGGAAGCGGCGGATAAGGGCGGGGAGCACGTGGCTGTGGGTAGGGTGGTAGTTGTCGTTGGGGCCGTAGAGGTTGGTAGGCATGACCGAGATATAGTCGGTGCCGTATTGGCGGTTGAGATACTCGCAATACTTGAGGCCCGAGATCTTGGCCAGTGCGTAAGCCTCGTTTGTCTGCTCGAGCGATGAGGTGAGCAGGCAAGACTCCGGCATGGGCTGCGGGGCCAGACGCGGGTAGATGCACGAAGAGCCGAGGAACTCGAGTTTCTTGCAACCGTTGCGCCATGCGGCGTTGATCACATTCATCTCAAGCATCATGTTGTCATACATGAAGTCGGCCAGGTGACGGGCGTTGGCCTCGATGCCACCCACCTTTGCGGCTGCGAGAAACACATATTCCGGTTTCTCGGCTGCGAAGAAATCGTTTACGGCCTGCTGGTTGATGAGGTCGAGTTCGGCGTGAGTGCGGGTGATGATATTCTCATAACCCTGGCGTTTGAGCTCGCGCACGATTGCCGAGCCCACCATACCGCGGTGGCCGGCGACGTAAATCTTAGCGTTCTTTTCCATTATTTCACGATACCTTTTTCAAGATACTCAGCGAGGTTGAGCTTAACCTGCTCGCCGGCGCGTTCCACAGCCACCTTCGCCATGTCGGCGTCGACCATCAGGTTGACCAGCTCCTCGAAGCTTGTCTTCTTCGAGGGGTCCCAGCCAAGTTTCTGTTTTGCTTTGGTGGGGTCGCCCCAGAGGTTCACCACATCAGTAGGACGGTAGAAGTCGGGCGATACCTCCACGAGCACTTTCCCTGTCTTTACGTCGATACCCTTCTCGTTCTCCTCCTCGCCTTCCCAGCGGAGCTCGATGCCGGCGCGGCGGAAAGCGAGTTCGCAGAATTCGCGCACGGAGTGCTGTTCGCCAGTGGCGATGACATAATCCTCAGGCTGTTCCTGCTGGAGAATGAGCCACATGCACTCCACATAGTCGCGTGCGTAGCCCCAGTCGCGCAGCGACGAGAGGTTGCCGAGCAGCAGCTTATCCTGCTTACCCTGGGCTATGCGGGCTGCGGCGAGGGTGATCTTGCGGGTGACGAAAGTCTCGCCACGGCGCTCGCTCTCATGATTGAAGAGGATGCCCGAGCAGCAATACATGTTATAAGCCTCGCGGTATTCCTTCACGATCCAGAAGCCGTAAAGCTTGGCCACCGCATAGGGTGAGTAGGGGTGGAAGGGGGTGTTCTCATTCTGGGGAACCTCCTCCACTTTGCCGTAAAGCTCTGATGTCGAGGCCTGGTAGATGCGGCATTTGTCGGCCAGGCCGGTAAGACGCACTGCCTCAAGGATGCGGAGCACACCTGTGGCGTCAACGTCAGCTGTAAACTCGGGCGAGTCGAAGCTCACCTGCACATGGCTCTGTGCCGCAAGGTTATAAATCTCGTCGGGACGGACCTTCGACACAACCTGCATGATCGACATGGAGTCGCCGAGGTCAGCATAATGCAGATGGAAATTGGGGTGTCCTTCAAGATGGGCTATACGTTCGCGGAAGTCTACCGATGAGCGGCGGATTGTGCCATGTACGTCATAGCCTTTCTCAAGAAGAAATTCGGCGAGGAACGAACCATCCTGTCCTGTGATGCCGGTAATTAGTGCAGTTTTCATTAAATTAATCAGTTATATTCGTGTTATGTGAGGCGGCGGTCAGCTTGTCGCGACGCGCCATTATTTATGTGATATTGTCAGGTTCAGACATCTGTCTGAGGTTTGAAAATGCAAAGTTAACTAAAAAACATTGAATCAGCACAATTTAGACATAAAAAAAGTATCCTTTCCGCCCCGGGTGGGGCAGAAAGGATAAATCGGTGAGAGGTATGTGTAACTGATACAGGCGGGAGTTACTGTTTTGCCACTTCCTCCTTGAAAGAGGGACACGGCTTGAAGGCCGGGATGTTGTGGGCGGGCACGATGAGTGATGTCTTCTTGGTGATGTTGCGGGCGGTCTTTGCCTTGCGCTCCTTGATGATGAAGCTTCCGAAGCCGCGGAGATATACGTTCTCTCCATTGGCCAGGCTACCTTTCACAACCTCCATGAATTGTTCAACTGTTGTAAGAACACTCGCTCTGTCAAGACCTGTTGCTCTCGCGATCTCGTTGACGATGTCTGCTTTTGTCATAGTTAGATCAGTTTTATAATACTTCTTTAAAGTTGTTTTAATCCTGTTTTATTATTCAGCCTGCAAAATTACATATAATTTTTTAGTTGTCAGCACTTAGACCCGAAAAAATTATGAAAATTATTTTGGCACCCCGTGTTTGCGCCCCCTAAATCAGTTTGGCGAGGAGCACGATGGCTATGAGCGCGGGGGCAAGATAGCGCAGGCTGAAAAGGATGGCATCGTAGATGCGTCCGTTCAGCTTCCCTCCGTTTGTCAGTTCCCTCCTTATAAACCCTTTGGGCACAAACCAGCCCGCGAAGATGCAGGTGAGTATGGCCGCCACGGGGAGCATGATGTTGGTGGCTACGGTGTCGAGGAAGTTGAAGAGGTTGAGGCCGGCTATCTTGAAGTCGGCAAGCACGCCCTGTGAAAGTGAGCACAGGGTGCTCAGCACAGCCAACGGCAGCATCACCACAAGACAGGCCTTCCTTCTCGACATCTTGAAATGGTCTTGCATGAAGGCTATCGACACCTCCCCAAGCGATATGGTTGAGGTGAGGGCGGCCACCATCAGCAGCAGGAAGAAGAGCGACGACCATAGGCGTGTGGCCGGCATCTGCGCGAAAACCTCCGGCAAAGTCACGAACACCAGCGTGGCTCCCTCCAGACTCTCGCCGTCAAGTCCGAACGACATTACGGCGGGGAAGATGATGAAGCCCATAAGGAGTGCCACAAGCAGGTCGAGACCCGACACGAGCACCGAGGTGTTGAGCAGTTTGGTGTCTTTGGGGAAGTAGCCTGAATATGTTATGAGGATACCCATCCCTAACGACAGGGAGAAGAAGGCCTGCCCTAAGGCATTGACAACAACGCCGGGGGTAATCTTCGAGAAATCAGGATAGAGGAAGAAGGCCAGGCCATCCATAGCCTTCGGGAAGGTCATGGCCACGCAGGCAAATCCTACCAGCAGCACGAAAAGAAGCGGCATCATCACATTGCTCATCTTCTCGATACCCTTCTGCACACCCTTCAGAAGGATGAATAGATTTAAGAATATCATTACATATGTCACGATAAGCGGACGCCAGCTACCGGTGATATACTCGCTCATGCGGGCTGTGAACGAGGCCTCCATCGGATCAGACGCCAACTCGCTCCCTGCCACAGGGGCATATAGGTTGCCGGTAATCGACTGCCAGAAATACTCGAGGGTCCAGCCTGCCACCACCATATAGAAAGATAATATAAGGTAAGAGGCAAGTATGGCCAGTGCGCCTGTAAGCCACCACTTCTTGCGGGGGGAAAGAATCTTGAACGCGCTTATGGCGTCGCCATGTGTGCCGCGTCCTAACGCGAACTCCGCCAGCATCACAGGAATGCCAAGGAGCAATATACATATTATATATAGGATCAGGAATGCGGCTCCTCCATTTGCTTGAGCCTCGGCGGGGAAACGCCAGATGTTGCCCAGACCCACGGCTGACCCTACCGTGGCGGCGATAAGCCCTATGCGGCTTCCGAACTGTACTTTTTTTGCCATAGTGGATGCAAAGTTACAAATTAAGGCGCTACGGAGCCGATTTTCAACTCCGTTTTTAGTAACTTTTAGAAACTGTTTAAATTTATTTATTGCAGGATTTTAGAAGGATTGTCATTTGGATTTTTAATTTTGATGAAGGAGTTTAGGGGTTCCTAAATGACTGAATCAAGATTAAAAATACATTGACATGACTCTCAAAGACTGGATAAGATAAATTTTAAACAGTTTCTTTGAGGATAAGAGGATTTTTTAGCGCATGAAAGTATTAGAATAACAACTGAAATTGAGATATAGTTCTATGAATTAACATAACTAAATATATATTAACATATGTTGATTAGATTGATTGATTGATATTTGACGATAAGAAAAGCTCAAAATATGCTTTTGAACATAAAATTATTTGGAAACGGGGGTGAAATGGTTGTAACTTTGCAACCGCAAACGG
>CANPMT010000126.1 GCA_947575235.1 uncultured Porphyromonadaceae bacterium
GTAATGCCCTGAGTTTCAGGTGGGTTTTCTGAATCCATATCTCCTAACAAGAGATCTGGAAATTCGGAAAACGCCACCGTGCTTTTCAGACTAACATTTCTACATCAATTCCTTTCAACCCCTTGCTCCACCTTGGAGCAAGGGGGAAAGGAAGGGTACGTTGAAAAAATCGGCTTTAGAAAATAGCACAACACACAACTTCCTACTCTCCAATAACTTACAACAACATTACCAATTCGAATTGTAGCAAACGAATGAAGAAATCAGTTCTTCCCCTCACAGCGGGACTCCTACTCTTAGCCTCCTGCTCCACCCCCAAAAACATCACATACTTCCAGGATCTCACCAATGGTGAGGCCATCCAGCCGCAGAAGGTCTACGACATCCGCGTCCGCCCGGAAGACAAATTGTCAATCATCGTAACAACCCAGGACCAACAGCTCTCCTCCCTCTTCAATCTTGTGCAGGCACAAACACGTCTTACCGCCGCCGGCACTGCATCAGGAGCAGCCAACAGCAGCGATGGAAGAACCGCCTACTATACTGTCTCCCCCTCCGGCGACATCAACTTCCCCGTACTCGGCAAACTGCATATCGCCGGGATGACCCGTTCGGAGTTGGCAGAGTTCATTGAGAAAAAACTTATTGAGAATGACCTTGTAAAGCAACCGGTTGTTACGGTTGAATTTATCAATACCGGCATTTCTGTGCTCGGAGAGGTTGTATCTCCGGGCAAATATGAATTCAACGAGGACCATATCACCCTTCTGGAAGCCCTCGCTATCGCCGGTGACCTCAAAGTCACAGGTCAGCGAGAGAATGTGATGGTACTCCGCAACAATAACGGCAAACAGGAGACTTACGTAGTCGATCTTACTAACGCAAAAAATCTTACAGCATCCCCGGCATATTATCTCCAACCCGATGATGTAATATATGTTGAGCCCAACGACCGTAGCAAACGCGAGACAACTTCAGCGGGCAACACCCCCTTCACTCCCTCATTTTGGCTATCAGTCGGTTCAATCGGTCTGACAGTAGCAACCCTCATTGTAACTCTTACTAAATAAGAATGGCAACTCCTGTAAAGAAACCGACCGCAAACAATAGCGTCCCGCTTAGCGATATATTCTTCCGAACTCTACACTTCTGGCCTTGGATAATCGTTTCACTCATTGTCTGTGTAGGAGCCGGCGTTATATATCTCCTCAGGACTCCAAATATCTATACCCAGTCAGCCTCAATCCTCGTCAAGGACGACGGCAAAGGTAAATCGGCGTCAGCCGGTTTGGATGATTTTGGTGATCTTGGTCTTATAACCAGCAACACCAACATTCAGAACGAGATGACGACCCTCCGCTCACCCGACCTCATGGAGGAGGTGGTGAAACGTCTGCATCTCGACATCAACTACTATTATCCCGGGAAATGGCACGATGTCGTAGCCTACGGCACCAGTCTCCCTGTTCAGGTTGAGATGCCTGACTACCCAGACAACGGTTTTGCCACTTTCAACCTCGACATTCAGAAAAACGGCAGCCTCCGCCTCTCCGAACTTAAATTTGACGGACAGGAGGCACCCAAAGAGTATTCCGGTAAACTGAACGACACTATCCGCACAGCCGCCGGACCGGTAATAGTAAAACCCTCATCCAATTACGCTAAGGATGATGTCACGCTGAAGATTGTTAAGACACCCCTTTCCGGGACTGTTGGCTCTTACGCAGGTCGCCTCACCGTGGCCATGAGCAACGAGAAGAGTACTGTTATCGATCTCACCTTTACCGACCAGAACATCCAGCGTGCCGACGAGGTACTTAGCACTGTTATCGGTGTGTATAACGAGAACTGGATCCGCGATAAGAACCAGATTGCCGTCTCCACCTCCAACTTCATCAACGAGCGACTGAATGTAATCGAGGGGGAGTTAGGAAATGTTGACTCCGACATCTCCTCATATAAGAGCGCGAACCTTGTGCCCGACGTTCAGGCAGCTGCGTCAAGCTACATGGCTGAGAGCCAGGCTTTAGGCCAGGAACTTCTCGGTCTCAACAACCAGCTGCAGATGACCCGTTACATCCGCAATTACCTCTCATCTGAGGGTAATGACGACAAGGCTCTCCCCACTAACACAGGTGTCGACAACCTTGAGCTCCAGAGCCAGATCAGCGAGTACAACGCCAAACTTCTGGAGCGCAACGCTTTGGTAGCCAAGTCATCCGAAAAGAACCCCCTCGTTCAGAACATGGACAAGGAACTTAACGCGATGCGCGGTTCAATCGTAGGCTCGGTAGATAACTCCATTATCAATCTCCAGACCCAGATGCGCGGTCTGCAGGGTGCCCGTGGCGCGGCGACCTCAAAACTCGCCTCCAACCCGACACAGGCAAAATACCTCCTCAGCGTGGAGCGTCAGCAGAAGGTAAAAGAGAGCCTCTACCTCTTCCTCCTCCAGAAACGCGAGGACAACGAGCTGAGCCAGGCCTTCACCGCCTACAACACACGCGTCATCAAGAAGCCCGGTGGAAGCACCATCCCCACCGCTCCCAAACGCCGTGATATCCTTCTCGGCTGCATTCTCGTGGGTCTTATCATCCCCTTCGGTGTAGTCTACCTCAAAGAGATGAACAACACCAAGCTTCGCGGCCGCAAAGATGTCAAAGGACTCGGTTTGCCGATGCTCGGCGAGATACCGGAGGATATCAACGTAATCAAGAAAGCCAAAGAGGGTAAAAAGCATGAAGTGGTTGTAGAACACGGCAGCCGCGATATCATCAATGAGGCATTCCGTGTGCTCCGCACCAACACCGAGTTCACCCGCATTAACAAAGAGGGCTGCAACGTTCTTGCGCTCACATCATTCAATCCCGGCAGCGGCAAGTCATTCATAGCGATGAACTTGGGAACAGCCCTCGCACTCCGTGGCAAACGCGTATTGGTGATTGACGGTGACATGCGTCACGGCTCAACCTCACAATACGTAGGCGACCCCAAGAAAGGCTTGTCAGACTACCTCAATGGCGAGGTCAACGACATCGACAGTCTGATGATCACACCCGACAAGACCCCTACCCTGCAGGTATTAGCCATCGGCAGCACACCCCCCAACCCCACTGAGCTACTGCAATTACCCCGCTTCGCCCAGCTCATCGAGAGCATGAAACGCGACTACGACTTCATCCTCATCGACTGTCCCCCGATAGAAGTGGTTGCAGATGCGCAGATCATCGACCAATACGCCGACCGCACCATCTTCGTAGTAAGAGCCGGCCTGTTAGAGCGCAGCATGCTCCCCGAGCTCGACCGCCTCGCCGAAGAGAAGAAATACAAACACATGGCCTTCATCCTCAACGGCACCCGCAACGACCACAGCCGCTACGGCTACAGCCACAGCTACAAATACGGCTACGGCTATGGCTACGGATACGGCTACAACTACTAAGTAGGGACGCGCCGCGGCGCGTCCACCGCGACATCCCACAACAATTAATTGCTTTCGATTTATTTGATACAATTTACAATATCCTTGTAGTTAAAAAAGAGAAACGTCGCCCTCAACTTTCCCCTATTTGCAGTTCATCGTCTCCACACATGCTCCCATGGTAATGTCAGGAGTGAAAGAGACACCAAACAACTCAGTCAAATACATGGACTACAATTCGGAAGGACGTTTAGACTTACAGAATGGATTTCTCCACACTACCAACGTAAAGAGCCGAAAGAACTCGAAATAGGAAGCTGAGGCTTCTTGCGCAATGCGTCTCGTCGTAGAGAAATGCAAGGTGTGGGCAAGTCTATATTCGATTGTCTAAGATTATTCTTCAATGCAATCGCATTAGGAAGGACCTACTTTAAAAACAACATGATACCATCAGACGAAAAATCAAAACTTTTATCAGTGATGACGGTTTTGTTGATGCTATTGGTAATAATTGGACATGTATCTAGAATTTTTAGCAGTTACGGAGCCTTTTCGTCTAACTCTAATTTAAACGATTGTGTTCATTATTTCGATTTCCTGACGGATTTCCTCTACTCATTTCATATGCCTGTTTTCATTGCCATATCTGGTGGTGTATA
Organism: uncultured Porphyromonadaceae bacterium; assembly: GCA_947575235.1. Taxonomy (GTDB): domain Bacteria; phylum Bacteroidota; class Bacteroidia; order Bacteroidales; family Muribaculaceae; genus Lepagella. The sequence goes on from CANPMT010000126.1 coordinate 4,081, forward strand.
TTATCTAACAACAGAAGAATTAAAGAAGGTATATCACCATAAGAAATTCCTTGTAACCAAATTATACCGGTTAATACTTCCATACTACGCCTTCCTTTTCATAGTAGTTACGCCAAGTATGCTAATAACCGGCCTTATTAATGTTAGATTGTTACCCGGATTTATCTTTAATAATATTTTTTTCATTGGAGATAATCGCCATTTATGGTATTTACCTACTCTATTCTTTATCTTTCTTATATTTGACTTGATAACTAAACACATAAGTAAGAATTCAATAGTATTATTGTTCCATTAGTGTCCACTAAAAATTTTGGAGGACACTAATCGGTTAAATAATTAAAC
>CANPMT010000127.1 GCA_947575235.1 uncultured Porphyromonadaceae bacterium
TTCACATTCACCTGTGATGTGAAAGCCACATCATTCCTCACAGACTCCGACTCACGTCTGAAGTCAGACGTGGCAGGTCTTGACGGTCTCGGCTCATCCCTCGCATCAATCACCCCCGTGAGCTACAAACTTACCTCAACCCCTGACGCAGCCGCCGCCCCCGCCGTAGCAAATGCTGACGCAACCACTCAACTTACAACAGACGGCGACACGGGAAATCTCACACCCTCCGACCGTACCCGCTACGGTTTCATAGCCCAGGAGGTGAAAGAGATCTTCCCCGACCTCGTCGTTGAGGATGAGAACGGCTACATGAGCATCGACTACCTCGGATTCATCCCTATCCTCGTGGATGCCTATCGTAACCTCGAATCAAAGGTAAAAGAGCAGGAGGAAGTCATAGCCCAACTAACGCCCGAATCAAATAATCGCGCCCGTAAAGCAGGTGTTGATGACGTCATCGGTGACGGCAAAGCCACACTTCTCCAGAACCGTCCCAACCCGTTCCGTGACACAACGGTAATCGGCTGCACTGTGCCCGAAGGGTCAGCCGAGGCATTCATATGCATCTATGACCTTCAGGGTAAGCAGGTGCTCCACCTCGACATCGAGGAGAGAGGTAACTGCTCTGTTCAGGTTGACGGCAACTCGCTCCAAGCCGGAATGTATATCTACGCTCTCATCATAGATGGAGCCGAGATAGACTCACGTAAGATGATACTCACTGACTAAACCTCCGCTATTATGAAAAAACTACATAAACATACCGGTGGGTACCGACGGCTGTACGTACCGTGGATAGCGGCTCTGTTGTGTCTGCTGCCAGGGCTGGCGAGAGGTGCGTCAGGGAGCTTCACCCATACGGTAACGTTCGACTCCTCTCTTTTGGAGGAGAGTGAGGTAATCTCGCCGTCAGGCGAGGCATACACCGTGCTCTCATGGGAAGGATTAGGAAATACCGGAGAACTCGGTGAGCCGGAACTGCCGTCCGGTCAATACCGCTTCCTCATACCGACCTACTGCAACAACCTTACGGTTGAGGTGATTGCCAACACCTCGGCAGGGATGCGTCTGTGCCGTCATAAACTGCTCCCGGTGCAGGAACCGCAGACAACCGGAAACGACCCCGTGCCACCCTTCACGTCGCCGCTTAAGGCCGCTTATGCTGTAAGTACAACATCTCCCAAGGCAGAGGTAGTGAATGAATTCTTCCTTGCAGGCGACCGCCATATCGTGGATGTGTCGGTAAGTCCGGTAAGCTATGCAGGTGCTCTTGACAGGATAGAGGTATATGAGAGCGTCACATTCAAGGTAACCTATGATGAGTGCGGAGTCGAGGATATGGCCTTCCGTCCGATACCGTCGCGCAGCGATGCTTCCGCCACACTTGAAGCAGCTGGTGTGCTCGACCCGATGGGTATACAACAGGCATCTGTCCAGGCCCGTGCGGCAGCAGCCGTTAACATTCCCATACCAAGGGGTGATTACTTCATCATAGTGCCTGAGACCTTGGAGGATGCTGTAGCCGACCTTGCACTCTGGAAACGTCAGAAAGGTTACAACGTCACAGTCAAGACCATCGAGAGTATCCTGGCCGACCCGAGATACGCTGTAAATCCCTCAAAAGCCATTAACGATGTTCATTATCTTGTTGATGAAGCCGCCTCACTGCGTGGTTATCTGATTGAGAACTGCACAGATCCGGATAATACCTTCTGTCTCTTGGTTGGCAATTCCAAGACCTCAATGCCGATAAGAAAAGTTTGGAGAAATCAAGTTAATGGAGAAAATTATTCGAAAGAATATGAATCACTTACTGATGGAGAATTATATTCTCCAACAGAAACTTATTTTGAGGATTTGGTTTCAGTTTGGAATTTATATTTAAGGGATGGTATTTATACGCTATACACTGCAGATCCCGGGTACAGTCCCTCTATATCTGTAGGAAGGTTGTTATGTTCCAAACCATCTGAAATAAATAACTATTTCCAAAAATTATCTTTATATGAAACGAATCCTGGTTATGGAGACGTGGAGTATTTAGATAATGCGTTATTTTTCGAGGATGATAATGGCTTAAAGCATAATTCAAATAATATAAGAAATGAACTTAGTTTCATTCCTAACATAACTCTGCTGAGAGATGATAAAGATTCAAATCCTGGACTCATGGGAAGTCAGGTCATAACCGCATTGGCACGACAGGGATTTTCCTCATGGCATGGTCATGGTAATCCCGGTTCAGTTGAAACGCATAATTCTGATGGTGTAAGGTGGTACATTAGTGCATTGGATAAATATGGCCCGGCTGAGTGTTATATTACAGAAGAAGATAAAAATGGCTTGGATAATATAAATAATAAATATTACCCACAGATTGCGTATAGTGTTGGATGTGATACCACTCCGTTTGACGATTTGATTAATAAAGATCCGAAGTATTATAGACTACCATATAATATGGGAGAATCCTTTACCGTCGGTGGTGAATACGGTGGCCCTGCATTCTTGGGTAATTATCGAGTGGGATTTATTATTACATCCGAACTATTGGAAAGATATTTCATACGAACCATTAAAGAAACACCGATAATAGGAAAAGCTGAAAGTTTGTCAAAAAGCAGGTTGGGTTCTTCATGGCAATCTTGCCATGTAAGGATGACTCATTCTCTTATAGGCGACCCTGAGTTTGAGATGTGGAGAGGTAAACCTGACGTTTTAGACTTGACACTCAATATCGGATCTGCTATTGAAATCACAGGCAGCCAGCTGACAGGAGCAAAATTATCAATCTCGGATGGTATGGGTAATGTCTATTACGCATCTTCAATTCCGTCAAGATTTTCAATAAACAAATCTACATTTTCAAGTAGCTTTAACTTTAATGGATATGCCATTTCAGTATGGAAAACAGGAATGTTGCCAATGATAAGATTCATAGGAGGCTCCGGATTTGTAATAAGGCTCAGTAAGTCTTTTATTGTTCGTGATGCTCTGATCGGATCTGCTGCTCCTAATGGAAGCACATTTACCATCGGAACAAACGGCAACTTGAAAATCCGAGCTATTGATGAGATTAAGGCAGGAGATGGCTTTGTCATCAGTAACACAGGAAACGCCAATCTCAATTGTGAACGTAACATTAAGTTGGGTTCTACTGTGATAAAGAAAGGAGGTAATCTTGAAGCAAGAGGAGAGACTGTTACTCTTGAAGCAGGATTTACCGTAGAAGCCGGCGGTACATTATATGTGTCAGGAAATTGAAAGCATCTCCAATGATACAATTCAATTGAAACTAATGAACAAGTAAATTTATATTCTGCCAATCTTTTAGGGCAACCGGAGGTCGTTAATCGGTCCTTGCGAGCCTCCGGTTGCTCAAAAAGAGTGGTTAACTGTTCAATTTTTCTGATATTTTTTATGTTTTATAACATAAAGTTTGGAAATGAATGGATATTGAATTAAATTTGCGATTAAAGATAGCTGAATATTCACTACATAAAGATTAGAGCTTATGAAGAAATTTTTACTTACAGTTTTTTTCTCGCTTCTCACGCTGACCGCGTTTGCTCAGACCGGAAGCCTTGTTCGCGAAGACCGTATATGGAACTATCATTACTCTTATTCAACCTGGGGTGAAAATAAGGAATATGATGATCCGGGTTATCATTTCGAAGGTACAGAAGAGCGTGATGGCGAAACATATTGTGTGTTCAGAAATGGAGATGGTGAAAAAGTAGCCCTGATGCGTCAGGAAGGTGGTAAAGTATGGCGTTACTTCGATAATGATGAGGAAAATTACTATATCAATACAAAGAAGGTTCTTCTTTATAATTTGGATATAGAGGAGGATACAGTCGAAACATGGTATGGATATCCAAATTCGGTATTCTGGATTAAATCTTTCGATGATTCAAGTCAAGCCTATGCAAAACTGATTCCAGCTGGGGTTGTCCTGAAATCTAAAGATACTTCAACCTTTGGCTCCGTTGCATTCAATTATCTTAGGTTGGCATGTGCGCCTGAATATACTCCCGATTCAAATGAAGAATTGAATCCTTCAAATTTAGAAGGGTTTCAGGAATATGTATTGGTGGACGGAGTCGGGATGAATGCATCAAAATTACATGCCCCGGGAGACAATTGCCTTGGATTGACAGGTGGAAGTTGGAGCTTGTGTTACCTTGTGAGTATGACAGACTTGGAAGGGAATATACTCTTCGAAGAGAAGGATTTTGAAAGAATTCTCACTTCTGTCAGAGGTGTTGAGATTGAAGAAACGAATTCCCCTGCGCGATTCTATGATGTGAATGGTGTTGAGGTGTCGGGTGATGCCAAGGGTCTTGTCATCGAGCGCAAGGGAGA
>CANPMT010000128.1 GCA_947575235.1 uncultured Porphyromonadaceae bacterium
TTGAGGGGGTAGTGGCCGTTAGGCTGTGTGAGTTCGAGTCTCATCTTGGACACTCCTTGATAACCACAAGTATTTCACGATACTTGTGGTTATCTTTTATACCCCTCCCCCATTCATTCTGCCGTTACCCATCCTTATAACAAGGAGACCGTACTCACAAAGCAGGGGACCATCCTTCGCAGGACAGTCCCCCTTATTTAAACCTACATCTTAGCTGTGCTATGCAATGTATAACTCTATATAACTAATTCTAATACTCTTGACATTAATACTCTTGTCTAAACATCCTTCACATCTGTCCCGCATTATCACAACGCAGGCTTGATCTCCTCCACCCAGGCGGAGATGCGCTCATCGGTCTTATCGCTCTCGTTATCTTCGTCAAGAGCCAGTCCGACAAATTTACCATTCCTTACAGCCGCCGAGTCATCATAACTGTATCCATCGGCCGATACTGAACCTACCACGTTGGCGCCTGCCGCCACAGCGGCATCATACAGCGCTCCCATGGCATCGCAATATGTGGTGCTGAATCCGCATGAGTCGCCACATCCGAACACTGCTACCGTCTTTCCGCTGAGGTCGCTCCCTCTCAACACCTCTATGGCATCATACCAGTCATCCTGAAGATCTCCGCACCCCCACGTCGAGGAGCCGATGATGAGATTATCGTTAGCCGCTATTTTCGAGCCATCAAGTTCTGAAGCTCCATACACGTCTGAACTGTCAAGCCCTAACGCTTTGGCGATTCTGTTGGCTATCCCTTCGCAGTTGCCCGAAGTGGAGCCATAAAAAATTGCTGTCTTTTTCATCTGTTTTTACGTTTGTCCTGGTCGGAACATTTCCGTTTTCCGACACTGCAAAATTACCAATTTCTATCTCCTCACGAAATACCGTGTCTTAGGTAAACCGACCCTCCTGAATTGGCCCATACTCCCAACTTATAGTTACACACACCATATTTATCGGCATGAATCAAATATTTTGCACCTTTATAGAGTTAAATGATATGGGGGATTCCCTGACCCGGACTTATCAATGCCAATGGGCAGGATAACCATCCCATCCGAAATTGAGCAATGCCGAATAGTAGAATCATTTTCGTGACCGGCGGACAGAGATCGGGGAAAAGCCGATTCGCCGAGCGTCTCGTCACTTCTCTCTCTGACAACCCGGTTTATCTGGCCACTGCTTTGGTCAACGATGAGGAGATGGAGCGCCGCGTCGAGGTGCACCGTCAGCGCCGGGGAAGCAACTGGTCCAATATCGAGGCTCCTCTGACGTTCGCAGCCGACCTCCATGGCCGCACAGTCCTGCTCGATTGCCTCACGATGTTTGCCACAAACCATTTCTTTTATAATAAGGAGATGGTGCAGCCTACAATCGATTCGGTCAAGGCACAACTTGACCGGCTCTTCAGCAATGATGACGCCGTAATTGTGGTGGTGAGCAACGAAATCGGACTCGGAGGTGTCTCCCCCAATAAAATGCAGCGAAATTTCTGCGACATCCAGGGCACACTCAATCAATATGTGGCCTCTTTGGCCGACGAGGCTTACCTGATTGTCGCCGGCCTTCCCCTTAGACTTAAATAAACCTCATATCATGATACATTTTGCAATAAAACCGCTCGACCGCTCTCTGGAGTCGGCACTCGTTCATAAAATCAATTCCCTTACCAAACCTAAAGGGTCGCTCGGGTTTCTCGAGGAACTCGCCCTTCAGATAGGTCTGATCCAGCACACCCTGTCGCCTGTGTTCACAAATCCCACAAATGTGCTCTTCGGGGGCGACCATGGCGTTATCTATGAAGGTGTGTCGCTCTCTCCGAAGCAGGTCACATATCAGCAGATGGCTCATTTCGCCACCGGCACAGCCGGTGTGAATTTCCTCTGTCGCCAGCATGGCTTCAACCTTGTGCTCGTAGATGCCGGCGTGGATGCGGAGTTCGACCCTAAACTCGGCATACTCGACCGTAAAGTGCGCCGCTCTACACGTAATTACCTGCATGAAGATGCCATGACTGCCGAGGAACTGGAGATGGCTGTTGAAAGAGGTGCCGAGGTGGTGCGCGCCATTCATGCCGACGGCTGCAACGTTGTCAGCTTCGGCGAGATGGGGAGCGGCAACACCTCCTCTTCATCCATATGGATGCACGTGTTCGGGAATATACCTCTCGCCGAATGCGTCGGAGCCGGCGCCGGACTCGACTCTGCCGGGATACGCCATAAACTGGATGTCCTCACCCGTGCGTTACGCCGCCACGACATCAATGAATTGCGTGCGAATCCTCTCCTGACTATGGCTGCCTATGGCGGTTTTGAGATGGTGATGGCAGTGGGCGCGATGCTTCAGGCGGCCGAACTGAAGATGACAATTCTGCTCGACGGATTCATAATGTCGGCCTGCCTGCTTGCAGCCTCGCAACTCTATCCTGAAGTGAAGGAGTATGTGGTATACGGACACGTCGGCGATGAGTCTGGCCATAAGCGCATGATTGAGATATTGGGCGGACGTCCTGTACTGAATCTCGGTCTGCGTCTCGGGGAAGGGACCGGTGCAATCTGCGCCTACCCTATCGTGGCCTCTGCCCTGCATATGATTAATGAGATGGATACATTCGTCACGGGAAAAGTCACGAAATACTTCAAGTGATATGAAATTCTACAGGCCTATCGCGGCCCTGACAATGTTCACCAAGTTGCCGCTGTGGCGATGGTTCAGGAATATTCCGGTCGAGGCCTACAGGCATGCGGTGACCTGGTGGCCGTTTGTCGGACTCATAGTATGTGGATTCTCCGCCGCGGTCTACTTTCTCCTCACCATGGTGCTCCCGCCGCTCCCGGCGGCTATCATAACAATAGTGATCGAGCTCCTTATCTCCGGAGCCTATCATGAGGATGGCCTCGCCGACTTCTTCGACGGTTTCGGGGGTGGCTCCACACGTGATCAGATCCTGGCCATTATGAAGGATTCTCACATTGGCACGTATGGCGTGATTGCCTTGATGATGTATTTCATGACGGAGATAGGCACCGTCTCCGCTCTTCCCCCAAAAGTGGGCGCCATCCTGTTCCTTTGCGCCGGGCCATGGTCAAGATTCTGCGCCGGACTCGTGACTTCCTTTCTGCCGTATGCCCGAGCCAACACGGGAGCAAAGAATTCAGCCACTTATGTCAAGCCCTCGGTAGCCGACCGTATATTCTCCGGACTATGCGGAATACTCCCGAGCGTTATAGTCCTTATATTGATCCCATCCCTGTGGGAGTCGTTCATCTATGCTCTCGGACTTTCGGCGGCTGTGGCCATTAACCTCATGTTCTATCTCTCAAAAAATATAAAAGGGGTTAAGGGCGACTGCGGCGGTGCCGTATGTCTGATTA
>CANPMT010000129.1 GCA_947575235.1 uncultured Porphyromonadaceae bacterium
TGTGCCGATTTTTTAAGGACGCTACTTTGTGGGGGACTTTTTCAGTGCCCTCCGGTGAGGGACGTCCATTTTTCTATATAGGGTTGATGCTTATCAGAGCTTCGGGCCGGCGGCAACGAGAGCCTTTCCGGCGGGGTTGAACTCGAACTTCTTGAAGTTCTTGATGAACATGCCGGCGAGTTTCTCAGCCTTTGCAGTCCACTCAGAAGCGTCAGCGTAAGTGTCGCGGGGGTCGAGGATCTTGGGATCAACACCGGGGAGTTCAGTAGGAACAGTGAAGTCGAAGATAGGAATCTGCTTGGTGGGAGCAGAAAGGATAGAGCCATCGAGGATAGCGTCGATGATGCCACGGGTGTCGCGGATAGAGATACGCTTGCCTGTGCCGTTCCAACCGGTGTTCACGAGGTAAGCCTTGGCGCCGTTGGCGTTCATCTTCTTAACGAGCTCCTCAGCATATTTTGTGGGGTGGAGCTCAAGGAAGGCCTGGCCGAAGCAAGCAGAGAAGGTAGGAGTGGGCTCAGTGATGCCACGCTCTGTGCCGGCGAGCTTGCTGGTGAAGCCAGAGAGGAAGTAATACTGAGTCTGCTCGGGAGTCAGGATAGACACGGGGGGCAATACGCCGAATGCGTCAGCAGAAAGGAAGATCACATTCTTGGCAGCCGGGCCGGCAGAAACAGGAGCTACGATGCTCTCGATGTGGTTGATGGGATAAGAAACGCGGGTGTTCTCAGTAACGCTCTTGTCAGCGAAGTCGATCTTGCCGTTCTCGTCAACAGTAACGTTCTCGAGAAGAGCGTCGCGGCAGATAGCCTTGTAGATATCAGGCTCGCTCTCCTTGTCGAGGTTGATAACCTTGGCGTAGCAGCCGCCCTCGAAGTTGAAGACACCGTTGTCGTCCCATCCGTGCTCGTCGTCGCCGATGAGGAGACGCTTCGGGTCGGTAGAAAGGGTAGTCTTGCCGGTGCCGGAGAGGCCGAAGAAGATGGCAGTGTTCTTGCCCTCTTTGTCGGTGTTGGCAGAGCAGTGCATAGAAGCGATGCCGCTCTGGGGGAGGTAGTAGTTCATCATAGAGAACATACCCTTCTTCATCTCACCGCCATACCATGTGTTGATGATAACCTGCTCCTTAGAAGTTGTGTTGAACACAACAGCAGTCTCAGAGTTGAGGCCGAGCTCCTTGAAGTTCTCAACTTTAGCCTTAGAAGCGTTGTAAACAACGAAGTCGGGCTTGAAGTCCTTGAGTTCCTCCTCAGAGGGAGCGATGAACATGTTGGTTACGAAGTGAGCCTGCCAGGCAACTTCAACGATGAAGCGCACAGCCATGCGGGTGTCCTTGTTGGCGCCGCAGAAACGGTCAACAACATAGAGCTTCTTGCCGGAGAGCTCCTTTACGGCGATCTCCTTGATCTTTGCCCAAGCCTCTTCAGTCACAGGCTTGTTATCGTTAGGATATTCTTCGGTTGTCCACCAAACCTTATCCTTTGAGTTGTCGTCGAGTACGATGAATTTGTCTTTGGGCGAACGGCCGGTGTAGACGCCTGTCATAACGTTCACTGCGCCGAGCTCAGTTACTGTGCCTTTCTCGAAGCCCTCGAGTGAAGGGTCAGTCTCAGCTTTGAAAAGCTCCTCGTAAGAGGGGTTGTAGATTACCTCTTTGACATCCTTGATGCCATACTGAGCCAAATCTATCTGTGCCATAGTACTTTGTATTGTATTAATGAATTTGAAAAATTGTCCTGTAGGGTAAAGCCGGCCCAAACCGGCTGTTCTGTGTGCTTCTGTTTAACAAACTCAGCCCACTTTTCCACTGCAAAATTAATGTTTTTATTTCAATTTTAGGGTTTAATTACTGAAAAATTTCAGTATTTTCTGTTAATTTGTGTGAATTGGGCTTTTTTACCCTTGAAAAAGAGCAGAAGATCGGCCTCATGCGGGCTCCCAGACGTAATTTAGCCGCTGTTTACGTAGATTTAAATTCACGTTTTTAAAGCTCAGAATTATGATTGATTCCAATTCTTTCAACTCGCGCGGCGAGTCGCTCCTCTCTTTAGGGAAAGCATGCTGGAACAGCGCCGCCCCCTTCCGCGCCTCAAGGCTGCGCAACAAGAATTACGCGTTCGGCAACCAGTGGGGCGACCCTATCACTGTCGACGGCATAACCATGACCGAGGAGGAGTATATAATGCGCGAGGGGAATATCCCGCTCAAGAACAATCTCATCAGGCGCCTGGTGCGCAATGTGCTCGGTGTGTTCCGCGAGCGTCTCGCCGACACGGTGAAAGGCTGGGAGGAGGCCGACCGCCGCCGCGCCTCGCTCAACAATATGGAGGAGCTCTATGCCCGCACGATGGAGGAATACCTGATATCGGGTATGGCCGTTCACCGCAAATGGATAGGAAGGCGCGACGGAATCGCGGGGGTATGGACAGAGTCGGTATCGCCCGATGCCTTCTTCTTCGACCCTCTCGCACGTGATTTCCGCGGACATGACCTCACGGTGGTGGGGCAGATACATGAGCTCCCCACCGAGCTGTTTTTGGCCGAGTTCGCACGCGATGAGGAGGAGTATGCCCGCCTCAGCGCGGTGTATGGGGGTGAACCGAAGGTGAGGGTGATGGAGATATGGCGCCGCAGCCGTCTCCCGCGCCGTCTGCTGCATGACCCCGCCGCCGGGCGTCTCTTAAGGGTGGATGAGGAGGTATGGCGCAACTCACCCTCCCTGCGCCGTATGAGGTCGAGATGGCTTATCGATGATGTGTGGCGCTATGCCTTTGTCACCTCCTCGGGTGAGGTGCTCCGCGAGGGTGACAGTCCGCTGCCGGGTGGGGGCCATCCCTTCGTGTTCGCGGCCTATCCATTTCTTGACGGCGAGATACATTCATTCGTGGGCGACATGATCGACCAGCAGAGATACACCAATCGCCTCATAACCCTATATGACTGGGTGATAAGGGCTTCCGCCAAGG
>CANPMT010000130.1 GCA_947575235.1 uncultured Porphyromonadaceae bacterium
ATGTTTTTCATAATTTTGTTTTGGCGGCGTGTTTGTGAAAGCATGCCGTTTTTTTTTACGTGTGACTGAGAATCGGATATTTGAGAACATCCGGTGGCTCAGCCGGAAATTTTAAATTCTCGTAATCACAATTAAAATACAAGATCAATGTTTATCTGCAACACCACCTTCGTAATGGCTCCCGAGAAGGAGCAGGAGTTTCTCGCATGGATGCGCGGTGAGGCCGCGCCCAAACTGTTTGGTGAGAACTCACCCGCAAAGAACCCACGTCTCCAGACAGTAGTGGAGGCCGGCGGCGAGGCTCCCGGTCCCGACCACGGTCTCAGCATAGCCCTCCAGGCTGAATTTGTATCAAAGGTCATGGCACACACCTGGCACGACACCGTGCTCCTCCCCGTGCTTGGCGACTATCACAAGAAATTCGGCCCTCACGCCATCTTTTTCGTAACCCTGCTGGAGACACTTCCCCTATGATAAAACGTGTTAAGAACGCATCTGACGAGGCTTCACAGGTATCTGTGAGGCCTCTGTCGTCGCAAGACGCGGCGAAACCCCTCTCGCCGCACCCACTCGAATATGAGCGTATCATAATGGGTATCGACCCCGGAACTAATGTGATGGGCTACGGAGTGTTAGGTGTGAACGGAAAGACACCCGAGGTGATAGTGATGGGGGTGATACAGCTGAGTAAGTTCGAGAGCCATTATCTGCGTTTGTCGCGCATCTACCAGCGTGTGACGGGACTTGTGGAGCAATACCTCCCCGATGAGTTGGCCATAGAGGCTCCCTTCTTCGGGAAGAATGTGCAGTCGATGCTCAAGCTCGGCCGGGCCCAGGGGGTTGCTATGGCAGCCGCGCTGTCGCGCGACATCCCCATAGCGGAATATGCCCCCCTCTCGATAAAGCAGGCCGTCACAGGGAGTGGTGCCGCCTCGAAAGAGCAGGTGGCGAATATGCTGAAACATATATTGAAGATACCGCAGGAGAACATGCCCCGTTTGCTCGACGCCACCGACGCCTTGGCGGCTGCCCTCACACACTTCTACGAGACCGGCAAACCGAAGCTCGACAAAGGCGCCAAGTCCTGGGAGCAGTTCATCAAGCAGAACCCCAACCGCCTCGCCCGCCCCTCCCGCCGCGGATCCACCTGACGCATCTCCGGCATTTTATTCTCCACACCCGAGTTTTGGTGGTGGTATTATTAGCACGAGCCTAATATATTAGATAGTTTCTTCACTTTATCTCGATATTTTCCCAATATAAAGTGATTTTACCTCACATAATTTACCCTATACAAAACAGACTGCCCCTTTGTTTATGCTTGACCGGAGGAGAGCCATTCCTATCTGAAGGCAACTGTTCTTATCCATGGCGTCTGTAGCATCTTGGTGCGGTTTCGCTTATGGGAAAGTGCTAACCGCATTTCTCACAAGACCGGCAAATAAGGCACACCGAAAAAATTTTTTTCTAAAAAATTAATAAAAATTTTTTGTGAATAGAAAATATTATATAACTTTGCGATTGCAGACCGCCACGCAGAAGCCCCGGTCGGGGTTAAGCAGGGTGGGTGTTGCAAAGACATAATAAAAAGGCGTTTACATGTTACGCTGATTCTTGACCTCTTGAAACTTCGCAACTTTCATTGGAACAGTCGGGAATTAGGCAACTGTAGATGCCCCGTGGATATGAATTACATATCCCTATGCAGAATGCGCGAGTATTCTGCATAGGGGCATAATTCATATATGCGTGGGGCTTCTGCGTTGCTTGTTTCTACTGTTCCGGGCAATGCGAAGGCCTCAAGAGATGGAAACAAGCAACAGGTACAGATTCCCGCGCTTTTTTTGTATACCAACCTAACGCCAACGAGGGGATGACCGAGGCAAGAGTGATGGCGATGTCGAAATCAGGCTTCTTATATTTTTTTAATAAAGAGAAATACGCATTGATTTTCCTTATTGCTTGTATCTTGGGGCAGATATCCTGTGTCTTGAATCTCAATATTGACTGGAATCAAATGGTATATTTCTTCAGAAGCATGTTGGAGCCAATATATCAGAGCGGGGTGGCAGGTGTGCTTTTTTATCTCACAGTAAATACCATTACACAACAGAAATCTAAGAATATCCGATTGCAGAGATTGTATAATAATCTGAACGATATTATCACGGAACTCACGGAGTGCTTACCAAGACTAAAAGGTGAAAATTTCAATGATAAATCGGGATGCTTTAGTCAGAGCTTAAAACAATATTTTAATCATAGTTGGGAATATGTAAACAAATTGACAGATTGTATAGTATCGGATATTGATATTTTACTTCCAACTGATATAAAAGCTTTCAGTAATATTGCTACAACACAATCATATCAAAGGGTATGTTATAGACAATATGAAGAGAACTTCAAAACAGGGGATATTTCTAAATTAGAAACAGATTTAAGAGATAATATATCAGAATTAGAGAAGCTAAGAGATAACATCCAAAAATTAATCAACTAAAACCAAAACGAAGATGAAAAGATTTTTTACAAAATTCGGAATGTTGGTGGTCATGCTGCTCACATTCCTACAAGCCTCGGCGTATGACTTCGAGGTAGATGGCATCTACTATGAAATGGTGTCATTTGATAACCCCACCTGTAAGGTTGTCAAAGGAGATAAAGAATACGAAGGAGATATAGTTATTCCGAACATGGTGACTTACATGAACAGAGAGATTGCCGTAGTTGCCATGGACGCGAAGGCTTTCTTCGAATGTAGTTCACTCACTTCTATAGCTATACCGAATTCGGTGACTAAGATTGAGCCAAAAACTTTCTCCGGATGTAGTTCACTCACCTCTGTAACAATTCCTGATTCGGTGACAGAAATC
>CANPMT010000131.1 GCA_947575235.1 uncultured Porphyromonadaceae bacterium
CGCTCATGCCCCTCTTCGCAGCCAAGGGTATGGACTGGATGTATGCCAACTGCTCTACCACAGCGCAGCGTGGTGCTCTTGACTGGATGACCCCCTTCCACGATGCCATCAAGCCCGTGGTTGAGAAACTCTACGCAAGCGTGGCATGCGGCCAGGAGGCTCAGAACTCAATCGACTCCAACTCAAAGCCCGACTACCGTGAAGGTCTTGAGAAGGAGCTCAAGGCTCTCCGCGAGAGCGAGATGTGGCGTGCCGGCGCAACCGTACGCAACCTCCGTCCCGAAAACAACTGATTCCCATCTGACACATCAGACTACATCAACCCCATGCTATTCACACCTTGAAAATGTGAATAGCCTATATAAAAACCCTGACAGATTACTCTGCCAGGGTTTTATATTATCCTTCTTGGTTTATAACTGATTGTTCCGTCAGAATTTCTTTGCCGGGTCGCAGGTCAGTCCTACGCCAAGTTTATTGAATATCTTGTGGTCTACCTCTCCCAACATTACTGTGGAGTGCATCTGGCATCCCTGCAGCTCAGGGAGTTTCTCCAGAGCCCGCTTGCATCTCTCATCTGTGGTGCTCAGCACTGACAGTGCCACAAGCACCTCATCTGAATGCAGACGTGGATTATGACCTCTGAGGTAGTTCAGTTTTGTATGCTGTATCGGCTCGATCATCTCCTGAGGAATCAGTTTTACCTCATGGGGAATCCCCGCAAGATGTTTCAGCGAATTGAGAATCAACGCTGAACTCGGTCCCAAAAGTTCGCTCGACTCAGCGGTGATGATGGTGCCGTCAGCTAACTCTATCGCAGAACAGTATTTTCCGCTGCGTTCGGCACGGTCGCGTGCCGCCTGGATACACTTGCGGTATGACAATCCTATCTTTGCCTGTTTGAGAAGAAGAGAGATCTTGCTCACCTCGGCATCGTTACCCTCACCTTTGGCCATGTTGTTGAGCGCGGTGAAGAAACGGCGTATTATCTCATTCTTTGAGGCTGTGCAGCACACCTCATCATTGCTGATGCAGAATCCTACCATATTCACACCCATGTCGGTGGGCGACTTGTAGGGATTCTCGCCATAGATACCCTCGAACAGAGCGTTCAGCACGGGGAAGATTTCAATGTCGCGGTTATAGTTGATGGCAGTCTTGCCATATGCCTCAAGATGGAAGGGATCAATCATGTTCACATCGTTGAGGTCGGCCGTGGCTGCCTCATAGGCGATATTCACAGGATGCTTCAGCGGAAGACTCCATACCGGGAACGTCTCGAACTTTGCATAACCTGCCTCCACACCACGCTTGTTCTCATTATAGAGCTGGCTCAGACACACTGCCATCTTGCCGCTGCCGGGACCGGGCGCTGTCACTATCACCAACGGACGCGTCGTCTCAATGTAATCATTCTTGCCGAAGCCGTTGTCGGAGGCAATCAGATCCACATTAGATGGATAACCCTCGATGGTGTAATGGTAATATACGGTGATATCCATACGCTCCAGTTTCTTACGGAACGCATCAGCGCTTATCTGACCGTTGTAGTGGGTTACGCATACCGAGCTTACCAGAAATCCGAGCTTCTGAAACTCGTTGCGCAGACGAAGAACATCCATGTCATAGGTGATGCCGAGGTCTCCTCTCACCTTGTTCTTCTCGATGTCGAGTGCACTGATCACTATCACTATCTCAGCCTGATCTTTCAGTTTCTGAAGCATACGCAGCTTGCTATCCGGCTGGAAACCGGGCAACACCCTGCTGGCGTGGTGATCATCGAATAACTTTCCTCCAAGCTCAAGATAGAGCTTGTTGCCGAACTGGGCTATACGCTCCTGGATATGTTCGGACTGAATCTTTAGATACTTGTCGTTGTCGAATCCGTGTGTCATAACGGATTGCAAAATTACAAATTTTTTATTTTTTCTGCAAAATTATTTGGCGGTTTCAAAAATACTTTCTACCTTTGCAGTGTACTAATAAACTAATACACTATGCTACTAATAGACAATATCACCTATTCATACGGGCGCAAGCGTCAGCCGGTGCTCAGTGATTACTCTCTCAAGATTGAACCGGGCACGATATGCGGCCTGCTCGGAAGGAACGGCGCCGGCAAGTCTACCCTCCTCTATCTTATCACGGGTCTCCTCCGTCCTCAGCAGGGAAATATCTGCTTCGACGGTTTGTGCCCGGCCGAACGTAAGGTGGAATTCCTTAATAAGGTGTTCATTATTCCGGAGGAGTTTGAACTCCCTAATGTGAAACTGGCTGAGTTTGTAAAGACCACATCCCCCTTCTATCCCAATTTCTCAGCCGAAACTTTCGGAAAGACTCTCGACATATTCGAGCTTAACCCTGAGGTTCACCTGGGTCAACTCTCCATGGGGCAGAAGAAGCGTGTCTTCATCAGCTTCGCGATAGCATGCAACACTCCCCTCCTGATTCTCGATGAACCCACCAACGGCCTTGACATACCGGGCAAACGCCTCTTCAGAAAGGCTATTCTCAATGGGATGACCGAAGATAAGACCGTCATCATTTCCACACATCAGGTATATGACATTGAGAAGATTCTTGATCATGTGGTGATAACGGATTCTGACGGCGTACGCCTTGACGCCCGGGTGAATGACATCACGTCTCATCTCACCTTCAATTATACCACCGACCGTGAAAGGGCTGCCCGCTCACTCATGGCCCTCGATGCTCCCGGCGGCTATAATATAATCGATTACAAGACCCCTGACGGAATCGAGACTGAAATAAATCTGGAATCCCTCTTTGAGCTGGCAAACCGCCATCCGGAACTCGTAAG
>CANPMT010000132.1 GCA_947575235.1 uncultured Porphyromonadaceae bacterium
CTGCTCTTTAGAGAATGAAAATCTCTCGTCCTAACCGATAGACGAATGGGCCACTGGTTGCAAATGCACACACATCGGGCACAGTTTGCGAGTGCAAAGTTACTGCCTTTTACAATAACTTCCAAATTTTTCCGTATAAAATCTTTGTTTTTTTGTGCGTTACCCCATTTTTCACCCCTCTCCGACCCTCTTTACCCCCTCTCAGGAATGCCTCCCGGCCGAAAAACTTATTAAGATTGGCCAAACCTATATATAATGTATCATTCAATTCAGTCGCCACCTTATATAACCTTATCGTAGTAGTTTACTGCTTCCGCATACTCTTCGGTAAAGTATAAATAGCAATATCGAGGGGGGAGCAGGTCTGATGGGAAGCTATAATCTCAGTGTGTTGAAAACAGACATCCTTCAGTTGGCCGGAGGCTGGCCCTCATCACATCAATGAATGCAATCGATTTTTTACCGGCCATTACTAACTTTCGGGGCTTTTTTCACGTTCTTTATATACCGGCCTCCACGCAGAATGACCGCGGAGACCCCTTTATCCACTTTTACGATTCCGCTATATGAAGATTTTTTGCAAGAATACCGATACATATGTTTCTGTAATCGGCGGCGAGAAGGTCATCGACCTCATCCCTCGTCTCCGTAAGGAACTCCCCTTCACCCCGATATGCGCCCGCGTCAATAACAAGACCGAAGACCTCTGCTTCCCTCTGTATTCACCGAAACAGGTGGAGTTCATCCCGGCCTCACACCCTTCGGGTCGCCGCGTGTATGTGCGCTCCCTATGTATGATGCTCTATAAAGCATCAATCGAGGTTATTCCGGATGGCCAGCTCGTTATCGAGCATTCCATGTCATCGGGTCATTTCTGCCGCATCATACGCGACGGAAACCCTGTGGATATCGATGAGAAGGTAGCCACCCGTCTCCGTGAGACTATCGCCCGTATAGCGGAGTCTGACATCCCGTTCCGTCGCAAGGAACACCTCACAAAGGATGTCGTTGAGATGTTCCGCCGCCAGGGCCTCGACGAGAAGGTGACTCTGCTTGAGACTCTCCATGAACTTTACACCACATATTACCGACTCGGCGATACGGCCGACTCCTATTACGGGCCGTTGGCACCCAGCACAGGTTTTATCCGTGAGTTTGATATCCGGCCTTACAAGGATGGTTTCCTGCTATTCCCCTATTCTCCGGAAGCCACTGATGATGTGCTGCGCCGCAATCCGCCCCAGGAGAAGATGTATAAGGCTTTCACCGACCAGCTTATGTTCAACCGTGTGATCCAGGTGAAGAATGTGGGCGACCTCAACCTGGCCGTGAAGAACCGCCGCACGGCGGAACTTATCAATGTGGCGGAAGCCATGCACGACAAACTCCTTGGCCGTATCAGCGACCAGATCGCGGCACGCCGCAAGGATGGTGGCGCAAGCATAGTGATGCTGGCCGGCCCCTCATCTTCGGGAAAGACTACTACCGCCAAACGTCTCGCCATTCAGCTTATGACCAATCTCATAGTGCCCAAGCTTATCTCGCTCGACGACTATTTCGTTGACCGCGACCGCACTCCCCGCGACGAGACAGGCGACTATGACTATGAGAGCCTGTATGCGCTCGACCTGGAAAGGCTGAATTCCGACCTCACCCGGCTGCTGCGTGGCGAAGAGATCAATCTCCCCACATATTCGTTCGAGTTCGGAAAACGTATAGAACGCCCCAAGCCGTTGCGGCTCGAGAAGAACGACATTCTGCTCATAGAGGGTATTCATGGTCTGAACCCTGAGCTTACAGGCAACATCGACCCCGGCAATATCTTCAAGGTATATGCCTCTGCCCTCACCACTCTCAAGATTGACAACCATAACTGGATATCAACGAGCGACAACCGGCTGCTGCGCCGCATCGTACGCGACAACAAATACCGCCACACGTCGGCGCTCGACACCATCAAGCGTTGGCCGAGTGTGCGCCGTGGCGAGGAGAAGTGGATATTCCCTTTCAGTGAGAATGCCGACGCCACGTTCAACTCCTCGCTTATATTCGAGCTCGGTGTGATGAAGGATTATGCCGACCCGCTGCTGCGCGACGTGCCGCGCGACGTGCCGGAATATGCCGAGGCCTACCGTCTGCAGCGCCTTCTGAGCTATTTCGACGCCATCCCCTCCGACCAGATTCCAACCACCTCCCTACTCCGTGAATTCCTCGGCGGCTCCTCTTTCCGCTACTGATTCACTGTGAGACAATAAGATAATTAAGGCAGGAGAATCAAATTGATTCTCCTGCCTTAATTATCTTGCCATTTGAGAGTGCGGCATTTCACGATTTTTTACTAATTTTGCCGTCATGAAGGATTTTACCGAGACCGACATAGAACGTATTGAGCAGATCATCGACTCGCAGGATAGCGAGGCCGCTCAGAAGGAGGTGCGCGAACTGCACCCCGCAGATATCGCAGAGCTCTTCCAGTCGCTCAACCTCAAGCAGGCTGAGTGGCTCTTTAACCTTATCGAGGATAAGGAGAAGAAAGCTGACGTGCTTATGGAACTCGATGAGGAGGACCGTAAGAAATTGCTCGAGGGGATGGACCCCGAACAGATCGGTCATTTCATCGACCTGCTCGACACCGACGACGCCGTCGACCTTATCCAGGAACTCGACGAGGAGGACCGCGATGAGGTAATCCAACATATCGACGACGTGGAACAGGCCGGCGATATCGTTGACCTTCTCCAATATGACGAGGACACCGCCGGCGGCCT
>CANPMT010000133.1 GCA_947575235.1 uncultured Porphyromonadaceae bacterium
CGGATGAAAAATGCCGAAGAACATTGAAACACTGTCGTGTGCGTAACGTGTACATCACAGGAAGAGCGATATCAACAACTTGATTATCAATACAAAGCACAGTATTCGCCAACCCCAGGCGGATCACGAAGAGGATTATCAAACGATAACCCTCTTTTATTTGGATATAAGCGATTTACGCGAATATCAGCAAGTTACAGACGCCGCGACACTCGAATTTGCTTTGGTATATTTTGGTATATGTTAGTATATCTTGGACGGTTTTTGATACACCTCGTTTACAAGAGTAGCATCTACTGACAATAGCAAAGTTAAACTTTTTCTTTAGTTCATGAGTATAGGCAACTAACTTTGATAAAGATTTCATGCCTTTATTATATCAAAATACGACTCCTATCTTTATACCGATTGTATTGTGAGTTAAGTGCTCGCGGAATTCAATCAAAGCGAACTCATCACTATGTCTTAGAATTCGTGAAAGACTTTGAGTTTGGCAGCCCAATCCCAAAAGAAGGTTGATCTTATCACTTAACTTATATTCTGTTCCCATGCTAACTGACATGAGAAATCCCCCACGGGATTCTTTTGCTAAGCTTATACCATACCCTATGGAAACATCTATAAAAGGTATGAATTTCTTCTTTTGGGTAAAATGATAGCTGCCGTATGCAGCGACAGGTAGAATAACTTTCTCATACTTCGTAATTCCGGTCTCTGCACCAACGCCCCAATGACGGTTAAAGTTATATAATCCAGCTATCTTTACCCCAATAGGATTATATGAGGGTACATTAAAATCCCAGCCATATTCTACTCCTAAAGAATATGACAAATCCTTATACACTTCGGCTTTACTGCTAAATAAAGTCAGAATGGCAATAAGCAAAGTCAGATAATATCTCATTTAATCTCTATTATTATAGATTTTACTATATTCAGAGCAGATGTAAGGGTGGAGTTATCTGTAATGATGCCACCATCACTTCCATCCGGGCTGCTATGTCCAATGAGTTCTGCTTCAAAGATCCGATTACCTGAATCTAAATCGACATTTGCAGCATAGACCACAGCAGGTTGGCCACTACCATCTTTCCCACCGGAATAGTTTTGATCACCCTCTTTTGCAGACTTCGGCCAATATTCGTTAAAATCAACAGAATGGTTGACTTCAACTTTTACCACGAATTGCCTTAAACGTTCCGTAGGAGATATTTTTAGACTGAATCCATTTTGAGGAGTGGCTCCGGAGATACCATCTGCGACAGGGTTCTGCTTTGTGGGAAGATAAAGTCCATCCTCGTACACAACACCTCGTTTATGACACCAGTGCGGTAACGCTTCCTTACGACGGTTACCACCAGCTGACTGCCATGCCTGATTTGCTATTTTATGTGAGACATATACAGTAGATAGGTAGTTACCATTCAAATCTTCAATCCATACTGCTATCTGGGGAGGATTCTTTTTCTTTAGTCCAAGAAAAAGTGGATAATCGTGTAACCATTCCTCTCCTTGCTCTATACAGACACCCAAGTCATTGGCTCTGTATTTGATGACATCATCTTCACATGATGTTATACAGAGAAGACCTGTTAGTAGGGGTATAACCATTGTTCTCTTATTATTTCGCATATTATTTTCTACTTTTTTAATGTTACTTATTGGTAACATATATGGTAAAATTTTTTATTCCAGATATTTTCTTATAAATTTTTCAATACCTTCAATAAGTTCTGACCATCCTTTGTCACCTGCTATATCCAGCCCATTATATACAGGATATGTATCTGCCAAAAGAGCCAAATATGTAATTGAGGCTGATAATAATGATGCCATCTCTGCAATTTCTTTCATAGGCTTACCAGAAATATTACTAACATATCTAATCAAACTCAAACCATTTTCTTCTCTCTTTGCTCTAATCTCAGAAATGAGACTATTACTATTTGCTAATTCCCATCTCAGGAGACGACGCATAACAATATTATCTCTTAATTGACAGATCTGGGCCCTATAGACCTCTACTATATAGGGTATGAGATTATTCTTTTCAAGACGTAAATCTAAGGATATGTTGAGCCAATAATCATTCTGCTTAATATATGCAGCCAACAGTCCATCAATAGAAGTAAAGTAGCGATATATTAGCATCTTAGATACGCCTGCCTCATTAGCAACAGCATTAACACCGACTTTCTCAAAACCATCAGACTCGACAATTCGTCCAACGGCTTCAAGAATTTTTCTTTCGGTTTCTAACCTGTTGCGCTCTGTAGTCATAATATACTTTGTTACTAAGTAGTCACAAAATTACGTTACTTATAGGTAACACACAAATCGCAGGCTCATTTTTAACTATTATTAACCTTAAAAGATGGGCCACAAAAAATCTGTGACCCATTAGTTCTAATATTATTAACTAATCTTTCTGTGGTAAGATCTATATGATACAGCCGGTTCAGCTACCATTGAGGGTTTATGTCCTTGCTCAGGATTGGTCGGTTGAACGACAACTGTGTTTGAGGTCGTTTCCGGCTTTACCGTAGTCTGAGGTTGCTGTGATTGCTCCTGCTTCACCTCAGTGCCGTCCTTTTCGTCATATTTGGGAGCTAATTCGGCGGCGATTTTATGGTCGAGGGCGGCAAGTTCGGATTTGAGTTGCTTCAACTCGTCCTCCTTGCCCCA
>CANPMT010000134.1 GCA_947575235.1 uncultured Porphyromonadaceae bacterium
CGGCATGCCAATTGTGCGCGGCAACTATACCCACGTATATGTTGGCCACGATTACCATGGCGTTGGAGGTGGTGGATTTCAACCCGAGATCAGCCTGCCTTGAACTGCCCATAAACCATTCGGAGATATAGCCGGCGGCTACCGGCACCACGAGTCCGCACCCTACCCCCACGAAGCATCCGAAGATTATCAGCGCGGCCATGCTGTTGGCAAAGAAACAGCATATGCCGGCTATCAGGAATATTACCAGACCTGTCGTCAGCACCGCTGTCTGACGGGCTGCCGTGGAGAGTTTCCCGGCTATCAGCACAACGGGAATCATGCACATATTTGGCAAACTCGTCACAAGCTGAGCCTCCATCTCTGATGAATGGAAGATGTCGCGAAGCTTGCCGAGCATCGGCGACACCGCAAGCCCCGGCATGTTTATTGTCAGGGAGATAGATAGTATGGCAAGAAGGGAGATAAGGGGCATCTTGCCGTTGCCGGAGTCTACATATTTCATAGCTATCTGATTAAGATTGGTTTAACTTGCAATATTACCGCCTAAGGAGATGATTGGCTCTCATCGGCACTTATAACCCGGTGTTTATCTCAAACATTCTCTCAGTAACAGTTTCTTAATAAACAATCTGACAAAATAAACTGTTTTATCACATCCCGCATAAAATATCATTCCGTATATTCTGTTCTTTATATATGATATATGATAACTGCAATCAGCACTTTTAACATGACAGATTTCGTGATGCCGTTCATAGCCCTCGTTGCGGGAGGGTGTATCGGCTATGCCATAAGGTCGGCGCGGCAATCGGCTGCCGACCGCAGGATGGAGCAGCAGTATAAGGCTCTTTATGAGGAAAAGGAGAGGATTTACAAGAGCCAGCTCGACCATGAGAGGGAGAATTCCCGCAGAATCATTGAGTCTCTTCGCAAGGATCTCAACGAAACGGTGGCTATGCTGCAGCGACATGTTGAGGTGGTAGCCTCGGGTGTCACCGCCCGGGTGGTGCGCGATGGTCAAAAGGAGCTTCAGGATATCAATGCCCGTAAAATCGAGGAAGCGCTCAATCCGATCAACGCCACTATGAAGACCATGAAGGAGGCTATGGAGGCAAACACACGCCGTCAGGCTGAGTTCTCGGGCATCTTCTCTACCAATATAGAGAATCTTCTGCGCCAGAGCCAGGCTGCACGTTTAAGCGCTGACCGCCTTGCCAACGCCCTCGGCCGCAATACCAAGGTGCAGGGCGACTGGGGGGAGACGGTACTCACTGAATTGCTTGAGGCCCAGGGTCTCACCCGTGGAATACATTTCGACACTCAGGAGGTGATCGGAGCCACTTCCTCTTTACGTCCGGATGTGATTCTGCATCTCGACCGTCAGCGTGATGTGATAATCGATTCCAAGGTGTCGATGTCGAGTTTCCTTGATTATCTTAACGCGGAGTCAGCTCCAGCCCGTGAGAGTGCTCTCAGAAATCATGTGGCCAGCATCGAGAAGCATGTCCGTGAACTGGAAGTCAAGAATTATTCTGCCCTTATCCCCTCTCCAAGACGCTCGATAGGATACGTGATTATGTTCGTGCCTAACACCTCTGCCCTGCTCCTCGCCACATCACATAAACCGGAGCTATGGCGCAACGCTATGGAGAGGAATGTCTACATTGCTGATGAACAGACTCTTTACGCCGCATTGAAAATCGTGCATCTGACATGGTCGCAGATTACCCAGAATGAGAATCACCAGAGGGTATTCGCACTGGCCAATGAGATGCTCGACCGTGTGGGGACGTTCATGGAGAAGTATGCCGCCATCGGCAAGAGTATCGATGCTCTGGTGAAGAGCTATGACGAGGGTTACAGGAAGATTCAGGAGAATGGCCACAGCATTCCGCAGACCTGCCGCAAACTCATAAAGATGGGGGCCAAAATGGAACGACGCAAGAATGTGCCCGACCCGTTGTTAGGACTCGCCTCTTCCGATGAGGATGTCGATGACGGGCTAACAAAAAAACCGGAAGTCAACAGTTGACTTCCGGTTTTTTTATACGAATGATCTCCCTGTCACTTGCGGATTACCTTATCCACTGTCACTGAGCCATCCTCGTTTATGGTCTGTCGCACGAAGATGCCGGCGGCGGGGTTGGCAACCTTACGTCCTGAGAGGTCGTAATAGATCACCTGTGCGGGAGCACCGTCGGCGGTCACGCCATCCACTCCGGTGGTGACTGTCACCTCACCTGTGGCAACATCGAACGTTGCCTTCGGTCCGGCATAGGTCACCCCGTCATATACATTGAAGCACTGCACACCGATTGTGTCGTAACCCTCCACCATCATCAGTATCTCATGGAATGTAGAGTATTTTGTGCTTACAATCGGATTGTTGGTGAAGAGATAGGGCATATCCTCCACACTCTCTGTGAGATTGTATTCATCTGCGTCAAACTCAAATATCTCATCATCAATAAATATGTTGTAATACATATTTGAACGGTCGAGAACCGTACCATCCTCTGTCACTGTAGGGAGATTGAAGTCGAACAGACTGCGTCCACCTTCCGAAACGTTCATCAGCCCTGTCGGAGCTATAGGTGCGCCGGCGGCTGTGGGCTGGTATACAAGACGGAGGGCGTCATACATCTGGA
>CANPMT010000135.1 GCA_947575235.1 uncultured Porphyromonadaceae bacterium
GCAGCCAATGTAACCTATACTCAGGAGGAAATGGCAGAAATCAATGCCACCCTCAACACAATAGTTATCCAAGGTAACCGCTATAACAGCAACAACCAATCCCATATTGGGAACTAACATATGAAGTCAGCTACACAGACAGAGAAGGCAGGTCCACGAGGGGCCTGCCTTCTATATATATAAGTACTGAGTATGCTCTTAAGTATCTTATTTGGAAATCCATTCTTTTATTGCGTCAGTGCTGGCAGGAAGCCGCAGTCCGGTGTGCCAGTTGAGCGTAGGATATCCTTTTTGTAATGTCGCGTCAGCCTCCGACATCGGACTCTCGTAGGATGTGCAGAAGGGGTACAGTTGCTTCCCTTCCAGATCTGTAGTGTCAAGGAATGTGCGGATTACGGCCGGCTCCTCATGCCACCATATCGGGAACCCGATATATACGGTATCATATTGGCTGAAATCCACATCCAGAGGTTTGATCGCAGGACGTAGTGTCTGGTTAAGATGCTCCTGAGTGCAGCGGGATTGCTCGTTTACCCAATCCACATCTTCTGCTGAGTATGGTTCAGCCGGAAATATTCTCATAATCGGCGCACCTGTCACCTGTGCCAACTTTTCAGCAGCAAGTTCAGTATTGCCTGAGTGGGTGAAATAGACTATTATTGATTTCATATTGTCATCTGATTTTGCGGCAGGTTCAGTCGCTGAAATGTTGAAGCTGAACAACATTGCGGCCATTGCCATAACCGAATTAATTATGTTCTTTAGTTTCATGCTATTATTTGATTAGTTGAGATACTTATCTCCATCCCATGAACATCTTTACAACTTCCGGATCGTGATGATCGAAAAAGAGGCTCTTCTTTGTATCAAGGGCTGCGATAGTCTTCATATCCTCCTCCGAGAGCTTAAAGTCGAAGATGTCAAGGTTCTGTTGCATACGCTCCACATGCACCGACTTCGGGATGATTATCACATCGCGCTCAATGAGCCAGCGGAGAGCCACCTGTGCTACTGATTTTCCATACTTCTCCCCTATTGCCTTAAGCGTAGGATTGGTGAAGAAATTGTTACGTCCCTCGGCCAGAGGTGCCCATGCCATCATGTGAGTGCCAAACTCTTTCATGTACATCTGCGACTCTATCTGCTGGTCGAACACGTGTGTCTCTACCTGATTGACCGCCGGCACAATCTCAACGTTGCTTGCAAGGTCGATGAAATGGTCAGGATAGAAATTGCTCACACCTATGGCGCGCACCTTACCCTCTTTGTAGGCTGCCTCAAGGGCCCGGTATGCGCCATAGCGGTCGCAGAAAGGTTGGTGCAGGAGCATGAGGTCGATGTAATCTGTGCCGAGTTTGCGCAGACTTTCATCTATAGAGGCCTTTGCCTTGTCGAACCCATAGTTGGATATCCATACCTTTGACACAAGGAACAACTCTTGGCGTGGAATGCCACTTTTCTTAACGGCAGCCCCTACTCCTTCCTCGTTATGATACGCCTGCGCGGTATCGATCATACGGTATCCCACTCCCAGTGCTTCCGACACACAACGCTCACACTCAGCCGGAGATACCTGATACACTCCGTAGCCAATCTGGGGCATCACGACCCCGTTGTTTAAGGTCACTGTCTTCATATTGTAGGTATATTTGTAGTTTAAAATCAGTTCATTGCAAATTTAACGCTTCCCATCGGTTGATGCTTAATACAGACTTCTGTAAGTTTGTCCATTTTTTCAGTAAGTAGCTGCAGTGGGAGTGAATCTCGTGCCGCACAAAAAGAAAAAACATGGTAATATAGAGCTGATTCGCGATTTATTACTATTTTTGCGACAGCAAACGATATCCATATGGCTGACGAAGCATTATTCGACAAAATCATCATCACTGACTCCTTGACTGAAATAGCCTCCGATAAGATGGATGGTTACCTCACTCACGCGCTCTGCCTTGACGGCAACATGGAGTTTGTTTTCAACGGGAAGCGACTCACTTTTGGTGATGATAGTCCGCAAGGGTGGACTTGTCGGGAATATGTGCGTCTCTGATGATTTTTCAGCCGTTACGTTCAGAACAACCTCGGCATGAGCCCCTCCGACTACCGGGAATAGGATGGTGCGGATATCCTCTTTTGATATTTAATCTTTTCACGAAAAAACAAGAATGAACAGAGAATATACACCCGAAAGAATTACTCATCTCGAACCCGACGATATCTTTGTATTCGGCAGCAATCTGCTGGGGCGGCACGCCGGGGGCGCGGCACGCACCGCTTACCGTAAGTTTGGCGCCATATGGGGCCAGGGGGTCGGCATACAGGGACAGTCATACGCCATCCCCACAATGCAGGGCGGCATTGAGACCATCCGACCGTATGTCGACGAGTTCATAAATCTGGCTCGAGAGTGGGATCAGAATACATTCTATGTCACAAGAATCGGCTGTGGTATAGCAGGGTTTACCGATGAGGAGATTGCGCCGCTCTTTGATGAGGCCTACGATCTGTACAATGTGCGCCTGCCGAAATCATTTGCAGACATCATTGAGCGCAGGCGCAAGGAGCAACGCCGTTAAGTTAAGAAAGGGCCTGAATATCTCATAATCGGTAAGATGGGGAAGGAATTTAAGGGCGCGGATCTCTT